>NZ_JBEYIS010000091.1:0-20384 GCF_040635975.1 Streptomyces sp. NPDC006798
ATCAACGCCAACCCCCGACTGCCATGGTCATTCCTCGCCCACACCGGCCTGACCATCCACCCACCACACCCACCGAACTTACGAAAAGATCAGTAGTAGGACTCCGTTAGGTCTTTCTGGGTCTTGGTGTCCTGTTGGGCAGGGGTTGGTGGCAGGTTCAGGGTGTTCTGGAGGGTGTCGAGGACCGGGTAGAGGGTGAGCGCGGCCTGCGGGCTTTTGGGGGCAGGCTGTTCGGTGAGGACGGCGTGGGCCGCGGTCACGAGGGTGACGTGGTGGTGTCAGTCGGTTGTGGCGCGTCGGTTGGCCATTCGGCCACGAGCCAGCAGTCGGGCAGGACTCCGTCCTGCCAGCCCTGTGTGGAGGCGGCGGCGGCTTTGACCAGGCGCTCGACCGCGTGGCCGGCAGGCCGGACGCGGATGGCGGCGAATCGTGAGCGCAGCGGTCCGTGTGAGCCCTGTGGCCAGGTCAGAGTGGTGAACGCACGCTGCCCCGGACCGGTGGCCAGCGTGGCGAGCGAGGGTGCGGGCTGCCGGTAGCGGGGCTGGGGTGGGCAGCCGGCCGGTCCGTTGCGGGGCGGTGCGAGGGGCCGTGCGTCGAAGGGGTGGGCCGTCACATCCGGGCGGACGGCCAGGACGTAGGCGGTGCCGTAGGCGGCGTCGGCCACCACGACCGGTGGTGTCATGCCCCAGGTGGCGAGGATGTCCAGGGCCAGGCGCCACTTCTCCCGGTGCCCGGTTCCGGGCGGGATGCGGCACTGGGTGCGCCGGTGGTCGTCCGTGTCCCACCCGGACGCCAGGAACAGCCGCCACTGCAGCGGGCAGGAGGCCGTGTCGGTCGCTGCGTGGACGGTGACCGCGACCTGGCAGTTCGCCCGTTTGCCGAGTGCTCCGCAGTACTGCGGAGCCCCTCCGGCAGACATCCTGCCGTCCTTGGGCACGGACACATCGTCGATGATCCACACCGCCGGGTCGATCAGCGGCAGATCCGCTCGCAGATCCGCCGCTGCACCGGTACCGGGTCCCAGATCGACTGGTTCACGAACTGCTGCGGGGTCTGCTCGTTGCCGTCCGGCAGCCGCGAGGCCATGGCCTGGACGGACTTGCGGCGGCCGTCCGGCATCAGCCCCCGCAGGTAGCAGTCGCCCTTCGCCCGCTGGTCCTTCCGCGGCATCGAGGCGAACACATCAGCCAGGAACAGCGCCAACTTCGCCCGAGCCCGATTCACTTCCAGTAAGTCCACCCCACCACCATGCTCTCGACCGAGCCCACGGTGGGCGGGAACAGCGTCCCGGCGATCGCGCGCCTGGTCCAGGCGGACGAGGACACCGTCCGGGACCTCCAGCGCACCCTCCGGCCCGGCGACATCGTGCTGGTCAAGGCCAGCCGCGACGTCCAGTTCCAGCAGCTCGCCGACGCTCTCCTCCAAACCACCGAGTAGACACACTCACCGCCCACCTCAGCCGCGCCGTCCAGCCGTCCTCCGGAAGACATCACCGGACCGCGTGGTCCCCAATTGGTCCCCGAGAACAACCCAAAGGCGGTACCGGAATTCTCCGATACCGCCTGCGACCTGCGAAAACGCTGGTCGGGACGACAGGATTTGAACCTGCGACCCCTTGACCCCCAGTCAAGTGCGCTACCAAGCTGCGCCACGTCCCGTTGCCCGTCTGACCTGGGGTTTCCCCCGGCCCGGTGGACATGAGAACCATACCGTACTCGGGGCCGTGGTCACGAACCGCTTTCGTGGTGCGGCGGGCGCGGGGCGAGGGTCAGGACGGCGGTGGGGCGGCCAGGTCGGGGTGGGCGGCGAGGAGCTTGCGCGGGGCCGCCTGGCGCCAGGAGTCGAGCAGGATCGCGTACAGCTCCGCCTCGTCCTCCAGGGCGGCCAGCCGGACCCGTAGCCAGGCGTAGTTGTCGTCGTGGCCGGGGCGGAGGAAGAACTTCGCGGGTTCGGCGGCGATCAGCTCCGCCCGGTCCTCTTTGGGGCATTTCACACCCATCGACTGATCGTCCTCGCCGAGGGCCGCGAAGATCCGGCCGCCGCCGTCGAGGCGGAAGGTCGGCATGCCCCAGGCGAGCTTCTCCACGGCGCCGGGGAGGGAGAGCGCGATCCGGCGGACGTCGTCGGCGGTGGCCATGGCACGACGGTACGACGGGCCGCACCCGGCCGCCCGGAATATCACCCGGTGCGACCGGGGGATGGCGGCAGGTCGGGATGGCGCCGGGCCGGGGCCGGGCGCGGCCCCGGCGTACCCGTGTCAGAGCAGGCCGTCCTCCCGGCGGTGGATCTCGTCCACCAGCTCACCCGCGAGCGCCTTGATGTGTTCCAGGCCCGCCCGGCCCCATGGTCTCGGCTCGGTGTCGAAGACGCAGATCGTGCCGAGCGCCGTGCCGGTGCGGTCGATCAGCGGCGCGCCCAGGTAGGAGCGGACCCCGATCTCGTCGACGACGGGGTTGCCCGCGAACCGGGGATAGTCGCAGACGTCCTCCAGGACGAGCGCCTTGCGGCGGACCACCACATGGGGGCAGTAGCCGTGGTCGCGGGCGACCACGCGGGCCGCCGGGCCGGGTGAGCCGGCCGCCGCGGCGGCCGTGGCGGTCAGGTGGCGGCCGGTGTGGGTGCCCGCGGGGGTGTGGAGTCCGGCGAAGTACTGCCGGTTCTCGTCGATGAAGTTGACGATGGAGTACGGGACCGCGAAGACATCGGCCAGCCGGTCGGCGAAGGCGTCGAAGGCGGTGTCGGGGCGGTCCCCGAAGCCGAGGGCCCGCAGCCGCCGGGAGCGTTCGGGGGCCTCCCGGTCCAGCGGGGTCAGCAGCAGGGTGCTGGTCGGCTGGTAGCTCACGACGGCACTCCGCGGCTCGGCCGGGGGGCCGGGACGGCGGCCGTGGTCAGCAGGTACTGGACCAGGGTGACCAGGGCACCGATCCCCGAGCTGGCGATCCGGGCGTCGCACCGTACGACCGGTACGTCGGGTTTGAGGTCCATGGCGCCCCGCACCTCGTCGGGGTCGTACCGGAACGCCCCGTCGAACTCGTTCACGGCGACGGCGAACCCGATCCCCCGGGCCTCGAAGAAGTCGACCGCGGAGAAGGAGTCCTCCAGCCGCCGGGTGTCGGCGAGGACGACCGCGCCGAGTGCGCCCTCGCACAGCTCGTCCCACATGAACCAGAAGCGTTCCTGGCCTGGGGTGCCGAAGAGGTAGAGGACATGGTGGGCGTCGAGGGTGATCCGGCCGAAGTCCATGGCGACGGTGGTGGTGGTCTTGGACTCGACTCCGTCGAGGTGGTCGGTGGCCACTCCGGCCTGGCTGAGCAGTTCCTCGGTGCTCAGCGGATCGATCTCGCTGACCGCGCCGACGAAGGTGGTCTTGCCGACGCCGAAGCCGCCCGCGACGAGGATCTTGAGCGCGGTGGGGAAGGGGTCGCCGGGCCCGGCCTCGCGGACCGCGCCGCCCCGGGCCGCGGGGGCGTCCGGGCCGGGGCTCGGCGGGTACGGCACGGTATACGGCGTCGCGGGATCGGTCAGGACCGGCGGGAGGGTGGTCCCGCGTGGTCGTCCGTCCGGTTCACAGCCGTCGTCGTAGGCCATCGAGCACTGCCTCCAGCAGGGAACGGTCGGTGGGATTGTCGTAGTGGCCGGGCGCCCGCACGGTGACCGCGCCGGCCTCGACCAGGTCGGAGACGACGACCTTGGTGACGGCAACCGGCAGCCGCAGATGGGCGGAGAGCTCGGCGACCGACAGCGGGCCCCGGCAGAGCGCGAGGGCGTGGGCGTGTTCGGGTCCCGCCCGGTCTCCGGGGGCGGCCCCGGTGGCCATGACCAGGGTGAGCAGATCCAGGGCGGCCGTCGGGCGGGTCCGTCCGCCGCTGACGGTGTACGGACGGATCAGCCGGCCCGCGGCATCGTCCAGCAGCGGGCCTTCGAGGGGCAGCGGCACGGTCAGCGCCCCGGTGTACCGACGGCCCCGGCGATCCCGGTGCGCTGCCGGGCCGGGGTGACGAGATAGGGCCGTACGCTCTTGACCAGCATCGCCATCTCGTAGCCGAGGACGGCGGCGTCCGCCTCCCGGCCCGCGAGCACGGCGATGCAGGTACCGGATCCGGCGGTGGAGACGAACAGCAGGGTGGAGTCCAGCTCCACCACCACCTGGCGGACCTCTCCCCCGTCGCCGAACCGCGCCCCGGCGCTGCGGCCCAGGGAGTAGAGGCCGGAGGCGAGCGCCGCCATGTGGTCGGCGGCGTCCGGGTCGAGGCCGTGGACGGACCGCACCAGCCCGTCGGAGGAGAGCAGGACCGCGTTCCGGGTGTACGGCACGCGCTGGACGAGGCCGCTGAGCAGCCAGTCGAGATCCGGGACGGGGCCGTTCGCCGCATCGCTCGCCATGGTGCATCTACTCCTTGGTCGTGGTGTCGCGGCGCCGCGGTTCGGCGGTGGCGCCGGGGGCGTGCGGGGTGCCCGGGTGGTCGTCGGGCGGCGGGACGGGGTGCGGCCGGTCGGGGCGCTGCTGGGTCTCGGCCGCCTCGGCGAGGGTGATGCCGCGCCGGAAGGCGGCCATCAGTCCGGGGTCGTGGACCGTGTTGTCGTCGGGTTCCCGGGGGGTCGGGGGCGTCCGCAACTGGGGTACCAGGTGTTCCTGGACCCGGCGGCGGGGCAGCAGCGGCCGGTCGGGGTCGGCCGGTGCGGCATGGCGGGGCGCGGGCCGGGGTTCGTACGCCCCGGGGGTCCGGTACGGCTCCGGGTCCGGCTCGGGCGCCCGGGGGCGAGGGGTCGTCCTCGGCAGGGCGACGGTGGCCGGATTGGGACGGCCGGGGTCGTCGGAGCGGACCGGCAGGGGGCCGGGCGGCTGGGGGCGGGGGTGGGGGTGGGGGCGCCGGTATCCGGGCCCCGCGGTACGGGCGGGCGCCGGAACGGTTCCGGGCGCTCGTACGGTTTCGGCCGGTACGGCCCCGGAGGGTACGGCTCCGGGGGCCGGGGCGTCCGGAACCGTACGAGCGCGGCGGGTGCGGCCGGAGGCGGCGGTGTCCAGGGCGCCGGTCACCCCCAGCCCTTCGGGGTCGGTGCCGAGCAGGCCCCGGGGCAGGACGAGCACGGCCTGGACGCCGCCGTAGATATTGCTCCGCAGGCATACGGCGATGCCGTGGCGGCGGGCCAGGGCGGAGACGACGAAGAGGCCGATCCGGCCGTCCTGGAGGAGATGGGCCACATTGACCTGGTCGGGGTCGGCGAGCAGGGCGTTCATCGCGGCCTGTTCGTCGGCGGGCATTCCGAGCCCGCGGTCCTCGACCTCGACGGCGAGCCCCGCGGTGACGTACTGGGCGCGGAGCAGTACCTGGGTGTGCGGGGCGGAGAAGAGGGTCGCGTTCTCCACGAGTTCGGCCAGCAGATGGATGACGTCGGCGACGGCGTGGCCCCGGAGGGTGCCGTCGACCGGGGGCACCAGCTTGACCCGGGGGTACTGCTCGACCTCGGCGATCGCGGACCGCAGGACCTCGGTCATGGTGACGGGGTTGGACCACTGGCGGCGGGAGACCGCGCCGCCGAGCACGGCCAGGTTCTCGGCATGGCGCCGGATCCGGGTGGCGAGGTGGTCGACGTGGAAGAGGCCCTTGAGGAGTTCGGGGTCCTCGACCTCGTTCTCCAGCTCGTCGAGTAGCTGGATCTCGCGGTGGACGAGGGACTGGAGCCGCCGGGCGAGATTGACGAAGACCTCGACCTTCTGTTCGTTGCCGACGCTGGTGGAGAGCCGGGACGCCTGGACGACTGCGGCGACGGCGTGCTCGCGGAACCGGCCGAGTTCGCGGGCGAGCAGATCCAGCTCGTCCCCGTCGGGCGGGTCGGCGTCGGCCGGGGCGCGGGCGGGGGCCGGTCCCTCGCCCCGCCGGATGGCCTCGACCGCGGCCGCCAGTCCGGCTCGCTCCCGTTCGACGGTCCGGCGCAGCCGGGCGGTGCGGGACAGGACCGTTCCGGCCAGCCGGTCGGCGCAGATGGCCGCGGCCACGACGGAGGCCATGGCCAGGACGGCGGAGGCGGCGAGGACGGCCCACAGGACGGTCGAGTGGCGGGGGCCGGTGGTCTGGACGGTGAAGGCGACGGCGGTGGCGCCGCTCAGCGCGGCGGTGAGGGTGGGGAGGACCGCGGTGCGCAGCAGCCGGGGGCGGAGCCGGACGCCGGGGCGGGGCCGCTTCCCTCGCGCCGGACGCCGTCCGCCGGGCGGTGGTACCGGCCGGTCGTCCGGCCCGCCGGGCCGCCCGCCGTCGGTGGGGCGGTCGGGCCGGGGGGCGGGTGCGCGTAGTTGAGACATCGGTGGTCCTCGGTGCGTGGTTCCCCAGGGCCCGGCGTACCGCGTACTGGGAGCTGTGTGCGGTGGTCCGGTCCCGTGTACGGCCGTTCGGCGGGGTACGACGCCCCGGGCCGGCCGGTACACGGTGTTGATCACCGGCGACACACGGTAGTCGCCATGGGGGTGGGCGCGACGGGCAGTTGCCGAACTTGCCCGGCTTTCGTCCCGCTCCTGGATGAGGGCTCGCACCCCAGCCCGATTCCGGCCGCGGGGGCGCGAGGGGGGCGGCGCCCGGCGCGCGGGGCACATGCCGGAAGCATGGGCGCGTGGGGCGGCCCGCGGGAGCGCCGGGGGTCGCGCGCCCGTGGGCGTACGCGAAAGCCCGGGATCCCGGGGCCGGTGGGATGCCCCACGGGGACGGGAGACGCCGTCGCCGGGACGGGGTGCGGGCGGCGGGGGCGCGTACGCCCCGGGCCGCGGTCGGGGTACGGGCCGTACGGCCACCGCCCGGGGCACCCCCGACGGCCCGGCGCTCGGGCCCGGGATTCGTCACGGAGTGTGACTCACTCGGACGAGGCGAAAAACCCGGCCGGGCGACCGGGCGGGCGGGAGAACCCGGCGGCGGAACGGCCGCGGCCCGCGCCGACCGCAGGGCGCGGGGGCCGGAGCGGCCCGGCGGCCTCAGGCCGTGGGGGCGACCTCGGGGCTGTCCGCGCCCGGCGTACGGCCTCCGGGGGCCGGGCTTCGTACGGGATCGGGCAGCTCGGCCGCGACGGTGGGGCCGGCCTCGGCGGACAGCCGGGCGACGGGCCGCCACCAGGGCTCGCCCGGCACGTCGCCGCCGGTCGGCTCGAAGGGGCGGCCCGGCACCGGCAGGGCGAGCCGGGCGCCCTCGCGGGCGGCGGCGCTCACGGTCCCCTCGCCGGGCTCCGACCAGGGGTGCGGGGCGAGGTTGAAGGTGGCCCAGTGGATCGGGAGCATCACTCCGGCGGGTTCGCCCCGCTGAAGGTCGAGATGGGCGCGCATACCCTCTTCGGGAGTCATATGGATATCGGGCCAATGCTCCGAATATGCCCCGATTTGAATCATGGTGGCGTCGAAGGGGCCGTGTTCGGTACCGATATCGCGGAAGCCGTCGAAGTAGCCCGTGTCCCCGCTGTGGTAGATCCGGTGTTCCGACCCGGCGACCACCCAGGACGCCCAGAGGGTGTGCTGCTGATTGCGCAGACCGCGACCGCAGAAGTGCCGGGCGGGCGTGGCGGTCAGCCGGACCCCGGCGATCTCGGTCGACTCGTGCCAGTCCAGCTCCCGCAGCCGGGCGGCCGGGACGCCCCAGCGCTCCAGATGGGCGCCGACCCCGAGGGGTACCGCGAAAACCGTGTCTGTCGAGGCCAGCGCCTTGATCGTGGGCAGATCCAGATGGTCGTAGTGATCGTGGGAGATCACGACGACATCCACCGGGCCGAGCGCGGCGAGCGGCAGCGGCACCGGGTGCAGCCGCCGGGGGCCGACGAAGGCGAAGGGAGAGCAGCGGTCGCCCCAGACGGGGTCGAAGAGGATCCGGCGGCCGTCGATCTCGGCCAGGACGCTGGAGTGTCCCATCCAGGTCAGGCGGAGCCCGGTCGCGGGCGGGCGGGCCAGGTCGGCGGCGGTCGCGGGGTGGAGCGGGATCGGCCCGGCGGGGGCTCTGCGGGCCCGCGCCTCCTTGTCGAAGTAGATCTTGGCCATCTCCATCATGGAGGCGCCGGACGGCCGGGTCCTGGCCCCCACGGGGTTGCGGAAGGACCCGTTCTCGAAGTGGGGCGAGCGATGGATCCGCTCCAGCCGTGCTCCGGCGGGGTCCGCGCCGAACGCCTCGGTGCGCAGCGCGCGCAGCCGGGTTCGCAGCGTACGGGGTGAGCCGGCTCCGGACACGGCACCTCCTGGTCTCGGGATCCTCTTCATTATGTGCCGAGGGGACGACAGTGGGGGGTGGGAATCCGCCGCACGGGCGGCTCTTACGGCGCCGGGCCCGGGGAACCCGCTGGTGGGGCGGGGGGTCGCGATTTTCCCGGGGGTTCGAAGGAGCTTCGGAGGAGCGGGGGCGGGGGCGGCACCGGTCGGGTGCGGGCGGGCGGCCGGGCAGGCGCGACCGGGACCGCCGGGGCCGTCCGCGCCGGTCAGGCCGCCCCTCGCACGGTGGCACGGCAATCGCATTGACACGCGTCGGCAGGGCTTCCGATACTGAACGGCGATTCAGTCGGGCGGTTGTGCGGCCGCCCGGCGCCCCGCCGTCACTGGAGCCCTCACCATGACCGAAAACCCCTTCCTGTCGCTCACCTGGACCGATCCGGTGACGGGCCGACAGGGGCATCTCGTCGTCGACCGGCTCGTCCGCGGGGTGGCCAGCGGCGGGCTGCGGATGCGGCAGGGCTGCACCCTCCGGGAGGTGGCGGGGCTGGCCCGGGGAATGACCATGAAGGAGGCCCTCCACTACGACCCCGACGCCCCGGCGGGCCGGTACATCCCGCTGGGCGGCGCGAAGGGCGGCGTGGACTGCGACCCCCGGGATCCGGCGGCGTACGGCATCCTGGTCCGCTTCCTGCGGGCCGTCCGGCCGTACGTGGCGACGATGTGGGCCACCGGGGAGGATCTGGGGCTGACCCAGGACACCGTCGACCGGGCCGCCCGTGAGGCGGGCCTGGTCTCCACGATCCAGTCCGTCTATCCGCTCCTCGACGACGAGGCGGCGGCCCGGCGGCGGCTCGCGGCCGCCTTCGCCGTGGAGGTCGACGGCATCGGCCTCGGCGAACTGGCGGGCGGCTGCGGGGTCGCCGAGGCCGTTCTGACGGCCCTCGACCGGGCGGGCGCCGGCCACGCGGGCACCCGGGTATCGCTCCAGGGCCTGGGCACGATGGGCGGCGCGACGGCCCGCTTCCTGGCCCGCGCGGGGCTGCGGATCGTCGCGGTCGCCGATGTGAAGGGCACCGTCGCCAATCCGCGCGGCCTCGATGTGGAGACACTTCTGGCGGCCCGGGACGGGCACGGCGCGGTCGACCGGTCGGCGCTCCGCCCGGACGACACCGAACTGCCGGGCGACGCCTGGCTGTCGGTTCCGGCCGAGGTCCTCGTACCGGCGGCGGTGTCGTACGCGATCGATACGGACGACGCGGCCCGGATCGGGGCCCGCTGGGTCGTCGAGGCCGCCAATATGCCGGTCCTGCCGGAGGCGGAGGCGCTGCTGGCCCGGCGCGGCGTGACCGTCCTGCCGGACGTGGTGGTCAACTCCGGGACGAACGCCTGGTGGTGGTGGACCCTCTTCGGCGATATCGGCGCGGACGCGGACGAGGCGTTCACCCGCCTCCGCGGCTCGATGCGGGAGCTGGTGGGCGCGATGCTCGCCCGGGCCGAGGCCGACGGCACGACGCCCCGCGCGGCGGCCCACGCGATCGTCGCGGAGCGCCTCCCGCTGATCGCGGAGCGCTTCGGCGGCTCCTGCTGAAGCGACCCGCCGCCGCCCGCCGGGCGGCCGTTCCCGCGTTCCGCTCCGGACCGGCCCGACCCCGGCCGCGACGACGGGAGTTGCCCCCGGAGCCGAAGCTTCCGCGGATGGCCGGAGGGCGACCCGCACCCCGGCCGGGGCAAGATCCGCTGTGTAGGCTGAGACCGTGGCAAGAGTCCGGTTGAGCGTGGCGCAGCGGCGTGAGGACCTCCTCAACGCCGCGGTCGAGCAGATTCAGCGACGGGGCGCCGCCGAGGTGCGGATCGCCGATGTCGCCGCCGCCCTCGGGGTGAGCAACGCCCTGGTCCTGTACCACTTCTCCACCAAGGAGAAGCTCGTCGCGGCGGCGTTCACCCATGCCGCCGACGCCGATCTCGCCCATCTGCGCAAGCTGCTGGGCCGCCGGACGTCGGCGGTGCGGCGGCTGCGGACCGCGGTCCGCTGGTACGCGCCCACCGGGCCCGCCAAGGGCTGGCGGCTCTGGATCGAGGGCTGGGCGGTGTCGCTGCGCGAGCCCGCCCTGCGCGAGGTCGCCCGCGATCTCGACCAGCAGTGGAAGGCCGCGCTCACGGAGGTCATCGCCGAAGGGGCGGCCGCGGGCGAGTTCCCGTGCCCCGATCCGGCGGCCGCGGCCTGGCGGCTGACGGCCTTCCTGGACGGACTCGCCGTCCAGATGACCTCGTACGCGGGCTCGCTCTCCCGGGCGGCGATGCTGGAGTGGACGGACGAGGCGCTCGCCCGTGAACTCGGTCTGGAGCGCGCGGCGCTGACCGAAGCCCTCAGCTGACCGCCCTCCGCCTTCTCCGCGTTCACACGGCCCGACATGCTTGTCATGCCCCTGCCAGCAGAGCACCTGCTTGAGCGATCGCTCAAACCTCGCTACGGTCCTTTTGAGCACTCGCTCAAACGACTCCTTGACGAGGGGAGAACGGTCATGGGTCTCTATGTCGAGACACTGATCCGGACCGATATGGAGACGCTCTGGGACCGGACCCAGGAGCCGGACGAGCATGGGCGGTGGGACGTCCGGTTCACCCGGATCGATCCGCTGCCCGGACCGCCGGACGCGCCCCGGCGCTTCCGGTACGCCACCCGCGTCCTGCCCTTCCTCACCATCAGCGGCACCGGCGTCAGCGCCGGTGAACGGCTACGGCCCGACGGAGGACGGGTCTCGGCGCTCCGGTTCGCCTCCCCGCATCCGCTCTCCCCGATCCGGGAGGGCAGCGGCTACTGGCGCTATGTCCCCACACCGGACGGAATCCGCTTCCTCACCGGCTACGACTACCGGCCGCCGTGGGGCCGGTTCGGGCGGGCCGTCGACCGGCTGGTCTGCCGGCCTCTGCTCGGCCGGGCCACCGCATGGTCCTTCGACCGGCTCAGGCTCTGGTGCGAACGGGGTGTCAGCCCCGAACGCGCCCTGGCGCGCTCGGTCGCCGACGTCCTCGTCCGGCTGGGTTCCGTCGTCCTCACGGCCGTTCTCGTCGGTGTTTTCGCCCTCCCCGCCGCGATCGCGGCGGCCCTGCTGATACCACCGCTGCCCGGTACGCCGTCGGCCCGCCGCTGCCGACGCGTCCCGCCCGCCCCGATCCGCGACCCCGCCCTGCTCACCTCATTGGAGCGCCATGACCTCGATCTTCCGCGCCGCCATGGGGGACGCCGACTTCGAACGGCTCCATCCCGCCCTGCGCCGCCGGTTCTCCGTCGGACTCGACAGTGGCGAGTCCTGCACCGGCCGGGGGGTCATGGACCGGATCTGGCACGGCGGCTCCCCACTCGTCGCACCCCTGCTGAAACCGTTCCTCGCACTGGGGGCGAGCCGGCACATCCTGCTGCCGCGCACCGGCCGCCGGATCCCGTTCGTGATCGAGAACGTGCCGTACCTCGATTCCTTCGGCCGTGAGACCGTCACCTTCGTACGGACCTTCGCCTTCCCCCGCGGCCCGCGCCGGTTCGACGCGACCATGGTCCTCGATCCCCGGGGCGACCGGGTCCTGGACTATCTCGGCACCCATCAGCATCTCGCCTCCGAGTTGCTGCCCAGCGCCGAACCGGACGGCTCCCTGCTGATCCGCGCCTGGTCCCACCGCTTCCGCGAGGGACCGGTCGACGTCCGGGTACCCGAGCTGATCGGCGCCGACGCCGAGGTACGGGAGTCGTACGACGACACCACGGACCGGTTCCGGATCCGGGTCCGGGTGACCAACCGGCGATTCGGACCCCTCTTCGGCTACGAGGGCTCGTTCACCGCCACCTATCAGGACATAGGCTCGTCCGGGGTGCGCGCCGGGCTGCGCCCGGTACGCGAGGAGATACGGGCGTGAGCCAGGAGACCAGGGTGAAGCTGCTGGAGGGCGCGCTGCGCACCCTCACGGAACACGGCATCGCCAAGGCGTCGGCCCGGAACATCGCCGCCGCCGCGGGGGTCAACCAGGCCCTGGTCTTCTATCACTTCGGCTCGGTGGACGAACTGCTGGCGGAGGCGTGCCGGCACGGCGCCCGGCAGCGCGTCGAGCGCTACCGGCCCCGGCTCGACTCCGTCGGCTCCCTCGCCGAACTGCTCGCCTTCGGGCGGGAGATGCACCGGGAGGAGCGGGAGCACGGCGGTGTCGCCGCCCTCGCCCAGCTGCTCGCCGGTGCCCAGACCCAGCCCCGGCTCGGTCCCGCCACCTCGGCCGGTCTGGAGCTGTGGATCAACGAGATCGAGAAGGTGCTCGTCCGGGTACTGCGCGAGACCCCGCTCGGCGAGTTCGCCGACCCGCCCGGACTGGCCCGGGCGGTCTCGGCCGCCTTCGTCGGTCTGGAGCTGTACGAGGGCGTCGATCCGGACGGCGCGGACCGGGCCCTCGACGCGCTGGCACGGCTCGCGGAACTCGCCGCCGTCCTCGACGAGCTGGGCCCGCTGGGCCAGCGCGCGGTACGCCACCGGCTCCGGCGGCACACCTCCGGCTGACGCCCCGGCCCTGCCTGGCCCGCCCCCGGCGCCTCACCCCGGCCCACCGCCGGGCGGGCCGGATCCCGGCCGGGCCCTCAGGTCTGGCGCAGCGGCTCGTACTCCCCCTCCCCCAGACCGAAGGTCCAGGCGACGCCTTCCTTGGCGGTCGTGGTGCGCGGGGGCACCCGCAGCCAGTACGTCTTGTGGCTGCCGTCCGGCTCCGGGGTGCTGTTGACCACCTCGACCATGGCCACGTCCTCGTCGCCGGTCATCGGGATCCGCCACAGGACACCCGTCTCGTCGCGGTGCACGGGCTTCGCGCCGGACTCGGCGAGATAGCGGTCGTACCCGTAGAACTCCAGCATGACGCGGCGCAGCTCGGCGTTCTCCTCGTCCCGTATCCGGGCCGGGTCGAGCGATGTCAGTTCGTCCAGGAAGGCGGCGGGCACGGGCATGCCGCGCCAGGCGTGCAGGGCGAAGCCGTCGGGGAAGAGCAGGGCGGGTCCGGAGCCGCTGTCGAGCCGTCCGGCCTCGTCGCGGTGGAGTTCGACGGGCCGCTCGCAGATCACCGCGGTCTTCTCGTACGGCCACCACCAGCCCGCGGTGGCGGCGATGTCCGCCAGCGGGGCGAGCCGGTCGCTGCGGCCGTCGAAGGCGGCCAGCCAGGCGGCGTCGTGCTGGCCGAGGACCGCGTCGAGGAGGAGCTGGCGCAGTTCGGTCTCCAGATCCCGGAGGGCCTGCTGGAGTATGTGCTCCTCGTCGCCCTCGATCCCCTCCGCGAGCCGCTCCAGGATCCCGGCCCGGATACGGTCGGCGAGGGCGCGGGTGGTGTCCCAGAGCCGGGCGCCGGTCGCGCTCCACAGCTCGGTCCAGCCCCCGGGGCCCAGTTCGTCGTGGACCCGGCGGCGCTCGTCCGCCCAGGGCCGGGTGCGGACCCGGTCCCGTACCGAGGGGCCCGGCTCGTCGCCGAGCGTCCGGAGCAGGACCACCGCCTCCAGCGGTGATCCCGCCCAGACGATCCGCTCCGGCGCGGTCAGTCCGGCGTCGCGGTAGGCGCGGCGCACGCCGTCCTCGGCCGCGGCCCGGTCCGCGGGTCCGGTCGCCGCCGCGATCGCCCGCCACTTGCCCATGATGTCGGTGTCCTCGATGTACTCGACCTGAAGCATCGGTCTCTCCCCGTCCCTGTCGCCCGGCCCTGGCCCGGGACCGACTCTCGTTCGCTCCGCTGTTCCCGTGTTCCTGCTACCGCTTGTGGTGCTGTCGTGCTGTGGTGCTCATGACGCTGTCGCGCTCCGGCCTTCCCGGACCGGACCGCCGTCGCGCGGGGTGCCGGTATCCGGGCTGCCGCGCGGGTGGATCGCGGTCAGTCCGCGACGATGCGTACCGCGCCCGGCAGATACTCGCGCTGGCGAATGATCCGGTACCAGCCTCGGGGGAGGTCGATGGCGGCGTGCTCCTCGTGGACGACCTTGCCGCCCTGGGGCAGATGGAGCACGAGCGGCCCGAACGGCCCCGGCTCGCGGACCAGCCGTCCCCCGCCGAGCACCGCGTGGGCGTGGCCCGTGACCTCGCCCAGCGCCAGCACCATCCGGCCGCGGGAGTCCCGCGGTTCGGCCGGGGCCTCGGCGAGATGGGCCGGGACGGACTCCTCGGCGACGGGCGCGATCAGCACGTCTCCTTGCCGGTACATGGCTCTCCCCTCGTCGTTCGACGCCGAGTGCGGCGAACTGAGTTGAACGCTAGGGGGAGGGTCTGACAATCGCCCCGGATCACGGCCCCGGCCCCGCCCCGACCTCGGCCCGGGCGGCCGCCCGGTGTGCGCGCCGGCGCCGGGCCGCGCGACGGTGCGACCACCCCCGTCGGGCGGTTGTCAGTGGCGCTTGGTACAACTTCTCCCCATCGAACCGATCACGCGATCGACCACCCTCGGTGTCTGGAGTTCTTCCATGAGCGATTTGCAGGAGTTGTTCGGCCTGCCCGTCTTCGACTTCCCCGACGCGGGCACCGAGGTCGCGTTGCCGACGGCCGAATCGGTGGCCTGGCGGATCGCCGTGGAAGCCTACGAGAGCAAGGTGGAGTGGGAGGACGAGTTCGCCCGTTTTCTGACGGTGGTCGATCCGTCCCGGGTCCGCGCCCTGATCGTGGGCGCCTGGTCGGACGTCTACGACACCGGCCCGGACCCGGTGGTGGAGGCACTGGCCGGCGCGGCGGACCGGTTCCCCGAGCTGCGGTCGCTCTTCGTCGGCGACATATCGTCCGACCAGTGCGAGATCTCCTGGATCAACCAGGGTTCGCTCACCCCGCTGCTGACGGCCTTCCCGGGGCTGGAGGAGTTCGGGGCGCGCGGCGGTCAGGGCCTGGAGCTGAAGCCGGTCCGGCACGAGTCGCTGCGGCGGCTGGAGATCGAGACGGGCGGCCTCGACGCCGAGGTCGTCCGGTCCGTCGCCGCCTCGGACTTCCCGGCGCTGGAGACGCTGGACCTCTGGCTGGGGACGTCGGAGTACGGGGCGACGACCGCGATCGAGGACCTGGAGCCGTTCCTGACCGGGGCCCGGCTGCCGAAGCTGCGCCATCTGGCGCTGCACAACAGCGATATGCAGGACCAGATCGCGGCGGCCTTCGCGGGCGCGCCCGTGGTCGCCCGGCTGGAGGTGCTCGATCTGTCGATGGGCACCCTCAGCGACGAGGGCGCCCAGGCCCTGCTGGAGGGGCAGCCGCTGACGCATCTGAAGCGGCTCGACCTCTCCTACCACTATCTCTCCGAGCCGATGGAGCAGCGGGTGACCGCCGCCCTGGAGGGCAGCGGCGTCGAGCTGAACCTCGACGAGAGCATGTTCGACGAGTGGGACCAGGACGGGGACTGGGACAACCGCTACGTCTCCGTGGGCGAATGACGCCATGACCGCGACGACGTCCGCCCCGCCGCCCCGGCTCGCCGTGGTCGCCCATGCCGAGAGCCGCCGGGCGGATCTCTTCGCGGCGGCGGCCCGGGCCGCCGGGCTGCCGCCGGTCCGGGTGGTGCCCTGGATCCTGGTCCTGCGCGGCCGGGCCGAGTTCCGGCCCGGCGAGTGGGTGCGGATCGACTCGCCCGGCGAGGACCCCTATGTGGACGGGGTGCTGCGCGGCGGTGACGATCCGGCCCGGGTGGAGGGCACGGCCCGCTGGTACGGGCGGTTCGTCGGCGCGGTCCGTGAGGTGTCCGCCGCCGTGACGGCGGCGGGCGCCGTCCCGCTGGACGATCCGGCGGAGCTGGCCGTGCTGTTCGACAAGCGGCTCTGCCACGGGGTGCTGCGGGAGGCCGGGATACCGGTGCCCGAGTCCCCGACGTCGGGTCCGGGGGCTCCGCCGGTCCACGGCTGGGACGACGTCCGGGCACTGGCCCGGGACGCCGGGATGCACCGGGTTTTCGTCAAGCTCGCGCACGGCTCGTCGGCCTCGGGGGTGCTCGCGGTGGAGACCGCGGGCGGGGGCCGGGTGCGGGCGACGACGTCCGTCGAGCGCGACGAGCGCGGCCGGCTCTTCAACTCCCTCCGGGTGCGGCACTACACCGACGAGGCCGAGATCGCGGCGATCGTGGACACCCTCGCCCCGGACGGGCTGCATATCGAGCGGTGGCTGCCGAAGGCGACCCAGGACCGGCGGAGCGCCGATCTGCGGATCGTCGTCACCGACGGCCGGGCCGGTCACGCGGTCCTGCGGACCAGCCGGTCACCGATGACCAATCTCCATCTGGGCGGCGCGCGGGGCGATCTGGTCGCGGCCCGGGCCGCGATCGGGCGCGCGGGCGGCGACTGGGACGAGGCGCTGGCGATCTGCGAGCGGGCGGCGGCCCTCTTCCCCTCGGCGCTGCGGGTCGGGGTCGATCTGCTGCCGCTGCGGGACTGGCGGCGGTTCTCCGTCGGGGAGGTGAACGCCTTCGGCGATCTGCTGCCGGGGCTCACCGGGCTACCCGGCTCCGGTGCCGAGGGCCTGGACACCTACGGGGCGCAGATAGCCGCCGTCCGGGCCCGGGCCGCGCGGGGCGTCCCGCCCGCGACCGCCCGTACCGCATCGCCGTCGGCGGCGGTCGCACCACCGAGTACAGCACCGAGAGCAAGGAACGAACGTGCCGAAGCCTGACACCGCCCCCGGGCCGCTGTCGCGAACCGACGGGCCCCCGGAACCCGTGCCCGGGTCCGCCGGGTCCCGCGAGCCCGGGACCGGGGTGCCGGGTTCCGCCGGATTCCCGGATCCCGATATGAACGAGGTCGTCGGCCGGGACGATCTGCTCCTGGTCACCCTCGACACCCTGCGGTACGACGTGGCCCAGGAGCTGGCGGAGCAGGGCAGGATCCCGCGTCTGGCCCGTCATCTGCCCGGGGGCCGCTGGGAGCGGCGGCATGCGCCCGGCAGCTTCACCTACGCCTCCCACCAGGCGATGTTCGCGGGGTTTCTGCCCACCCCGGCGGCCCCGGGTCCGCATCCCCGGCTGTTCGCGGCCCGGTTCGCGGGCAGTGAGACGACCGCCGGGGACACCTATGTCTTCGACACCCCCGATCTGGTGTCGGGTCTGGCCGCCGCCGGATATCGCACGGTCTGTATCGGCGGGGTCGGCTTCTTCAACCGGCAGGGGCCGCTCGGCTCCGTACTGCCCGGCTTCTTCCAGGAGAGCCACTGGGAGCCCGAGTTCGGGGTGGCCTCGCCGACCTCGTTCGCCTCGCAGGTCGACCGGGCGGCGGAGATCGTCGCCGGGCTCCCCCGCGAGCAGCGGCTCTTCCTCTTCGTCAACGTCCCGTCGCTGCACCAGCCGAACTGGTTCCATCTGCCCGGCGCCACCCGGGAGGCCGGTGACTCGCGCGCCACGCACGCGGCGGCGCTGGAGTACGTGGACCGGCACATCGGCCGGCTGTTCGCCGCCGCCGCGAGCCGCCGCCGCTGTTTCGCGATCGTCTGCTCCGACCACGGCACCGCCTACGGGGACGACGGCTACACCGGTCACCGGCTGGGACACGAGGCCGTGTGGACCGTGCCGTACGCCCATTTCTTCCTGGAGCCCCCGGCCCGCGCGGCCGCTCTCCCCGCACCGCCGGAGACCGCCGTATGACCCTCGCACCGGCCGCGCTCCCCCGGCCGTACCAGCATTATGTCTATGCCTAGCAACACATGCGCAGATGTATGTTTGGAGACCCCCTGAGGTACGACGCTTCAGGGGGCCATGTTGCTCAACTGCGCTGGCGGGCTTCCGCAAGGCGGGCGGCGTAAAACTCCTGGTCACGCGGGTACCCGTCCAAGCCTGCCAAGCCTTCGCGGAAGGCGTCAGCCGCGACAGACCAATCCCGGGCAGCGTGAGCCGCCTCGCCTAGATTCAGCTTCGCGCGGACCGGGTCGAGCCAGTACAGCCACCCGGGCCGGTCGCCTTCGTCCGGTGCCTCAAGGGCCTTGGTGTATGCCTCCTGGGACAGCCTGCGGGCTGTATCCCGATCGCCAACGGCTGCTAGCGCAAGGGAGGTTGCGTGCAGAGCGATCGAGGATGCGGCGGGCGAAAGGTCGCCGGATGAGCGTCGTGCAGCCTCGGCGATCCTGAGCGCGCGGATTGGATCGCCGTTGTTCAAGGTGTAGTAGGAACGGACACGAGTGATCCATGACGCCAGATCTGCGGATCCTGCGTCCAAAGCCCAACCGTTCGCCAGATCCAGCCAAGCGACAGCCGCGCCTCGACGGCCTTCCCCCGCTGCCACCCAAGACAGCCAGTGCGCATGTTCACCCGCAAGGATCAATAGCTTGTCCGCGACGGGTCCTGAGGCAAGGGGCAGTAGGCGTGTCACGGCGTCGAGTTGCGATCGCACCACCGGCCACAGCTCCTTGCCGCCAATCATGTCCTCTGCGCGCCGGTGTTCGGCAAGGACGCGTGCTATCCAGTCGGCCGACCGAACGTCAACCCGCCCTCTGCTGTGCGCACGGGCGATTCGTTCGTTGAGTTCGGCGTTCGGCCCCCACTCCACACCCTCCGGATCCGGGGGTCCTGGTAGTCCGCGCAACTCGTTTGGCACGTCAAGCCCTTCTGTGATTCGCGAAATCACGTCGGCGCTGGTGACCTGTCGTTTGCCGTTCTCAATCAAGGACACATGCGACTGAGGCATACCGACGAGCGAACCAAGCGCTAGCTGTGAAACTCCGCTCGCGCGCCGGTACTCCCGAAAGATGTTCGACCAGTCTCCCGACGCCCACGCTGCCCGTAACCGGGCGTCCGTCCATGCTCCTTGGTTGGTCATACATAGACGATACGCCGTGGCCATACGCCCGGCGTATCGGCATGCGTGCAGTCAGCCACCAACCTAGGGAACTCGTGGGGCTATCCCCCGGCTACAGCTAGCGAATGGGTGTTGCCAATGTCGGGTGACAAGGCGGTGGAAGGAAACACACGTTCGGAGCCTCCGCGCGATGCGGCGAATGGTTCGCCTCGTGCGGCTCCGGCCCCTCCGGATGCCGCTGGTGCCCAACCGGCATCCGGCGGAATCAGCGGCCCACCTCCGTATCGGGGGTTCTGGGCGGAGTTCGCGACGCAGACAGCGGGTGAGGATGCCCAATTGGTTGCGTCGTACGACGCGCTGTCCGCAGGTGAGGCGGTGGCCTGGGTCCGCCCGCTCCATCGGATGGCGTCGGAGGCTTTGGCGAACGCCTCCGAATCGGCGGAGGTGACGGCCCCGGATGACCGCTACTGGAGCTGGGCGGCGGGCCGACTGGAACACGGGCACGCGGCCCTCTTCTCGGTTCGGAGTCCCGCCGTTGCCGCGCAATGGATCGTGCGTCCGGTGATCTTCCTCCCCCTGGTTGGCAGGGTGGACGGGACCCTCCCCCCGTGCTCGGGAGCCTTCGCCTGCCCTGCTGGCAAGCCTGGTCACTCGGGGTGTGCCGGTGGATAGCGGAGGTTTGGTGTACCCGTGCGACGCCTGCCGTTGTCAGGTGGTCGCCTCTGAGTTACGGGCCGTTGGCGTGTTGGTTCCCCGACGTTCCGGCGGTGTCCGGCAGTTGGTCTACGTGTTCTGCCGTAACCGACGCGCCTGCGTCGCCCGGCGCTCCGATGGAGCTGTGGAGGGGGGTGTCTGATGCGGCAGCGTCTATGTGTGTTTCTGCTGGTGGTGTTCTGCTACGCGGTCTTCATTCCGGTCGCCGTGATGAGTACTCCTCACCCGTGATGACCCATCAGTTTCGACCCTTTGGGGAGGGTCGGAAATAGGCCGGACCACCCCTTCGCCTGGCAGCTGTGTGGGTGGTCCGGCTGGTGATCCACTAGGGACCCCGGTGCCGATGGTACCGGGGTACTCGCCGTGCCCTGGCCACAACGGCACATGTCGGTAGGCATGTTGGGCAACGGGGAAGGATTCGATCATGAGCCGCCCGGAGGAAACGGGGCACTACGCGGAGTCGTTCGACCCCGACGATGTGGTGTGGGTGGACGGGGTCGACTACGTGGGCGGCTGGCGGCGGGCCCGGGATGCCGGACAGGCGTTGGAAAGCGCTTTGGCGGCGGCCGGGGTGGACGCGGCTGGCCTTTCGTGGCGGGCGGATGCCGGGCCGGATGGTTCGGGTCGGCTGTCGGTCATGCTGTCCGCTGATGCGGCGGAGCGAATCGCCCGGCTGCTGGGGGCGGCCGGGGCGCGCTGGGACCGGGCGGGGTGAAAAGGGGCTCGGTGTCCGGGTGGCGCGGGTGG
>NZ_JBEYIS010000092.1:0-19136 GCF_040635975.1 Streptomyces sp. NPDC006798
CCAAACGCTCCGCGAACACCACCGACGAATCCAACAACCCCACAGCCATCCCCACCCACTGATGACCCTGCCCCGGAAACACAAACACCACCCGGTCCGGCGCGGAGACCGGGCCCGTTCCGATAACCGATCCCGGACCCGAACCACCGTTCGCGAGTACACCCAGATTCGCCGTCAATTCGTCCCGGCCCGATCCCACGGCGACCCCACGCCAGCCGAGTACCGCCCGCGAACTCACCAACTCGCCCGCGATATCCCGCGGATCGGCCCCGTCCTCGACCAGCGGCAGCAGACCGGCCGCCACACCCTTCAGACCACCGGGTGAACCGCCCGACACCACCAGCGGCACCACGCCGCCACCCACCACACCACCGGCACCGGCGCCCGAGCCCGGCTCGGCGGCCGGCTCCTCCTGAAGCTCCACCTCCGGCTCCTCCAGCAGGACATGGCAGTTCGTCCCGCTCACCCCGAACGAGGAGACCCCGGCCCGGCGCGGCTTCTCCCCGCGCGGCCATTCCCTGGGGTCGGTGAGCAGTTCCACGGCGCCGGAGTCCCAGTCCACCTCGGGTGTCGGCGCGTCCACATGCAGGGTGCGGGGCATCCGCTGATGGCGCATCGCCTCGATCACCTTGATCACCCCGCCGACTCCGGCGGCGGCGACGCTGTGGCCGATGTTCGACTTCAGCGAGCCCAGCATCAGCGGGTGCTCCGGCCGCCTGCCCTGCCCGTAGGTGGCCAGCAGCGCCCGCGCCTCGATCGGGTCGCCGAGGGTGGTCCCCGTACCGTGTGCCTCCACCAGGTCGACATCGGCGGCGCCGAGCCCGGCGTCGGCCAGCGCCTGCCGGATCACCCGCTCCTGCGCGGGGCCGCTGGGGGCGGCGAGCCCGTTGGACGCCCCGTCCTGGTTGACGGCGGAGCCCCGGATCACGGCATGGATCCGGTGGCCGAGACGGCGGGCGTCGGAGAGCCGTTCGACCAGGACGAGACCGGCGCCCTCGGCCCAGGAGGTGCCGTCGGCGGCGGCGGCGAAGGACTTGCAGCGGCCGTCGGCGGCCAGGCCGCGCTGTTTGGCGAAGTCGATATGCCCGCCGGGGTCGGCGTGGATGGTCACCCCGCCCGCGACGGCCAGGGTCGACTCCCCCGACCGGATCGACCGGATCGCCAGATGCAGCGCCACCAGCGACGACGAGCAGGCGGTGTCCAGGGAGACGGCCGGGCCCTCGAAGCCGTAGGTGTACGCCATCCGGCCGGAGGCGACACTGCTGAGCTTGCTGGTCATCAGGAAGCCCTCGAGCTCCTCGGGCACATTGAGCCCGTGGTAGCTCTCCTCCACGATGCCGACGAAGACGCCGGTACTGCTGCCCTTCAAGGTGGTGACGTCGATCCCGGCGTGCTCGAACAGCTCCCAGGAGGTCTCCATCAGCACCCGCTGCTGGGGGTCCATGGCGACGGCCTCGCGCGGGGAGATCCCGAAGAACCCGGCGTCGAAGAGGGGGGCGTCGGCCAGGAAGCCGGAGCGGGTCGAGTAGCACTTCTCGTTCAGCCGCTCCAGATCCCACTCGCGGTCGGTGGGAGGATCGGTGATGGCGTCGACGCCGTCGTCCACCAGCCGCCACAGATCGGCCGGGGACGCCACTCCGCCGGGGTAACGGCAGGCCATCCCGACGATCACCACCGGCTCCTCGTCGGCGGCCTCCGCCTCGGCCAGCCGCCGCCGGGTCTCCTGCAGATCGGCCGTGACCCATTTCAGATACTCGACCAGCTTCTCTTCCCTGGTCGCCGCCGCTCCGGCCGTGGTCCCGCCCGTGGTCGCCGTGGTCTCTGCGTCGGACATCGCGCCATCCCCCCATGCGTACGTGAATCCATGCGTACGTGAATGCGGTGCCGGGGACGGTCGGGTCCCCGGCACCAGGTCAGCGCCGGGTGCGCCCCAGCTCCGTGTCGATCAGGTCGAACATCTCGTCCACCGACGCCGAGGCGATCCGGTCGGCGGCCGCCTCCCGGTCGTCCTCGGTCGCGGCGGGTGCGGCGAACCGCGCGGCCATCGTCCGCAGCCGCCGGTGGAGGACGTCGCGGTGCCGCTGGTCGTCGGCCAGCTCCTCCAGTTCGGCGTCGAGCCGGTCCAGTTCGGCCAGCACCCGGCCGGCGGTGGGCGCGCCGCCGGGCGCGACCAGGGTCAGCAGATGGGCGGTGAGCGCTTCCGGGGTCGGATGGTCGAAGACCAGGGTGGCGGGGAGCCCGAGCCCCACCGCCGCGCCGAGCCGGTTGCGCAGCTCCATCGCGGTGAGGGAGTCGAAGCCCAGCTCCTGGAACTCGCTGCGGACGCCGACGGCGTACGGGTCGGCGTGGCCGAGGACGGCCGCGACCTCGGCGCGGACGATCCCGAGGACGAGGGCCTGCTGTCCGGCGGGGTCGAGGCCGCCGAGCCGGTCCTGCAGCGAGTCGGCGGGTCCGGCGGTCCGGACGCTACGCCGGGCGGGTGCGCGCCGCAGGTCCCGCAGGGCGGAGGGCACCTGTTCGGGCAGTGCCGACCGGTCGACGGAGGCATGGACCAGGACGGTCCGGCCGAGGCCGGCGGCGGTGTCGAAGGCGGCGGCGGTATCGGCTCCGGTCCGGGGGCGGAACCAGTCGTGGGCGCCCCGTCCGGCCGCCGTTGCCGGACCGTCGTCGTCCGGCTGTCCGGGCGGGCGGACGAACGCCGTGGCGGGCAGCCCGAGGGCGGCGCGGTGCCGGGCGAGCCGGTCGAGAAAGGCCGCGGCGGCTGCGCCGTGGGCCTGGCCGGGGGCGCCGAGGAGTCCGGCGGTGGAGTGTCCGATGACGAAGGCCGACAGGTCGAGGTCCCGGGTGAGCCGGTGCAGTTGCCAGGCGCCGTCGGCGGTGGCGGTCAGCATGGCGTCGAGCCGTTCGGCGGTGAGGGCCGTCACCGGTGCGTCGTCGCGGAAGGAGGGGAGGTGGACGACCGCCCGCAGGGGGTGTTCGGCCGGTACGGCCGCCAGCGTTCCGGCCAGGGCCGCCGGGTCGGCGGGGTCGCAGTGCGCGACGGTGGCCTCGGCGCCCAGGGCGGTGAGTTCGGCGGCGAGGGGCGTGAGGCCCGCCGTACCGGCTTCGGTGGGGGCGGTGAGCAGGAGCCGGGTCGCGCCGTGCGAGGTGACGAGTTCGCGGACGAGGGGTCCGGTGAGTCCGCCGGGGCCGCCGGTGACGAGGACGGTGCCCTTGTCGAAGGCGGGCCGGGGGGCGGTTTCACCTGCTTCGGTCGTAGCCGTCGCGGGGCGCAGCCGGGGTGCGGTGAAGCGGCCGTCCCGGTAGGCGAGTTCGGATTCCCCGGTCCGCAGGGCGGCGGCGAGTCCGGCCGGTGGTGCGGCGGCCGGGCCGGCGGCGCAGAGGACGATCCGGCCGCCGGTCTCGGCCTGGGCGGAGCGCAGCAGTCCGCGTACGGCGGCGCAGGCCAGGGCGGTGGCCGCCGTCTCGTCGGTCGCCGTCTCGTCGGTGGTGTCCGGGTCGGGCAGGAAGACGAGCAGCCGGGTGCCGTGGAGCCGTTCCTCGACGGCGAGTTCCCGGGCCAGGTCGAGTGCCTTTCCGGCCGCCTCGCGGGCGGCGGCGGTCACCTCGGTCGCGGTGCCGGGCCGCCAGGGCACGAGCAGCCAGTCGATCCGGGTGCCCGCCTCGACGGCTTCGGCCGCCTCGGCCAACCCCGCGTACCGGGTGATACCGGCCAGATCGACGTCGAGGGCGCCCCAGTGGGGCGGCTCGTCCCCGGGGACGGTCTCGACCGGGATCCATTCGAGGGTGTGGAGTTCGGTACCGGGCGAGGCGCCGTCCCGGCCCGTTCCGGGGCCGAGCGCGTCCTCGGACACGTCCCGGAAGGTGACCGCCTCGGCGGTGAGTACGGGTTCGCCGTGTTCGTCGGCGAGGGTGAGCGCCACCGCGGGCTCGTCGGTTCCCGGGGCCGGGGGCACTTCGGCGGTCCCGACCCGGACCGTGGCCGCGCCGCCCGCGTGCAGGCGTACGCCGCGCCAGTGGGCGGGCAGGGCGACGGTCCCGGGGCGCCCGGCCGTGCGGCGGGCGGGAAGCGCGGCGGCCAGCAGGGCGGGGTGGAGCCCGTACCGTACGGCCTCGGCGCTCCGTTCGTCGGTGAGGCCGATCGTGGTGGTGTTGCCGGTGGTGCTGTCCCCGGAGGCGGTACGGAGGACGGGGGCGGCCTCCGTACCGCCGCCGAGAACTCCCCTGGCGCAGTGCGTCCAGGGCGTCTCACCGGCTTCCGGCCGGGCGTGGACGGCGACGGTCCGGTCTCCGGAGCCGTCGGCGGGGGCCGGGCCGACGGTTACCCGGAGTTGCACGCCGCCGCTCTCGGGGAGCGGGAAGGGCGTCGTCGCGGTCAGTTCGCGGACGACGGTCGCGCCGGTCTCGTCCCCGGCGCGGATCGCGAGTTCCAGCAGGGCGGCGGGGGCCAGGACGGCCGTGTCCCCGATGGTGTGGTCGGCGAGCCAGGGGTGGGTACGGATCGAGATCCGCCCGGTGAGCAGGGTCTCGTCGCCGTCGGCCGGGGGGATCACGGCCGCCAGCAGGGGGTGGTCCGCGGCGGCGAGGCCGAGGGCGGCGGTGTCGCCGTGCCGGGCGGGCGGCTCGATCCAGTAGCGGTCGCGGCGGAAGGCGTAGGTGGGCAGCTCGATCCGGCGGGCGCCGGGATGGACGGCGGACCAGTCGAGTGCCGTGCCCCGGGCGTGCAGCGTGCCGCGGGCGGCGGCGACGGTACGGGCCTCGGAGCGGTCGCGGCGCAGCAGGGGTACGACGGCGCCGGGTTCGTGGTCGAGGCAGCGGGGCACGAGGGCGCTGAGGATGCCGTCGGGGCCGAGTTCGACGTAGTCGCCGACTCCCCGGGCCGCGAGGGTGCGGACGCCGTCGAGGAAGCGGACGGCCTCGCGGATGTGCCGTACCCAGTAGTCCGGGGAGCAGAGTTGTCCGGCCGTGGCCGGTTCGCCGGTGACATTGGAGACCACGGGCAGTCTCGGCGGGCGGAACGTCAGCGTCCGGAGCACCGTACGGAACTCTTCGAGCACGCCGTCCATATGCGGCGAGTGGAAGGCATGACTGACCTTGAGGGCGGTGGCCTTACGGCCCTCGCCCTTCCAGAGGGCGCTGATCTTCTCCACCACGTCGCGGTCGCCGGAGATCACCACGGACCGGGGCCCGTTCACGGCCGCGATCGCCACCGCGTCCCCGTAGCCCACCAGGGACTCCCGGACCTCCGCCTCCTCGCCCTCGATGGCGGCCATCGCGCCGTCGTCCCGGGCCGACTGCATCAGCCGGCCGCGCGCCGCGACGAGCACGCAGGCGTCGGGCAGATCGAGCACTCCGGCGGCATGGGCGGCCGCGACCTCGCCGATGGAGTGGCCCAGCAGTTGGTCCGGGACCACGCCCCAGGACGTGACCAGCCGGAACAGCGCCACCTCAACCGCGAACAAAGCGGGCTGGGCGAGGGCCGTACCGTCCAGCTCCTTCGCGGTGTCCGTGCCGGGTTCGGCGAACAGCACGTCCTTCAACGACCGCCCCAGCAGCGGGTCGAGCGCCGCGCAGATCTCGTCCAGCGCGCGGGCGAAGACCGGGGATGTCTCGTACAGCTCACGGCCCATGCCCGCGCGCTGCGAGCCCTGGCCGGTGAAGACGAACGCCAGCCCGCCGGGGCGGGCGCGGCCCGTCGTGGTCACGGCCGGGTCGGCGGTCCCGGCGGCCAGGGCCCGGAGTCCCCGGAGCAGTTCGCCGTGGTCGGCGCCGACCACGGTGGCGCTGTGGTCCAGCACGGCCCGGGTGGTCGCCAGGGAGTACGCGATGTCCGCGGCCCCGTACTCCGGATGGTCCCCGGCGAAGGCGAGCAGCCGCTCGGCCTGGCCGCGCAGCGCCTCCGGGGTCTTCGCCGACAGGGTCCAGCCGGCGGCGGACGACGCGACGGGTACGGACGGGTGCGCGGGCGCCGGAACGGCTGCCGCCGCGGGCCCGTCCGCCGCGAGCGGGGGCGCTTCCTCCAGAATCACATGGGCGTTGGTGCCGCCGATACCGAAGGCGGAGACCGCGGCCCGGCGCGGCCTGTCCCGGTCCGGCCAGGGCCGGGCCCGGTCGAGCAGGGCGACGGTCCCGGCGGACCAGTCGACGTGCGGGGTCGGCTCGTCGGCGTGCAGGGTGCGGGGCAGCCTGCCGTGGCGTAACGCCTCGACCATCTTGATGACGCCGCCGACCCCGGCCGCCGCCTGGGTGTGGCCGATATTGGATTTCAGGGAGCCCAGGAACAGAGGGTCTCCGGCGGGCCGGTCGCGGCCGTAGGTGGCCAGCAGGGCCCGGGCCTCGATCGGGTCCCCGAGCCGGGTGCCGGTGCCGTGCGCCTCGACGACGTCGACATCGGCGGCCGTGAGGCCCGCGTCCGCCAGCGCCTGCCGGATCACCCGCTCCTGCGCGGGGCCGTTGGGCGCGGTCAGCCCGTTGGAAGCGCCGTCCTGGTTGACGGCGGAGCCGCGCAGTACGGCGAGTACCCGGTGGCCGTTGCGCCGGGCGTCGGAGAGCCGCTCCAGGACGAGCATGCCCGCGCCCTCGGCCCAGGCGGTGCCGTCGGCCCCGGCGCCGAACGCCTTGCACCGGCCGTCGGGCGACAGGGCCCGCTGCCGGGAGAACTCCATGATCGAGAACGGGGTGGGCATCAGGGTCGCCCCGCCGGTGAGCGCGAGATCGCACTCGCCGCGCCGCAGCGCCTGGGCCGCGAGGTGCAGGGTGACCAGCGACGACGAGCAGGCGGTGTCCACGGCGACGGAGGGGCCTTCGAGGCCGAAGACGTAGGAGAGCCGTCCGCAGGCGATGCTGCTGGAGAGGCCGCTGGCGAGATGTCCGGACAGCTCGGCGGGGACGTCGTCCAGGACACCCGCGCCGTACCCCTGGTACATCAGCCCGGTGAAGACCCCGGTCCTGGTGCCGCGGAGGGTGGCGGGGACGATCCCGGCGCTCTCCATCGCCTCCCAGGTCGTCTCCAGGAGCAGCCGCTGCTGCGGGTCGGCGGCGACGGCCTCGCGCGGCGACATCCCGAAGAAGGCGGCGTCGAAGTCGGTCATCCCGTCGACGAAGCCGCCGTGCCGGGTCAGGGTCTTGCCGTTGCGGTCGGGATCGGGGTCGTAGACGTCCTCGTCCCAGCCCCGGTCGGTGGGGAACTCGGAGATGGCGTCGGTGCCCTCGTCCACCAGCCGCCACAGCCCGGCCGGGGATTCCACTCCGCCGGGATAGCGGCAGGAGGCGCCGACGATCGCCAGGGGCTCCCGGGCCCGCTCCTCCACCTCCTTCAGCCGTGCCCGGGCATCACGCGCGTCCGCGACGGCCCGCTTCAGATACGTACGGAGTTCGTTCTCGTCAGCCATGTCACACCACCGCTCCAGAAAGGCCGGACAGACCGGACATGAGAGGTCCACGCGTCGTTCGACGCCCGGGCACCGCCATCGCGCCGTCTCCTATTCCGCGCCGTCGACCAGGGCGAAGAGCTCCTCGTCGCTGGCCGATTCGAGATCGCGGCCCGGGGCTTCCCCGGTGCCGAGCTGGAGCAGTTCCTGGAGGCGGGCGGCGATCAGGCCCTGGGCCGCCGGGTCCCCGGCGGAGGACCGGATCAGCTCCTCCAGCCGGTCGAGCCCGGCGAGTACCGGGGCGACGGCGGGCGCGGGGGCTGCCGGGGCGTCGGGGATGCCCAGTTCGCCGTCGAGATGGCGGGCCAGGGCGTCGGCCGACGGATGGTCGAAGGCGACCGTGCTGGGCAGCGGCAGGCCGGTGACGCCGGCCAGCTGGTTGCGGAGTTCGACGGCGGTCAGCGAGTCGAAGCCCAGCTCCTGGAGCGGGGTGCCGGGTTCCACGGCCAGCGGGTCGGCATGGCCGAGTACGGCGGCGATCCTGGCCCGGACCAGGTCGGTGAGGGTCCTGCGGCGCGCGTCGGGCCCGAGTCCGGCGAGCCGTTCGGCGAGTGACGGGCCCGCGGGCGCGTCCCCGGCGGCGCGCCGGGCGGGCTTGCGGACCAGGCCCTTCAGCAGGGCCGGCGGTTCGGCGCCGCCGCGCAGCGCCCCGGCGTCGAACCGGGTGAGGGCGAGGACGGCCTCTCCGGTGTCGTGTGCCGCGTCGAAGAGGGTCATGGCGTGGTCGGAGGAGAGGGGGCGCAGTCCGATCCTGGCCAGCCTGCGCAGATCGACGGCGTCGAGTTCGCCGGTGATGGCGCTGGTCTCGGCCCAGAGTCCCCAGGCGAGGGAGAGGCCGGGGAGCCCTTCGGCCCTGCGGTGGGCGGCGAGGGCGTCCAGGAAGGTGTTGCCCGCCGCGTAGTTGGCCTGGCCCGCGGTGCCGAAGAGTCCGGCGAGGGAGGAGTAGAGCACGAAGGCCGAGAGTTCGGTGTCTCGGGTGAGGTCGTGCAGATTCCACGCCGCGTCGATCTTGGCGGCGACGACCCTGTCGAGCTGTTCGGGGGTGAGGGCGGTGACGACTCCGTCGGCCACCACGCCCGCCGTGTGGACGACCGCCGTGAGCGGCCGGTCCTCCGGCACATCGGCGAGTACGGCCGCCAGCGCCTCGCGGTCGGCGATGTCGCAGGCGGCGATGGTGACCCGGGCGCCGAGGCCGGTGAGTTCCGCCGTCAGTTCGGCGGCGCCGGGCGCCGACTCGCCGCGCCGGCTGAGGAGCAGCAGATCGCGGGCGCCGTGCCGGGTGACCAGATGGCGGGTGAGTACGGTGCCGAGGGCGCCGGTCGCGCCGGTGACGAGGACGGTACCGGTGTCCCAGCGGGGCGCGGCCGATTCCTGATCGTCGGGGCCGGGCAGGGGCCTGGCCAGCCGGGGTACGAGTATCCGGCCCGCCCGGACGGCGAGCTGGGGTTCGTTCGCGGCGACGGCTGCGGCCACGGCGGGCAGTGTCTCGGCGGAGACGGTGTCGACGTCGACCAGGGCGAACCGGTCGGGGTGTTCGGTCGAGGCCGAGCGGAGCAGGCCCCAGACACCCGCCCGGGCGAGGTCGGTGACGTCCTCGGCTCCGGCGGCGACGGCGCCGGAGGTGACGACGATCAGACGCGCGGCGGCGAGCCGCTCGTCACCGAGCCAGGTCCGGACCGTACGCAGGGTGTCGTGGAGTGCGGCCCGGGCGGCGCCGGGGATACCGGAGTCGGCGTCGGCGGGGCCGGTCAGCGGGAGGAGGACGACCGGCGGTACGCCGGCTCCGGCGTCGACGGCCCCGATCAGCGCGTCGAGACCGGGATGGACCGTGGCGCCGGGTACGTCGAGCGGGTGGTCGCCGGTGGCGAGGACGGCCCAGCCGTCGGTGCCCGGTACGGCTCCGGTGGTGCCGGGGGCCGACGGGTCGAAGGCGGTCCACTCGATCCGGAACCTGCCGGAGCGGAGTACGGGGTCGGATTCGGCGAGCGCGTCCTTGGAGAGGGGCCGCAGGGTGAGCGCCTCGACGGTGGCGACCGGGGCGCCGGTGTCGTCGGCGAGGGTCAGCTCCGCCTTCGGGGATTCGCCGTCGGGGTCGGTGACGACGAGCCGGACCCGGAGCGCGGTGGCGCCCGTACGGTACACGGTGACACCGGACCAGGCGAACGGCAGCCGGGCGGGTCCGTCGTCGGCGAACACTCCGGGGAGCAGTGGGTGGAGCGCCGCGTCGAGGAGCGCCGGGTGCAGGGCGAACGCGGTGTCGTCGGGGCGGGCGTCGTCGGGCAGGGCGACTTCGGCGTGGATCGCGTCGGCGGTCCGCCAGACCCGGCGCAGGCCCTGGAAGGCGGGGCCGTAGGAGTAGCCGCGGTCGTGCAGCCGGTCGTAGATCCCGTCGAGGTCGGCCTCGGTGCCGTCGGCGGGGGGCCAGACGGTGAGGTCCGCCGCCGGGGGCGTACCGCCGGGCGCGCCGGTGGCGAGGGTTCCGGTGGCGTGGGTGTGCCACGGGGTGTCGGGCGCGGTCTCGGTGTCCGGCCGGGAGTGGACGGCGATGGTGCGGCGGCCGTGTTCGTCGGCGGGTCCGGTCTTGACCTGGAGGTGGATTCCGCCGTTCTCGGGGAGGACCAGGGGGGCGGCAAGGGTGAGTTCCTCGACGCGGTCGCAGCCGACCTCGGCCCCGGCGCGGACGGCGAGTTCGAGCAGGGCGGTGCCGGGGACGAGGACCGTGCCCAGGACCGCGTGGTCGGCGAGCCAGGGGTGGCCGCGGAGGGAGATCCGGCCGGTGAAGAGGACGGTGTCCTCGTCGGCGAGGTGGACGGCGGCGCCGAGCAGCAGGTGGTCGGCGGAGTTCAGGCCGAGTCCGGTGGCGTCGGTGGGCGCGTTCTCCTCGGTGAGCCAGTAGCGGTCGCGGCGGAAGGCGTAGGTGGGCAGCTCGATCCGGCGGGCCGCGGGCAGGATCGCGTCCCAGTCGGGTACGGCGCCGCGGGCGTGGAGCCGGCCGAGCGCGGCGGCGGCGGTCCGGTCGCCGGGGCGGTTCCTGCGGAGGAGGGGGATCAGGGCACCCGGCTCCTCCGGTGAGGCTCCGGCGGCGAGTGCGGTGAGGACGGCGTCGGGGCCGAGTTCGACGAAGTCGGTGACGCCTTCGGCGGTGAGGGTGCGGACGCCGTCGAGGAAGCGGACGGCCTCGCGGATGTGCCGTACCCAGTAGTCCGGGGAGCAGAGTTGTTCGGCCGTGGCCGGTTCGCCGGTGACATTCGAGACCACGGGCAGCGTCGGCGGGCGGAACGTCAGCGTCCGGAGCACCGTACGGAACTCTTCGAGCACGCCGTCCATATGCGGCGAGTGGAAGGCATGGCTGACCTTGAGGGCGGTGGTCTTTCGGCCCTCGCCCTTCCAGAGGGCGCTGATCTTCTCGACCACGTCGCGGTCGCCGGAGATCACCACGGACCGGGGCCCGTTCACGGCCGCGATCGCGACGGCGTCCCCGTATCCGGCGAGGGATTCCCGGACCTCCGCCTCCTCGCCCTGGATCGCGGCCATCGCGCCGTCGTCCCGGGCGGACTGCATCAGCCGGCCGCGGGTGGCGACGAGCGCGCAGGCGTCGGGCAGATCGAGCACTCCGGCGGCATGGGCGGCCGCGACCTCGCCGATGGAGTGGCCCAGCAGTTGGTCCGGGACCACGCCCCAGGACGTGACCAGCCGGAACAGCGCCACCTCAACCGCGAACAAAGCGGGCTGGGCGTAGGCGGTCCGGTCGAGCAGCGCCGCTTCGGGCGTGCCGGTCTCGGCGAAGAGGACGTCCTTCAAGGGCCGGTCGAGCAGCGGGTCGAGTGCCGCGCAGATCTCGTCCAGCGCGCGGGCGAAGACCGGGGATGTCTCGTACAGCTCACGGCCCATGCCCGCGCGCTGCGAGCCCTGGCCGGTGAAGAGGAAGGCGGTACGGCCCGAGCGGGCCCGGCGGGTCCGGTGGACGGCGGCGGCCTCGGGGTCGGCGGCGAGGGCGCGTAAACCGGCCGTCAGCGTGTCGTGGTCGGCGCCGACGACGGTGGCGCTGTGGTCGAGTACGGCCCGGGTGGTCGCGAGGGAGTACGCGATGTCCGCGATGCCGTGCTCGGGGTGTGTCTCGACGAAGGCGAGCAGCCGCTCGGCCTGGCCCTGGAGCGCCTCCGGGGTCTTCGCGGACAGGGTCCACGGCAGGGTGGCGGGGGTGGCATCGGCTGACGGGCCCGCCTCGGCGTCGGCGGGGCCGGTTTCGGCTGCTTCCGCCGGGTCGTCCGGGGCCTGTTCCACGATGACATGGGCGTTGGTGCCGCCGAGGCCGAAGGAGGAGACGGCGGCCCGGCGCGGCGCGCCGGTGTCGGGCCAGTCGGTGGTCTCGGTGACGAGTTCGACGTTCCCGGCGGACCAGTCGACGTGCGGCGTCGGTTCGTCGACGTGCAGGGTCCTCGGTATCCGGCCGTGGCGTATCGCCTCGATCATCTTGATGACGCCGCCGACCCCGGCCGCCGCCTGGGCGTGGCCGATGTTGGACTTCATCGATCCGAGGAGGAGGGGCCGGTCGGCGGGCCGGTCGCGGCCGTAGGTGGCGAGCAGGGCCCGGGCCTCGATCGGGTCCCCGAGCCGGGTGCCGGTGCCGTGCGCCTCGACGACGTCGACATCGGCGCCGGTGAGGTCCGCGTCCGCCAGCGCCTGCCGGATCACCCGCTCCTGCGCGGGGCCGTTGGGCGCGGTGAGCCCGTTGGACGCGCCGTCCTGGTTGACGGCGGAGCCGCGCAGTACGGCGAGTACCCGGTGGCCGTTGCGCCGGGCGTCGGAGAGCCGCTCCAGCAGCAGCAGTCCGACCCCTTCGGCCCAGGCCGTGCCGTCGGCGGCGGCGGCGAAGGACTTGCACCGGCCGTCGGGCGACAGGGCCCCCTGCCGGGAGAACTCCAGGAAGGAGACGGGTGTCGACAGGATCGTCACGCCGCCCGCGAAGGCCAGATCGCATTCGCCGCGCCGCAGCGCCTGGGCCGCGAGGTGCAGGGTGACCAGCGACGACGAGCAGGCGGTGTCGAGCGCGACGGCGGGGCCCTCGAAGCCGAAGGTGTACGAGACCCGCCCGGTGCCCATACTGCCCATGCTGCCGCTGACGAGGTACGCCTCGAAGTCCTGTTTGGGGAGCCGCGGCCTGGCCCCGTAGTCGTGGTACATCTGCCCCACGTACATCCCGGTATTGGTGCCGCGGAGGGTGGCGGGGACGATCCCGGCGCTCTCCATCGCCTCCCAGGTCGTCTCCAGGAGCAGCCGCTGCTGCGGGTCCGCGGCGAGCGCGTCCCGCGGGGACATCCCGAAGAACGCGGGGTCGAATCCGGCGATGTCGTCGATGAATCCGCCGTCGCGGACGTAGGAGTGGCCGACCCGCTCGGGGTCCGGGTCGAAGAGGTCCTCGGGCCAGTCGCGGTCGGTGGGGAACTCGGAGACCGCGTCGGTGCCCTCGTCGACCAGCCGCCACAGCTCGGCGGGGGAGGTCACACCGCCTGGATAGCGGCAGGAGGCGCCGACGATCGCCAGGGGCTCCCGGGCCCGCTCCTCCACCTCCTTCAGCCGTGCCCGGGCATCACGCGCGTCCGCGATGGCCCGCTTCAGATACGTACGGAGTTCGTTCTCGTCAGCCACGTCAAACCACCGCTCCAGAAAGGCCGGAAAGACCGGGGAGATCGCAAAGACCGGACAGATTCATCAGTCGGGACCAGGGCCGCTCCATCGCGCCGCCGCTCACTCGACGCCGTCGACGAGGGCGAAGAGTTCGCCGTCGCTGGCCGTGTCGAGCCCTCTGCGGGCGCCGCCGCCGGCGAGTTCCAGCAGCTCCCGCAGCCGGGCGGAGACGGTGCTCCAGGCGTCGGCGTCCGAGGCGATCGACCGGATGCGGTCCGCCAGCCCGTCGAAGGCGGGATCGGGGGCGGCGGTCGCGGGCTCCGGCTCCGGCTCTCCGGTGGAGATCTCCCCTTCGAGATATCCGGCCAGCGCGTCGGCCGACGGATGGTCGAAGGCTACGGTGCTGGGCAGCACGAGTCCGGTCACGGCGTTGAGCCGGTTGCGCAGTTCGACCGCGGTGAGCGAGTCGAAGCCCAGCTCCTGGAAGGCCCGGCCGGATTCGACGGCCTGGGGGTCGGGATAGCCCATCACCTCCGCGATGTGGGTTCGGACGACGTCGAGCAGGGCGCCGCGGCGCTTGCCCGGCGGGAGTGCCGCCATCCGGCCCGCCCAGCTGTCGCCGGTGCGGGTGGCGGCGGTCGCGGCCCGGGCGGCCCGGGGCGCGCGGACCCGGACCAGTCCGCGCAGTGGTGCGGGCTGGGCGGCGGGGTCGCCGGTACGGGCCGTGGTGTTCAGGGCCGTCGGTACGGTCAGGGCGTCCCCGGTCGTGAGCGCCGCGTCGAAGAGGGCGAGCCCCTGTTCGGGGGTGATGGGGGTGATTCCGGCCCCGGCCCAGCGGGCGAGGTCGGCCCGGCCGAGGGTGCCGCCGAGGCCGTGGGTGCCGTCCCACAGGCCCCATGCCTGCGAGGTGGCGGCGAGTCCGGTGGCGGCGCGGTGGGCGGCGAGCGCGTCGAGATAGGTGTTGGCCGCCGCGTAGTTCGCCTGGCCGGGGGTGCCGATGAGGCCGGAGACGGAGGAGAAGAGGACGAACGCGGCGAGCTTGCCGTCCCGGGTCAGTTCGTGCAGATGCCAGGCGGCGTCGAGCTTGGGCCGCAGGACCCGGGTGAGCTGCTCGCCGGTGAGGGCCGTCAGGGTCGCGTCGGCGAGTACGCCCGCGGTGTGGACGACGGCCGTCAGCGGATGCTCGTCGGGGATTCCGGCGAGCAGGGCGGCGACTTCGGCCCGGTCGGCGACGTCACGGGCCTCGATCCGGACCTGGGCGGCGCCGAGGCCGGTGAGTTCGGCCGCGAGTTCCCGGGCGCCGGGCGCGTCCTCGCCGCGCCTGCTGCACAGCAGCAGCCGCCGGACGCCGTACCGGGTGACGAGGTGCCGGGCGAAGAGGGCGCCGAGCCCTCCGGTGCCGCCGGTGATCAGTACCGTACCGTCCAGGTCCCAGGCGGGCCCTTCGTCGCGGCCGCCGCCCTCGGTCCTGACCAGCCGGGGGACGAGCAGGGCGCCCTCGCGGACGGCGAGTTGGGGCTCTCCGGTGGCGACGGCTGCCGCGAGCAGGTCGTCCGCCGCGGTCGCCGGGTCGAGATCGACGACGGTGATCCGGCCGGGGTGTTCGGACTGGGCGGTCCTGGCCATGCCCCAGACCGTGGCGGCGGCCAGATCGGTGAGGTCGTCGCCGGTTCCGGCGGCGACGGCGCCCCGGGTGACCAGCAGCAGCCGGGTATCGGCGAGCCGGGTGTCGGAGACGAACCGGCGCAGCAGGTCCAGGGTGCGTCCGGCGGTGGCGTGGGCCGTTTCGATGTCGTACGGGTCGCCGTCCGCGCGGCAGGTCACCCGCAGGACGTCCGTCCCGGCGGCGACGGCGGTGAGGTCGTCGTCGGCGGTGAGGTCGGTCCAGGCCGGGCGGGTGCCGGTGGTCTCCGGCGCTTCCACGGGCTGCCACTCCAGCCGGAGGAGGGCGGCGCCCCGGCCGGCGCGGGCGGCATGGTCGACGCTGAGCTTCGCCCGTTCGACCGGGCGGAGGGTGAGGGTGTCGACGGTGGCGACGGGTTCCCCGGTGGCGTCGGCGGCCAGGACGGCGAAGGCGCCGCCCTTCTTCGGGGTGAGCCGGACCCGGAGGGCGGTGGCGCCGACGGCGTGGATCCTGGCTCCGGCCCAGCTGAACGGGAGGGCGATCCGGTCCTCGCCGACGGTGTCGAGTCCGGTCAGGACCAGCGGGTGGAGCGCGGCGTCCAGCAGGGCGGGGTGGAGTCCGTACCGGTCGGCGCCGCCCGGGTCCTCGCCGTCGGCGCCGATCTCGGCGAAGAGGGTGCCGTCCGCCCGCCGCCACAGGGCGCGCAGGCCCCGGAACACCGGCCCGTAGCCGTAGCCGCCTTCGGCCAGCCGGGGGTAGGCGTCGGTGAGCGGTACGGCGGTGGTGTCGGCGGGCGGCCACTCCCCCAGCCCTTCGGGGATGCCGGACGCGGCGGGGCCGAGGACTCCGGTGGCGTGGCGGACCCAGGGCCCTGGTTCGTCGTCGGCGCCGGGGGCGTCTTCGGGCCGGGAGTGCGCGGTGAAGGCGCGCCGGCCGTCGGCGCCGGGGGCGTCGACCTCGATCTGGAGGCGGGCCGTATCGGATCCGGCCAGGGCGAGGGGCGCTTCGAGGGTGAGGTCGAGCAGGAGTTCGGCGCCGGTCAGCCGTCCGGCGGCGAGAGCGAGTTCGAGGAAGGCGGTGGCCGGGAGGAGTACGGTGCCGCCGACCTCGTGGTCGGCCAGCCAGGGCTGGCCGGTGAGGGAGAGCCGGCTGGTCAGTACGGTGGCGTCGCGGCCCGCGAGATCGACGGCCGAGGTGATCAGCGGATGGGCCGAGCGGCCGGTCGGGCCGCCGGCGGCTCCGGTGCCCGCGGTGAGCCAGTAGCGCCTGCGCTGGAAGGCGTAGGTGGGCAGTTCGGTCCGTCCGGTGCCGGGGATCAGGGCGGCCGGATCGCCGCCGAGGCCGAGGACCTGGGCCCGGGCCAGCGCCGTGACGAGGGCGCGGGCATCGGGTTCGGCTCCGGTGAGCAGGGGGATCGCGACGCCGGGGCCGTCGTCGGAGGCCCGGTCGAGGGCGGCGCTGTGGCTGCCGTCGGGGCCGATCTCCAGTACGCCGGTGACGCCGTCGGCCCGGAGCTTCCCGATGGTGTCGTGGAGTCGTACGGTGCCGTGGATCTGCCGGGTCCAGAAGTCGGCCGAGCCGAGGTCCCGGCCGGTGGCGGGGAGGCCGGTGACGGCGGAGTGGACCGGGATCCGGGGGGTGTGGAAGGTGAGTTCGGCGGCGAGGGCGTGGAACCGGGTGGCGATGTCGTCGTGCAGCGGCGAGTGGAACGCCTGCCCGACGGGGAGGGTCCGGATCTCGTGGCCCTGGGCGGCCCAGCCCGCGGTGACGAACTCCACGACGTCGGCGGTGCCGGAGACGACCACCCGGTCGGGTCCGTCGACGGAGGCGAGGGCCAGATCGCCGGGATGGTCGGCGAGGGTGAGGGCGATCTCCCGCTCCCCGGCGCCGACGACGGCCATCGCGCCGTCCGCTCCGGCGGCGTCGACGAGCGCGCCGTAGGCGACGGCGAGGCCGGTGGCGTCCCGCAGGGAGAGCACTCCGGCCGCGTGGGCGGCGGCGATGGATCCGACGGAATGGCCGACGACGGCCTCGGGCTCGGGGCCGGTGGTCTCGAGGAGCCGGTAGAGCGCGGTCTGGAAGGCGAAGAGGGCGGGCAGGGCGTACCGGCTCGGCGGCGGTGTGCCCGGGGCGGCCGGTCCGTCGGCGAGCAGGAGTTCGCGTACGGGCCCGGCGGTGTCGTCGTCCAGTTCGGCCAGTACGGCGTCGAGGGCGGCGGCGAAGACGGGGAACGCGCGGTGGAGCGCGCGGCCCATTCCGGCCCGGGCGGTGCCGTGTCCGGCGAAGAGGTAGGCGGTCGTCCCGGCGTCGGTCGCGCTGCCGGTCACCAGGCCGGGGGCTTCGGTGCCCCGGGCGAGGGCGTCGAGGGCGGCCAGATAGCCGCCCGGGTCGTCGGCGACGACGGCCGCGCGGTGTTCGAAGAGGGTACGGCCGGTGGCGAGGGTCCGGCCGACGTCCGCCGGGGAGAAGTCCGGGCGCCCGGCCAGCAGCTCCCGCAGCCCGGCGGCCTGGGCCCGCAGGGCCGCCTCGTCCCGGGCGGAGACCAGCCACGCTACGGGGGCGGCGGCAGCGGTCTCCGTACCGGCGGCGCTCTCCGGTGCGGCGGCGGATTCCGTACCGTCGGCGGCGTCCGGGAGCGCGTCGGTTTCCGGTGCGGGGCCGGTCTCGGGCCGGGCGTACTCCTCCAGGACGACATGGGCGTTGGTGCCGCTGATGCCGAACGAGGAGACGGCGGCCCGCCGGGGGCGGCCGGTCAGCGGCCACTCCCGGGTCTCGCGGACGAGTTCGACGGCCCCCGACGACCAGTCGACGTGCGGGGTCGGCCGGTCCACACCGAGGGACGGCGGCAGTACGCCGTGCCGCAGGGCCTGGACCATCTTGATCACACCGCCGACACCGGCGGCGGCCTGGGCGTGTCCGATGTTGGACTTGAGGGAGCCCAGCAGGACCGGGCGGGCCGCGTCGCGGTCCTTGCCGTACGTGGCCAGGATCGCCTCGGCCTCGATGGGGTCGCCGAGCCGGGTGCCGGTGCCGTGGGCCTCGACCGCGTCGACGTCCCGGGTGTCGAGTCCGGCGTCGGCGAGGGCCTCCCGGATGACCCGCTGCTGGGAGGGGCCGTTGGGGGCGGTGAGCCCGTTGGAGGCGCCGTCCTGGTTGACGGCGGAGCCGCGGACGACGGCGAGCACCGGATGGCCGAGCCGTTCGGCGTCGGAGAGACGTTCGACCAGCAGGACGCCGACGCCTTCGGCCCAGGCGGTGCCGTCGGCGGCGGCGGCGAACGGCTTGCAGCGGCCGTCGGGCGCGAGTCCGTCCTGCCGGGAGAACTCCACGAAGATGCCGGGGGTCGACATCACGGTCACGCCGCCGGCCAGGGCGAGATCGGATTCGCCGGACCGCAGGGAGCGGATCGCCAGATGGAGGGCGGAGAGCGAGGACGAGCAGGCGGTGTCGACGGTGACGGCGGGGCCGGTGAGACCGAGCTGGTAGGAGATCCGGCCGGACATCACACTGGCCGTGTTGCCGGTCAGCAGATGGCCTTCGACGCCTTCGGGCGCGTCGTGCATCCGGGGGCCGTAGTCCGATGCCATGGCGCCGATGAAGACACCGGTCCGGCTGCCGTGCAGGGAGCGGGCGTCGATCCCGGCCCGCTCCAGGGACTCCCAGGAGGTTTCGAGGAGCAGCCGCTGCTGCGGGTCCATGGCCTGGGCCTCGCGGGGCGAGATGCCGAAGAAGGCGGCGTCGAAGTCGCCCGCGTCGTGGAGGAAGCCGCCGTGGCGGACGGCGGACCTGCCGGGGCGCCGGGGGTCCGGGTCGTAGAGGTCGGGGTCCCAGTCGCGGTCGACCGGGAACTCGGTGACGGCGTCGCGCCCTTCGGCGACCAACCGCCACAGATCCTCCGGGGAGGCGACCTCGCCGGGGTAGCGGCAGGCCATGGCGACGACGGCGATGGGTTCGGGCCCGTCGGCGGCGGGAGCGGTCGCGCTCCCGCCGTTCGCTCCGGCCGGGGTCGGCTTCTCGGCGACCGGCTCGGGTTCGGGGCTCTCGCGGAGTCCGGTGGCGAGCCGGGCGACGAGTTCGCGGCCGGTCGGGAAGTCGTAGAGCAGGGAGGCGGGGAGGGCGAGCCCGGTCGCCGTGCCGAGCCGGTTCCTCAGCTCCAGGGAGCCCTGGGAATCGAATCCGAGATCCTTGAAGGTCTGCCGCATATCCCGTTCGTCGAGCGACGGATGGGCGAGTACGGCGGCGGCATGGGACCGGACCAGGAATCCGAGTTCCTTGCGGAGCGCCTTTCTGTTCGTACGGGCCAGCCGGCGCAGTTCGGCGCCCATTCCGGTGGGTTCGTCGGCGCGGTGTTCGTCCTCGCCGATCCAGTAGCGCTTGCGGTCGAAGGCATACGTCGGCAACTCCACCCGACCCCCACCCGACACCGAACCCGGCGCCACACCCACCACAGCACC
>NZ_JBEYIS010000093.1:0-18772 GCF_040635975.1 Streptomyces sp. NPDC006798
CGCGTCCTCACATCCCTCGCCACCGCCCACACCCACACCGCCATCGACTGGACCCGCTTCTACGCCACCGGCACCGGACCCGTCGACCTCCCCACTTACCCCTTCCAACACCAGCACTACTGGCTCCTCGAAGACCCCGACCAATCCGGTGACGGCCGTCCGGCCACCGCCACCGTCGATCCGGCCGAGGCCGAGTTCTGGGACGCGGTCGACCGGGAGGACCCGGCCGCCCTGATCAGCACCCTCGGGCTCGGAGACGCCACGGACCTGCCCGCCGTACTCTCCGCGATGTCGTCCTGGCGCCGTCGCCGGGCGGACCGCTCCGTACGGGACACCTGGCGTTACCGTACGACCTGGAAGCCGCTGCCCGGCATGGGTTCCGCCCCTGCTCCCGGCTCCGGGCCGGTACCGGCGGCGGACAACGGCGGCTGGCTGGTGGTCGTCCCCGAGTCCGTCGCCCAGGACCCGGCGGCGGTCGCGGTGGTCGAAGCGCTGCGGCGACGCCGTACGCGAGTGATCCGGTGCGAGGTACCGACCGCCGAGCTGTGGGACCGTACGGCACTCGGCCGACGGCTCGCCGCCGTACTCGCCGACGGCGGTGAGACCCCGAACGGCGACGAGACCAAGGGACGGCTCGCCGGTGTGCTCTCCCTCGCCGCACTCGGCGACGACGGTCTCGCCGCCGCCTATCAGCCGGTCTCCGGCGGGCTGGCGGGCACCGTCACCCTCGTACAGGCTTTGGAGGACACGGGAGTCGAGGCCCGGCTGTGGTGTCTGACCCGCGAGGCGGTGTCCACCGGGCCCGCCGACACCGTGGGAAACCCGCTTCAGGCCCAGATCTGGGGCCTGGGCCGGGCGGTGGCGCTGGAGCGGCCGGAGCGCTGGGGCGGGCTCGTGGACGTCCCCGCCCGGCTGGACGCGCGGACCACCGACCTTGTGTGCGCCGTTCTCGCGAACAGCGGCGAGCCGAACAGCAGAGGGGCGTACGGCGCCGCGACGGGTGGTGGCCACGGCGAGGACGAGGTGGCCGTACGTGCCTCCGGGGTCTACGGCCGACGCCTGACGCGCGCGCCGCTGGCCGACGGCGCACCGGATCCGTACCCCGCATCGGACCCGGACCCGGACCCGGACCGGGACTGGCGTCCGCGCGGCACCGTACTGGTCACGGGCGGCGCCGGTGCGGTCGGTTCGCACATCTGCCGCTGGCTGGCCCGGGCCGGGGCGCCCCATCTGCTGCTGATCGGCAGACGGGGCACGGAAACCCCCGGCATCAGGGAGCTGACGGCGGAGCTGGCGGAACTGGGCTCGCGGGTGACCGTGGCCGCCGTCGACGCCGCCGACCGCGACGGGCTGCGGGACGTACTGGCGTCGATCCCGGCGGAGTATCCGCTGCGGGCCGTGTTCCACGGTGCCGCCGTACTCGCCGACGGGCTGGTGGAATCCCTCACGCCGGACCGGCTGGCCCGGGTACTCCGGCCCAAGGTGGCCGCCGCCGTGGCGCTCCACGAGGCGACCGCCGCCCGGGACCTGGACGCGTTCGTCCTCTTCTCCTCGGCCGCCGGTGGCGTCTGGGGCAGCGCAGGACAAGGCGGATACGGCGCCGCCAACGCCTTCGCCGACGCCCTGGCCGAAACACGCCGGGCGGCCGGACTGAAGGCGACCGCCGTCGCCTGGGGATCCTGGGGCGGCGGCGGACTGGTCAGCGGCGAGACCGGGGAACGCCTGCGCGGGCGGGGGCTGCCGCCGATGGCACCCGAGACGGCGACGGCGGCCCTGGCCGCGTCACTGGGCCGGGACGAGACCCGGATCACGGTCGCCCGGGTCGAGTGGGCCGACTTCGCCCCCGTACTCACCGCGGTCCGCCCCAGCCGGCTGATCGCCGATCTCCCCGATGTCGCCGGGCACCCGGCGGCCGGGGCCGAGGTGAACGGTGACCGCGCCGGGGAGCCGGAGGGCGATCTGGCGGCCCGGCTGAGGGAGCTGCCGGACGGCAAGCTGGACGAGGCCCTGCTGGCCACCGTACGGGGGCACTCGGCGGCCGTCCTCGGCCTGGAAGGACCGGCGGCGATCCGCGCCGACCGGGCCTTCAGCCTCGCCGGATTCGACTCCCTGACCGCCATGGAGATGCGGAACCGGCTGCGGCGCGTCACGGGACTGCCGCTCTCCACGACCCTGCTGTTCGACCATCCGACACCGGTGGCCGTCGCCCGCCATCTGCGGGAGGAACTGTTCCCGGAACGGACGGCCGGTGCCGACGGCGAATCACCCGGACCGTCCGCCACCGGCGACACCCGGGAGGCGGCAGACGGTCCGTCGCTGGACGAGATGGACGTGGCCGACCTGGTGCGGACGGCGATGCGGAGCAACACCGTTCCCGGCGAGCGGAACAACACCGTTCCCGACGAGACGCGGAGGTCGTGATGGCCGATTCCCAGGACGCCGTCGTCGAGGCGCTGAGGGCCTCCCTCAAGGAGACGGAACGCCTTCGGCGGATCAACGCGGAGCTGACCGACGCCGCCGCCGCGTCCCGTGAGCCCATCGCCGTCATCGGTATGAGCTGCCGCTTTCCCGGCGGCGTGCGCTCCCCCGAGGAGCTGTGGAATCTGCTTCTCGACGAGCGGGACGCCGTCTCCGGCTTCCCGGAGAACCGGGGCTGGGACCTGGACGCGCTGTACGCGCCGGAACCCGGCGTCCACGGCACGTCCTATGTGCGGGAGGGCGGCTTCCTCTACGACGCCGACGAGTTCGACCCCGGCTTCTTCGAGATCAGCCCGCGCGAGGCGATGGCCCTCGAACCGCAGCAGCGGCTGCTGCTGGAGACCTCGTGGGAGGCGATCGAACGGGCGGGCATCGACCCGACGACCCTGCGCGGCAGCCGTACCGGGGTCTTCATGGGGATCGCGCGCCAGGAGTACGGGCCGCCCATGCACCGGTCACCGGAAGCCCTGGAGGGCTACCTGATGACCGGCACCGCGACCGCGGTGGCCTCGGGGCGGATCGCGTACACGGGAGGCTTCGAAGGACCGGCCGTCACCATCGACACGGCATGCTCGTCGTCGCTGGTCACCCTGCATCTCGCGGTCCGGGCGCTGCGGAACGGGGAATGCTCGGCGGCCCTGGCGGGCGGGGTGACGGTGATGACGACTCCCGGCGTCTTCACCGAGTTCTCCCGCCAGCGGGGCCTGGCGCCGGACGGCCGGTGCAAGCCGTTCTCGGCCGCCGCCGACGGTACGGCCTGGGGCGAGGGTGTCGGCGTCCTGCTGCTGGAACGGCTCTCCGACGCCCGCCGCCAAGGCCATCCCGTACTCGCCGTCATCCGTGGCTCCGCCGTCAACCAGGACGGTGCCAGCAACGGACTGACCGCCCCCAACGGGCCCTCCCAGCAGCGCGTCATCCGGCAGGCGCTGACCGACGCCCGGATCCGGCCCGACGACGTCGACGCCGTCGAGGCGCACGGCACCGGCACCCCTCTGGGCGACCCGATCGAGGCCCAGGCCCTGATCGCCGCCTACGGCAAGGGCCGGGCCGCCGACCGGCCGCTCCAGGTGGGATCGGTGAAATCCAATATCGGCCATCCGCAGTGCGCGGCCGGTGTCGCCGGAGTCATCAAGATGGTGCTGGCCGTGCGGCACGGCACCCTGCCGAGGACACTGCACCTCGACGAGCCGACACCCCATGTCGACTGGTCTGCCGGGACGGTGGAACTGCTGGCGAAGACCCGGCCGTGGCCTCAGACCGGCGGACGGCCCCGGCGGGCCGGGGTATCGGCGTTCGGCGTCAGCGGCACCAACGCCCATCTGATCCTCGAACAGGCCCCCGTAGAGGAGGAGACCGTACGGGACACCGCGCCCCGACCGCCCCACGGCAGCGGAGGACCGGTGCCGTGGCCGGTGTCGGCACGCTCCGCCGAGGCCCTGCGGGGCCAGGCCGAGCGGCTGTACGCCTTCGCCGCCGCCTCCGGCACCGCACCCGACCCCGACCCCGTGGACATCGGCCGGTCGCTCGCGACGGGCCGCGCCCGGCTCGAACACCGGGCCGTCGTCCTCGGAGCCGACCGGGACACCCTGCTGAGCGCCCTGGCGGCCCTGCGCGACGGAACGGAATCCCCCGGCCTGGTACGCGGCGTCGCCGCCGGGAAGCCCGGCGACACCGTCTTCATGTTCCCCGGGCAGGGGTCGCGATGGGCCGGTACGGCACCGGAGCTGTACGCCGCCTTCCCCGCCTTCGCCCACGCCGTCGACGAGGTCTGCGCCCACTTCGACACCGTCCTCCCCTTCGCCCTGAAACCCCTGCTGCTCGCCGCCGGAACCGAGACCGACGAGGACCCCGGGCGTACGGATATCGCCCAGGCCGCCCTGTTCACCCTCCAGACCGGCCTCTACCGGCTGATCACCCGGTACGGTCCGCGCCCCGGCCTGCTGATCGGCCACTCCGTCGGCGAGATCGCCGCCGCGTACGTCTCCGGCGCCCTCGACCTGGAATCGGCGACCCGCCTCGTGGCCGCCCGGGGCCGGATCATGCGTACGGCCGCCGAATCCGGAGCCATGCTGGCGGTCCGCGCCCCCGAGGACACCGTCCGGGCCGCCCTCGGGCCGTACGACCGGATCGGTGTCGCCGCCGTCAACGGCCCGGACTCCGTGGTGGTCTCCGGCGGCCGAGACCAGATCCGGGACCTGAGGGAACGGTTCACCGCCGACGGCGTCCGGACCAAACCGCTCGACGTCGGCCACGCCTTCCACTCACCGCTCATGGACCCGGTCCTGGACGAGTTCGCCGGGGCCGTCGGGCCGCTGCGCCCCGGTGCGCCCGAGACCGATGTCATCTCGACCAGGACCGGCCGCCGGGCCGGGCCCGCCGAGCTGGCGTCCGTGGACCACTGGGTACGGCACGTCCGGGAACCCGTCCGCTTCCACGACGCGGTGGAGTCCGCCCGGGCGGCCGGGGCGAGCCTCTTCCTCGACCTGGGGCCCGGCGCGACCCTCGCGGGCCTCACCAAAGAGGCGTTCGCCGCCGACGGCGTGACCGGTGCCGAAGTCCTCGCGTCGGCCCGGCGGGACCGGGGACCGGTCGAGTCGCTGCTCGCCACCGCGGCCGAACTGGACGTCCGGGGCGCGGCCGTCGACTGGGAGGCCCTGACGGGTCCGGGCCGCCGGATCGACCTGCCGACGTACGCCTTCGAACGGCGGCGGTTCTGGCTGGACTCCCCGGCCGGAACGGGGACGGCCGACCTCGCCGCCGCCGGTCTCTCCGGTCCCCGCCATCCGCTGCTGGGTGCCGTGGTCGACCACCCCGGCACCGGTGAACTGGTCCTCACCGGCCGGTGGTCCCTGCGGACCCACGCATGGCTCTCCGATCACCGTGTCTTCGGTGCGATCGTCGTACCGGCGACGGCTCAGCTGGAACTGGCGCTCTCGGCGGCCGAACTCGTCGGATGTACGACCATCGGGGAACTGGCCCTGGAAGTACCGCTGATCGTGCCCGAGACGGGCGATGTACAGATCAGGGTCGTCGTCGGTACCGCCGACGACACGGGACGACGCCCCCTGGACGTCTACGCCCGGCCCGGCGACGACGACCGCCCGGCCGGCGGCTGGACCCGCCACACGACGGGACACCTGGCACCCGGCACCCCCCGCACCACCAGCCCCGGCACCACCGGGAGTCCGTCCGCCGACTGGCCGCCCCCCGGGGCGACCCGGCTCGATCTCGACATCGACGGCTTCTACGCCACGGCGGCGGCCGCGGGCTTCGACTACGGGCCGGGCTTCCGCGGACTGCGGGAGATCTGGCGGCTCGGCGACGACCTCCATATACGGGCCGGGCTCCCGGACGGCGACCGGCCGGACGCCGACGGGTACACGCTCCACCCGGCCCTGCTGGACTCGGTCCTGCACGCCGTGGCGGCCGGCGGGATCATCGGAATGGACGGCGACCGGGGCCGGATGCCCTTCTCCTGGTCCGGGGTGGAGCTGACCGGCCGCTGCGGCCCGACCGTACGGGCCGCGATCACCCCCGTCGGCGAGGAGACCGTGTCCCTCACCCTCACCGATGAAGAGGGCCGTGAGATCGCCCGGATCGCGGCCCTGGCACTCCGCCCCGCCGGAGCCGGGGAACTGCCCGCCGGAGCCGGACACCACGGCCGGTCACTCTTCGAGGTCTCCTGGCGGCCGCTCCACCGCGACGAACGGCGGACCGACCCCGGCCCGTGGAGCGTCATCGGCACCGGCGACGGCCCGGCCGCCCCGCCCACCACGCCCGGCGGGGACCGCGTCACGCTCCACGACACCCTGGACGAACTCCTCACAGGACCGGTACCCCGCCATATCGTCCTCCGCGCGGACCGGGCCCCCGCCACCGGGCCCGGACCGTTCACCGCCGTCCGCGACACCGCCGTCCGCGTACTCGCCGTGGCCCAGCGGTTCCTCGCCGAGGAACGGCTGGCCGGGAGCACCCTGGTGGTCCTCACCCGGCTGGCCGTCGACACCGGCGGCGACCAGGTCGAAAGCCTCCCCGGCGCCTCCCTGTGGGGACTCGTCCGCTCCGCCGCGACCGAACACCCCGGCAGATTCCGGCTGGTCGACACCGACGACGACCAGAGGTCCCTCGACCTCCTCCCCGACGCGCTCGCCGCCGACGCGGACCAGCTCGCCCTCCGGCGCGGCGCCTGCCTCGTGCCCCGGCTGACACCGGCCGCGCCCGCCGCCCACCGGCTGCCGCCCCCGCCCGCCGGACACCGGCTGGGCATCCCCCGCCGGGGCACCCTGGAGAACCTCACCTGGGTGCCCTGCCCCGAGGCGGCGGCGCCCCTGACGAGCGGACGGGTACGCGTCGCCGTGCAGGCCGCCGGGCTCAACTTCCGGGACGTCACGATCGCCCTGGGACTGGTGGCGAGAACGGCCTTCGACACCGGGATCGGCAGCGAGGGCGCGGGAACCGTGCTGGAGGTCGCGGACGACGTCACCGGCCTCGCCCCCGGCGACCGGGTGATGGGCGCCTTCACCGGCGCCTTCGGCCCGGTGACCGTCGCCGACCACCGCCTCCTGCTGCCCGTCCCCGACGACTGGAGCTACGCCCAGGCGGCATCCGTACCGAGCGCCTTCTTCACCGCCTACTACGCCCTGCACCGGGTGACGAAGCTGACCGAGGGCGACCGGATCCTCGTCCACGCCGCCGCGGGCGGCGTCGGGATGGCCGCCGTACGGCTCGCCCGGCTCGCCGGTGCCGAGGTCTACGCGACCGCGAGCCCCGCCAAATGGCCCGCCCTGCGCGCCCTGGGCCTCGACGACGATCATCTGGCGTCCTCGCGGGACCTGGAGTTCGCGGCCAAGTTCCTGGCGGCGACGGACGGCCGGGGCATGGACGTCGTACTCAACTCCCTCGCCCATGAGTTCGTCGACGCGTCACTGACCCTGCTGCCCCGGGGCGGGGACTTCGTGGAGATGGGGAAGACCGACATCCGCGACCCCCGCGAGGTGGCGGACCGGCACCCCGGAGTCCGCTACCGGGCCTTCGACGTCTACGAGGAGGGGCCCGACGCGCTCCGGGACCTGCTCCGGGCCGTCATGGACCTCTTCGCCGACGGCACACTCGCACTCAACCCGGTCTCCGTCCGCGACATCCGCGACGCACGGACGGCGTTCCGCGAGATGAGCCGGGGACAGCACACCGGCAAACTCGTCTTCGACCTCGGCGGCGGCTTCGGCGGCGGGACCGTCCTGGTCACCGGCGGCACCGGGGGAGTGGGCTCCCGGCTGGCCCGGCATCTCGTCACCGAGCACGGCGTACGCAGCCTGATCCTGGCGAGCCGCCGGGGACCGGCGGCCGACGGGGCCCCGGCCCTCGCCGCCGAACTGGAACGGGCGGGCGCCACCGTCCGCGTGGTGGCCTGCGACATCGCCGACCGTACCGCCGCCGCCGGACTCATCGACACGACACCGCGCGGATATCCGCTGACGGCCGTCGTCCACACGGCGGGCGAACTGGCCGACGGCACCGTCACATCACTCACCCCCGAGCACCTGGACCGGGCCCTGCGAGCCAAAGCGGGCGGCGCCGTACACCTGCACGAACTCACCCGGGACCGCCCCCTGTCGGCCTTCGTCCTCTGCTCCGCCCTCGCGGGCACACTCGGCAACGGCGGACAGGCCAACTACGCCGCGGCCAACACCTTCCTCGACGGACTGGCCGCACACCGCCGGGCGGCCGGCCTGGCCGGAACATCACTGGTCTGGGGGTGGTGGGAACAGACCCACGGCATGACCGCGGAGCTGGACCGGACCGGCCTGGCACGGCTGCGGCGACCCGGCTTCGCCGCCATGACGGCCCCCGAAGCGCTGGCCCTCTTCGACGCCGCGCGCGGACTCGGCGGACCCGTACTCGTCCCGGCGCGCCTGGACCCCGCCGCGCTACGGGCCCGGCCTCGCGACGAACTGCCGGCCATGCTGCGCGACCTCGCCGACGGCGGCCGTCCGCGCCCCGGTCGTACGGAGACCGCCGACGACCCGCACGGCCTGCCCCCGGGCTTCGCCGGCCTGCCCGAGGACGAGGCCGGGACAGCCGTACTGAACTGGGTCCGCGGCCAGGCCGCCGTGGTGCTCGGGCATCCGTCCGCCACCGCCGTCGACGCCGACCAGGCCTTCACCCACCTCGGCTTCGACTCCCTGACCTCGGTCGAACTCTGCAACCGGCTGGCCGCGTCGACCGGACTGCGGCTGCCGTCCACCCTCGTCTTCCGCCACCCCACGCCACGCGAACTGGCCCGGCACCTGTCCGGACTGCTCCGTCCCCCCGCCGTGTCCACCGCCGCCGAAACCGCCCCCGAAACCGACACCGAAACGGACCCCGGCACCGGCCGGGCACCCCACGGCGAAACCCCCGCGGGCGGACTGGGCGACCTCGGCCTCGACGCGCTCCTCGACCTGGCCCTGGACGAGAAGGATGAGTGAGATGACGAACCCCGCGGATCGTCCGGCGGACGACGCCGACCGGGTCGAACGGGCGCTGCGCACCCTGCTGGCGGAACGCGACCGCCTCCGGCGGGAGAACGACGCCCTCCGGGCCCGCGACCGGGAGCCGGTCGCCGTGGTCGCCATGGCCTGCCGCTACCCGGGCGGCGTCTCGACACCCGACGAGCTGTGGGAGATGATCCGCGACGGCCGGGACGCGGTGGCCGAGTTCCCCACCGACCGGGGCTGGCGGGACGTGTTCGACCCGGACCCCGACACCGTCGGCGGATCATATGTACGGCACGGCGGATTCCTCACCGGCATGGCCGACTTCGACGCGGAGTTCTTCGGCCTCAGCCCCCGGGAGGCACTGACCGTCGACCCCCAGCAGCGGTTGCTGCTGGAAACCTCGTGGGAAGTCCTCGAACGGGCCGGGATCGTCCCCGCCGAGCTGCGCGGCGCCGACGTCGGGGTCTTCTCCGGCGTCAGCTCCCCCGAATACGGGATGCGGTTCCTCACCGGGGGCCGAAGCGATCTGGAGGGACATCTGTCGCTCGGCAGCTCCCTGAGCGTGGCGACCGGCCGGGTGGCCTACACCCTCGGATTCACCGGACCGGCCGTCACCGTGGACACCGCCTGCTCGTCGTCGCTGGTCGCCCTGCATCTGGCGGTACGGTCGCTGCGCTCCGGCGAATGCGCGCTCGCGCTCGCGGGCGGGGCGGCGGTGATGTCGACCCCCGCCGCCTTCACCGAGTTCTCCCGGCAGCGCGGTCTGGCGCCGGACGGCCGCTGCAAGGCGTTCGGCGACGGCGCCGACGGCACCGGCTGGGCCGAGGGTGTCGGCGTCCTGCTGCTGGAACGGCTCTCCGACGCCCGCCGCCAAGGCCATCCCGTACTCGCCGTCATCCGTGGCTCCGCCGTCAACCAGGACGGTGCCAGCAACGGACTGACCGCCCCCAACGGCCGCGCCCAGGAGGACGTCATCCACAAGGCGCTCGCCGACGCGGGCGTGCCCGCCTCCGGAGTCGGCCTGGTCGAGGCCCACGGCACCGGAACCGTACTCGGCGACCCCATCGAGGCGGACGCCCTGCTGGCGGTCTACGGGCGGGACCGGGCCGGACGCGGACCACTGCGGCTGGGCTCCCTGAAGTCGAACATGGGCCACGCCCAGGCCGCCGCCGGGGTCGCCGGGGTGATGAAGGCCGTCCTGGCCATCCACCACGGACATCTGCCGAAGACCCTCCACGCCGACCCGCCCTCACACCATGTCGACTGGTCGTCGGGCGCGGTCGAGCTGCTGGTCGAGGGGCGGGAATGGCCCGGGACCGACGGCCCGCGCCGGGCCGGGGTGTCGTCCTTCGGATTCAGCGGCACCAACGCCCATGTGATCCTGGAGGAGGCGCCGCCGCCTGACCCGGCGGCCGGGACCGGCCCGGACGTCCCGCACCCGGCCGGACCCGTGCCGTGGGTGGTGTCGGGCCGGACCGCGAAGGCCCTGGCACACCAGGCGGGCCGCCTGTACGACGCCGTCACCGCCGCGCCGGACACCGCCCCCGCCGACATCGCCGCCGTCGGCCGGTCCCTGGCCGCGCACCGGACCGCGTTCGAACACCGCGCGGTCGTCCTCGGGCCCGACCGGGCCGCCCTGCTCGACGGGCTCGGGTCCCTCCGCGACGGCACCGAGTCACCCGGGGTGGTGCGCGGTGTCACCGGAGACCTCGGCGGCGTGGTCTTCGTCTTCCCCGGACAGGGCGCGCAGTGGGCCGGCATGGGGCGGCGGCTGTACGACACCTTCCCCGAATTCGCCCGCGCCTTCGACGACTGCGCCGCCGCCCTGTCCGAGTGGGTCGACTGGTCCCCGGCCGATGTGCTGCGCGGCGCGCCGGGCGCACCGCCCTCCGACCGGGTCGACGTGGTGCAGCCCGTACTGTTCGCCGTCATGGTCGCCACCGCCGCCCTGTGGCGGTCCCGGGGTGTGGAACCGGCGGCCGTCGTCGGGCACAGCCAGGGTGAGATCGCCGCCGCCCAGGTCTGCGGAGCGCTGTCGCCGCGCGACGCCGCCAAGACCGTGGCGCTCCGCAGCCTGGCCCTGACCGCGCTGGCCGGAGACGGCGGCATGGCGTCCATCGGCGAGTCGGCGGAGGTCGTGACGGAGCGGCTCGCCCAGTGGAACGGCCGGCTCGGCATCGCGGTCGTCAACGCACCCCACTCGGTGGTGGTGTCCGGGGATCCGGACGCGATCGACGAACTCGTCCGGAAGGTGAAGGCCGAGGGCGCCCAGGCCCGGCGGATAGCGGTGGACTACGCCTCCCACTCCCACCAGGTGACCCGGGTCCGCGACCGGATCGTCACGGCCCTCGCCGATCTGCGTCCCACCACATCGGCCCTGCCGTTCTACTCCACCCTCCGAGGGGAACCCGTCGACACGGCGGAACTGGACGGCACCTATTGGTATGACAATCTGAGGGAGCGGGTGCGTTTCGAGACCGCCGTGCGACGGCTGGCCGACGACGGATACCGGGTCTTCGTCGAGATGGGCCCGCACCCCTTGCTGACCGTTCCGGTCGAGGAGATCGTCGAGGAGTTCGACGACGCGGTGGTCCTCTCGTCGGGGCGGCGGGACCGCGACGAGGCCGAGGCCGTACTGGGGTCCCTGGCCCGGCTGTACGTCCGGGGAGCCGCCGTGGACTGGACGGGCCTCCTGGGCCCGGGCCCCCGGGCCGAGCTGCCCACCTACGCCTTCCAGCGACGCCGGTACTGGCTGGACCCCCCGACCCCGACGGCCCCGGCCGAACCGCCCCCCGGCCCGCCGCCCGAGGACGACGAGCCGCCCGTTCCGCTGCCGGAGCGGATCGCCGCCCTCCCCGAGGACGAGGCGGAGGCCGGTGTACTCGGCCATGTCCTCGAAAAGGTCGCCCTGGTACTCGGCCACTCCTCGGCCGGGGCCGTCGACCCCGACCAGGAGTTCAAGGACCTCGGTTTCGACTCCCTGCTCTCGGTGGAGCTGAGTAAACGCCTGGCCGCGACGACCGGACTCCGGCTGCGGGGAAACATGGTGCTGCGACATCCCACCCCACGGCTGACCGCCCGTCATATCCATGCCGCGATCACCGGCCGCCCACCCCGGTAGAGCCCCGCCCCGGACCGCCCCCGACGGCCCGGCCTACCTGCCGCCGTCCCGCCGGCGGGACACCGGGGACCCCCCCGTGACCTGTCCGCCCCCGGTTCCCGATTCTCTTGACCGGCTGATCCACCGCCGTGAAGGTGGAGGCGATCTACGGACTCCGCCGGTTCCCGCCGTCTCTCGTTGAGGGGTTGATCCGTTTGTTCTCGTTCGGCGCGTCGCCCGCGCACCAAGCGATGTGGCTGGCACAGAAGATGTCCCCCGACACCCTGAACCACGCGATGATCCTCTGGGACGTGGACGGCGAACTGGACCGGGCGGCCATGGCGTCCGCGTTCCGGTACGTACTGGACGAGGCGGAGGTCCTCCGGATCACCTTCACCGACGGCGGAGGCGGCGACACCGACAGCCCCTTACGGCTGACCCCCCGGGAACTCGGGGACTGGCAACCCTTCTCCCTGGACCTCGGCGCCGAACCCGACCCCGAACAGGCCGCGCGCGACGCCCTGGCCGAGCTGCTGGGGCAGCCGTTCGACCTGTCCCGGGACCTGCTGTTCCGGCTGGGGACCGTCACTCTCTCCCCGACCCGCTCACTGGTGGTGATCGCGTACCACCACCTCATATCGGACGGCTACGGCGCGGGCGGACTGCTCTCCCGGCGCCTCGCCGAGGTGTACACGGCCCTGGCCCGGGGGACGGAGATCCCCGAACCGCCGCATCCGTGGGACGCCGGGTCCTACGCCGCCACCGCCGCCGCGTACCGCGACTCCCCCGAGTACGCGGACGACACCGAGTTCTGGCGCGACTATCTGAAGGACGCCCCCGCCCCCGCCCGGGTGCCGGGCATCGCCCTGAGCGAGCCGGAGCGAGCCGTCCTCGCCGAACCGGTGAGCGCCGCCGACCGCTGGTCGGAGCTGGCCGACGCCATCGGCATGGTCAGCCGTACGCTCACCGTCCCGCGCGCCGAGGCCGACACCTGGGCCGAGGCCGCCGCGTCCATGGGCGTCTGGCTGTCGTCCCTGCTGACCTCCGCGACCGCGGTCTACCTCCGGCACCGCTGCGACCGCCCAGCGTTCCTGTTCTCCCTGGCCGTGGGCAACCGCGCCGGAGCGGCGAGCCGCACCCCCGGCCTCGCCGTCAATGTCGTACCCGTACGTGCCGATGTGCCGCTCGGCGCCGCCCTCGCCGAACTCACCGACACCCTGGGCGACGAGACCTACGACATCCACGACCACACCGGCTGCCACTACTCCGACATCCAGCGGGCGAGCGGAACCGTGCTGGGCGACCGGGGCCCCTTCGGCACCGTCGTCAATGTGGTCGAGTTCGCGGAGCGGCTGACCTTCGGCGACAGCCCGGCGCGCTATATCGGCGTCACCAACGGCGCCTTCGACGAACTCTCCGTCAGCGTCTCCACGGACCGGAGCGCGGGCGGCGATCTCCACCTCAGACTCGACGCCCCCGCGGGCCTCTACTCCCGGGCCGAGCTGCGCTTCATCGGCACCGACCTGATCGCGCACATCCGGGCCGCGGTCGCCGCGGGGCCCGACGCGCCGGTCGGCGCCCTGGACGTGGTCACCGGCGCCGACCGGGACCCCGTACCGACGGCGCCCCGCACTGCCGCGGCGGCCCTGCCGGGGCTCACGGTCCCGGAACTCTTCGCCCGCAGGGCGGCGCGGGACCCCGACGCCGTGGCGCTGGTCCACGACGGCACCACGACGACCTACCGCGAACTCGACGAACGCTCCGACCGGCTGGCCCGGGAGCTGCGCCACCGGAACATCGGACCCGAGACGGTCGTGGCGGTGGCCCTGCCCCGGTCGGCCGAACTCGTCGTCGCCCTGCTGGCCGTCGCCAAGTCGGGCGGCGCCCAGCTGCCGGTCGACCCGGCCCACCCGGGCCGGCCGACTGGTTCGGCGGCCGGGGTGCGCGCCCTGCTCACCGATCCGGCGACGACCGGCGTACCGCCCGGCTTCGAGGACGTTCCGGTGATCGCGGTCGACGCCGGCGGACCGGACACCGCGGGCGAAGGCCCGGCAGCGGTACCGGGGCCGCCCCGCCCGGACGGGACACTGGCCGTGATGTACGGCTCCGGAGCGGCCGGCCCGGCCACCGGTGTCGCCGTCACCCACCGCAACATGGAGCGGCTCGTCCTCGACCACCACTGGCGGGACGGCGCCCGAGGGCCCGTGCTCTGGCACACCCCGCCGACCTCCGACGCGCTCCCCCTCGAAATGTGGGCGCCCCTGCTCAACGGCGGGCGGATCGTCGTCGCGCCGCCCGGCGAACCGGATATCGACACCCTGAACACGACCCTGGCGGACCACCCCGGCTGTGTCGTCGTCCTGCCACCGGCCCTCTTCGAGACGGTCGCCGCGGACCGCCCCGAACGCCTCACCGGCTTCCGGGAGGTCTGGAGCTGCGGCGGTCCGGTCTCCGCGGCGGCGGTCCGCAGGATCCGGACGGCCTGCCCCGGGCTGACGGTCGTCACCGGCCACGGCTCGGCGGAGACGACCCTGACCGCCACCCGCCACCACCCGGCCGCCGGTGAACCCGCCGCCGCGACGACGGCTGTGGCCGGCCGGGCGGCGGACCACACCGCCCTCTACGTCCTGGGGCCGGGGCTGGCACCGGTGCCCGCGGGCGTCACCGGGGAGCTGTACGCGGCCGGACCCGGCGTGGCCCGCGGCTACCCCGGACATCCGGCGGAGACCGCGCGGCGGTTCGTCCCCTGCCCGTTCGGCCCGGCGGGCTCGCTGATGTACCGCACCGGCGACCGGGCCCGCCGGACCGCCGGCGGCCGGATCGAATACCGGGGCCGGGCCGGTGACCCGACCGACATCCGCGGCGTCCCCGTCGATCCCGCCGAGGCCGAGGCGGTACTCGCCGCCCATCCCGCGGTCGCCCGGGCGGTCGTGACCGTACGCGAGGACGGCACGGGACAGCGGCGGCTGGTCGCCCATCTGGTCCCCGCCGACCCCGGTACCGGCCTCGACGACGGCGAGCTGCGCCCGTACGCCAAGGGGCTGCTGCCCGAGGCCCTGGTGCCCTCCGAGTTCCTGATACTGCCCCGTCTCCCGGAGACGGCCGGGGGCCGGACCGACCGGGCCGCGCTGCCCGAGCCGGCCCCCGCCGACCACACCTACCGGGCACCCCGCGACGACACCGAACGGGCCCTGGCGAAGGCGTTCGCGGAAGTGCTGGAGATCGACCGGGTGGGCATCGACGACGACTTCTTCGACCTCGGCGGCAACTCGTTGCGGGCGATCAGGCTGACCGGCCTGATCCGGGCCGAGCTGAACCAGGAGGTGTCCATCCGCACCCTGTTCGTGGCCCGGACCGTCACCGGCCTGTCCGACATGTGGCAGGACCTGGCCCGGTCCAGCAGGCCGGCCCTGCGCCGGAGGACGAAGGGCGGCGAAGTCCTCTGAGCGCCCACGACGAAAATGCACCGGCCGACGGCGGGCCCGCCGCGCCGTACCGACCACGCCAGCGGGGAGAGACTGCAATGAGTGATCGTGCCCAGGAGATCTACGACGTCGTCGGTATCGGATTCGGTCCGTCCAACCTGTCGCTCGCCATCGCCCTCGAGGAGTCCCGGGGCGACGACCCCCGGGGCGGGACCAGCGCCCTCTTCCTGGAGCGCCAGCCGTCGTTCGGCTGGCACCGCAATATGCTGCTGCCGTCGGCGACCATGCAGATCTCCTTCCTCAAGGATCTGGCCACCTTCCGCAATCCGACCTCCAGCTTCAGCTTCGTCGCCTATCTCCACGCCTCGGGACGCCTTCCCCGGTTCGTCAACAACCAGGACTTCTTCCCCACCCGCCAGGAATTCCACCAGTACTTGGAGTGGGCCCAGGCGCGGGTCGCCGACCGGGTCGAATACGGTACGGAGGTGACGTCGATCCGGCTCCCGCCGGGCAGCGGCCCCGAGCGGGCCGACCGGCTGCGGCTGCGGGTCACGGACGCCGACGGCCGCCCCGGCCGGATGATCGAGGCCCGGAACGTAGTGATCTCGACCGGACTGGTCCCCAGCATGCCCGACGGCGTCGAACGCGACGAACGCGTCTGGCACAGCTCGGAGTTCCTGGAGCGGTACCGCCGTACGAACCCCGCGGAACTGCGCCGGGTGGCCGTCGTCGGAGCGGGCCAGAGCGCCGCCGAGATCACCAGATTCCTCTACGACGAACTGCCGCACGCCCAGGTGTGGTCCGTCATCCCCTCCTACGGCTACGTCGCCGCCGACGACACCCCCTTCGCCAACCAGATCTTCGACCCCGGAGCCGTCGACGACTACTACTTCGGCTCCGAACAGAGCCGGGGCGCGTTCTGGCGGTACCACCGCAACACCAACTACTCGGTCGTCGACGACGACGTCATCCGGGACCTGTACCGCCGGGCGTACGACGAGGACGTACGCGGCGAGAACCGGCTGCGGTTCCTCAACCTGACCCGGGTCACCGGAGTGAAGCGGGCCGGCGCCGAGACCCGGGTGACCCTCCAGGCGGGCCCCGGGGGCGAGGTCCGCGAACTCGACTTCGACGCCCTCGTCTGCGCCACCGGATACGACGCCATGGAGCCCGCGGGGCTGCTCGGCGACCTCGACCGGTACTGCCTCCGCGACGACTCCGGCCGGTACCAGGTGGAGCGGGACTACCGGATCGCCACCGCCCCCGCCATGCGGCCCGGTCTCTACCTCCAGGGCGGCACCGAACACACCCACGGCCTGACCTCGTCGCTGCTCTCGAACATCGCGGTACGCAGCGGTGAGATCGCCGACTCCGTCACCGCCCGCCGGGCGGCGGCGGAGCCCGGCGGAGAGATCCCCGCCGAGGCCGCCGGAGCCGGAGCCGGAAAGGACACCGCCCGATGACGAACCCGCCGTGGGAGCGGTGGATCCGCCACTACCGGGACGGCGACGGCTGCACCACCGCACTCGTCTGCTTCCCGCACGCCGGCGGCTGGGCCAGCGCCTACCGGAGCTGGCCCGACGGGCTGCCGCCGGAGATCGCCGTACTCGCCGTCCGGTACCCGGGCCGCGAGGACCGGCTCGGCGATCCGTTCCCGGCCGGACTGGAAGCCCTCGCGGACGACATCGCCGACGCCCTCGCCGGACCGGCACCGTACCGGCTGGTGCTCTTCGGCCACAGCATGGGGGCGTCGGTCGCGCACGAGGTGGCGCTGCGCCTCCAGGAGAGAGGCCGCACACCGGCCGCCCTGTGCGTGTCCGGCAGGCGCCCGCCGCACCGGCTGGCCGGTCAGCGGCTGTTCTCCGGCCCGGACCACCGGATCATCGCGGACATCGTGCGCTCCGACGAGAGCCGTGCCGTGGTCTTCGCCGACCCCGATATGCGGGATCTGGTCCTGCCCGCCCTGCGGGCGGACTACCGGCTGGTGGACGACTACAGCGGCGGTCCCCGCCCCCCGCTGGACTGCCCGGTCTACGGCTACCTCGGCGACAGCGACCCCGAGGTGGCCCCGGCGCAGATGGACGACTGGGCCGAACTGACGAACCACGGCTTCCGGCTGACCGTGCTGCCCGGGGGACATCTGTACCTCCGGGACGAGGAGGCCGCGCTCCTGGCCGACATCGGGGCGGTCGTCACCCGGCTGACGTGCCGTACCGAGGCCGCTCCCTGAGCCGGGCCGCCCCATGCTCCGGGCCGCGCCTTCTGTTCCGGGCCGCGCCCCGGCGGCGGCCCGGGACGCCTTCCGGTTCCGGCCGGGCCGCGCCGTTGGTCCGGCCGCTGCCCGGCCGGACGGTTACGGCAGCCGGTCCATCAGCTCCGCCGTCTGCGCGTGCCGGGTGCAGCCGCGCCCGGCGAAGGACCGCACCACCCGCTCGCGCACCTCGGGACGCTGCTCCTGACTCAGCTTGAACATTCCCTCGGCCTTGGTGACCCTGACGCGGAACGCTCCCACGGCGGCCACGATCCGGCGGAAGTAATCGATGGATCCGCTCATGTCCCAGCTGTTGCCGAATTCCTCCTCGAAGGCCCGAACCGTGGCCCGCACGACATCCAGGGTTTCCTCGGCGGACTCGATTCGCTCCACCACTCCATGGATATGGACCGAGGTGAAGTTCCAGGTCGGAGCAGCTGGGTTGATGTCGTAAACAGTGGGCGAAACATAGGCGTGCGGACCGGTGAATGTCAGCAGGATCACCGTTCCGTTCGCCAATGCCGACCAGTGCGGATTGGCCCGGTTCAGATGGGCCAGCAGCGGGAGTCCGGCCAGATCCGATTCCGGCTCACCGTCCCATCGGGGGTCGGTGATGACCGGTAGATGGGTGGCGAACGGGCCGTCGGCGGGCGTTCCATTACTTGCCATCAGCGCCAGTGGATTCCGGCGCATGAGTTCGACCATCCAGGAGACGTCCGGAGCCCGGTAATGGCTGGGTACGAACATATGGCACTCACCTTTCATGGGGTGAGAGGAATGGTGACACGGCACGGTCCGGGTGTAAGCAGAGGCGACGGCACGAAGAAGAAATCGATACCGGTACTGCCAGGTCCCGCCGGCGGGACAATAATGGCAGGCCGTCACTTCGGTGAAAGCCGCCCCGGGTTGTGGTCGTCCGCCGCGTTCCTGCCGGGCGGCCGGGTTCCCCGTCCGGCCCGCGCGGCCCTGTCCCCCTCAGCGATATGGGAAGCGGTGAGAACTGGCTCGGCTATCACATCGCAACCCTGCTGAGCCTGCACGA
>NZ_JBEYIS010000094.1:0-18512 GCF_040635975.1 Streptomyces sp. NPDC006798
GCAGGACCTCCAGGCCGTGGTCAACGCCCTGTGGGCGGGCGGCGCCCGGGGTATCCAGGTGATGGACCAGCGGCTGATCTCCACCAGCGCCTCCACGGGATCGGGCCCGGAGGGGTCCCTCACTCAGGGCGTGGGCAGCCAGTCCACCTTGCCCGCCAGCAGGGCGTAGCCGACGAACGCCACGATGTCGAGCAGCGCGTGGGCGACGACCAGCGGCCCCAGCCGCCCCCACTTGCGGTACAGCAGCACGAAGACGACGCCCATCACCACATTGCCGATGAAGCCGCCGATGCCCTGATAGAGGTGGTACGAGCCGCGCAGTACCGAACTCGCCAGCAGCGCGGCGGTCGGGGTCCAGCCCAACTGCCCCAGCCGGTGGAGCAGATAGCCGACCACGATCACCTCCTCCACCAGGGAGTTCTGGATCGCCGAGAGAATCAGTACCGGGAACTTCCACCACACATCGGGCAGGGACTCCGGAACGACGGTCAGATTGAACCCCGCCGCCCGGGCCAGCAGATAGAAGGCCAGACCGGCGCTGCCGATCCCGGCGGCGAGCAGGGTCCCCCGTCCCAGATCGGGCCAGGGGCGGGCCCGGTCGAAGCCCGTCGCGCGCAGTCCGCCGACGCCCTCGCGGGTGAGCAGATGGGCCACCAGCGCCACCGGGACCAGCGCCGTCGCGATCCCGAAGAGCTGCCAGGCCAGATCCAGCCAGGGGCGTCCGGGGGCGTACGAGCCGTTCAGCGTGGCGGCCTGCTCGTTGAGGCCGCCCGGCCGGGTCAGCGCCCCGACAAAGCTGATCAGCGACGACAGCGCGCTCGCGCCCAGCGAGAGCGCGAGGACCAGCAGCAGCTCGGAGCGGAGCGTCTTCCGGGACAGCACCCCCTCCCGCGGTCCCGCCCCCGGCCCTTCCGGGGGAAGGGAACCGGCCACCCGTCCCGCCTCCGTCGCCACCCTTGCCTCCCGTCGGCCGCCTACCGCTGTCCGGGCTCATCCCATCACAGGAAAGTCCGGAGACCGGCCGCGGCACCGGCCCCGGCCCGCGGAAAGTCCCGCACGGCGAACGGCCGGAACCGGCCCGGCGGCGGTACGGCCCGGCGGCCGTACCGCCGGCCCGGGCGGTTCAGGCGCTCGGGCCGGGGAATCCCACGGGCCAGGTATGGACCGGCTCCCCGTGGTGCATCAGCTCCCGGTAGCGCCGGGTGGTGGCGGCCAGGGCCGCGTCCCGCTCAAGACCCGCCTCCAGGGCCCGGTGATAGGTCTCCGCCTGCCACGAGGCCCCGTTCATCCGGCGCTTGCACCGCTCCTCGATCACCCCGAGATAGCGGTCCCGGTCGGCGGGCTCCACATTCCACGCGTCGAGTCCGGCGGCGGCCAGCGGCAGCAATTCGTCCCGGACCAGCTTGGCCACCGGCACCGTGGTGATCCCGCCCGTCCGGCCGGGGCGCGGCCACTTCAGCTCGGCGTCGATACCGTCGCGGCACGCGGTGTCGAAGTTCTCCGCCGCCGTCTCGAACGGCAGCCTGCTCCACACCGGCCGCTGCTCCTCGGCCAGCGCCCGGACCAGGCCGTAGTAGAAGGCGGCGTTGGCGACGACATCGGTGACCGTGGGGCCCGCGGGCAGGACCCGGTTCTCCACCCGCAGATGGGGCACCCCGCCCGCGACCCCGTACACCGGCCGGTTCCAGCGGTAGACCGTGCCGTTGTGGAGGACCAGTTCGTGCAGTGAGGGCACACCGCCCTCGTCGATGACCCGCAGCGGCTCCTCCTCGTCGTCACAGATCGGCAGGAGTGCCGGGAAGAACCGCAGGTTCTCCTCGAAGAGGTCGTACGCCGAGGTGATCCACCGCTCCCCGAACCAGGTACGCGGTCTGACACCCTGTGCCTGCAACTCCGGCGGACGGGTGTCGGTGGCCTGGAGGAACAACGGCGGCCGCGACTCCCGCCACAGCTCCTTGCCGAACAGGAACGGGGCGTTGGCCCCCACCGCGACCTGCACGGACGCCACCGCCTGGGCGGCGTTCCAGACATCGGCGAACCGGTCGGGGGTGACCTGGAGATGGAGCTGGACGGAGGTGCAGGCGGCCTCGGGCGCGATGGACGACGAGGCGCAGCTCAGCCGCTCCACCCCGTCGATGTCGAGGGCGAACTCCTCCCCGCGCGCGGTCACGATCTGCTCGTTGAGCAAGGTGTAGCGGTTGTCGGCGGACAGGTTGCCGCTGACCAGATCGTCCTGCTGCAGGGTCGGCAGAATGCCGATCATCATGATTCCGGCACCGACTTCGTTGGCCTTGCGGTCGGCATATCCGAGACCGGCGCGCAGTTCCTCGGCCAACTGGTCCAGAACGCGCCCACCGAGCCGGTGGGGAACGATATTGACCTCCAGGTTGAACATTCCGAGTTCGGTCTGGAAATCATGGCTGGCGATCCGCTCCAGCACTTCCGCATTCATCATGCGCGGCTGCCCGTCGGCGCCCACGAGATTCAGTTCGATCTCCAGCCCCATCAGATTCTTGGGACGGTCGAACCGCTCCTCGGCCAACAATCGCCCGAGCCCCGCCAGGCACTGCTGGAGCTTTCTCCGGTATCGCCGGCGATCGGAGAACTCGAAACCGTCCGGCGCGACCTTGTCCCCCATGAAGTGTCCTTCCTCGGGTGGCTGCGACAGGGTCCGCGGGCCCACCTCCCAAGGGGCGGCCCGGCGGACTCCGGGACGATAATGCCCAGACTGATTGATCCGTAACGCGGCCGGGGCGGGGCGGGACCGCTAGTGTGGCATCCGTCACCGAACGGCTCATGCCGAAGCGGCGGCGAACGGTCGGCGAACCCCGCCTCCGCCGGTCCGTACCCCCTGGGAGACGGGTTCCGTGGCTGGTGACAAACGCCGACAGGTTTCGGCCTACCGCGCCGGGGGCAAAATACCTGGCCGCCGCCGGGGGTTCCGCGAAGATACGGCATGCCCGCTCGATCGATGAGGCCTGAATCCGCCTTGTCGACATCCACGGAACGCGCTAGCGGAATCACCGTACGAACATGAGTGTTATAAACTCTGCAAACGGGCGGCGAGTTGGCCCGGCGGCCTTTTCCGGTCCCCCGGGATCCCCGTGCCTTCGACCGACAGCGCTGTCGGAGCCGACGACACCGGCACCCGCCGGTGCCGTCGTCGCGTGCCGGCCCCGGCACCGCGTGACAGCACCGTCGGCGCACGCCCAGGTTCACCGTGTCTCCCGAGCGAGAGGCGACCCACCATGCCGCTGCATGTCCTCCCGGCCCCCGCGCCTGCCCTTCGCAGCGTTCTCGCGGCACTCAGTACCCCATCCGCGGTCCGCGAGGGCCGTCCCCCGGCACTCAGGTCCGTCCAGGGACCCGTCAGCCCGGAGTGCCCGCTCCCCGTCCATGTGCTCGACCAGGTCGACCCGCACACCACCGCCGCCCCCGGCACCCGCCTCCTGGGCTGGCGTTTCCTGCTCCGCGGCGACGGCGCGACCGTCGCCGCGGCGGAGACCCTGCTCACCCCGGACGGCTGGACGTTCTCCCACTTCTTCGAGGGCCCCTATCTGGCCTCCACCGAACTCGCCCTGCGCCAGGCGGAATCGTCGGCGACCCCGTTCCAGCCACGGCTGCTCTCCGTTCCGGCGCTGTACATGCTGACGCTCTGGCTGCACGCCGAACCGGAGGCGGACGCCTCGGACGCCGGGCTGGGCCCGGCCGATCTGCTGGTACCCCTCGCCCCGGCCCCGCCGGGGATCGCCGCCCACCGGCCGTACGAGGTCGCCGAACTGCTCCCGGCGATGACCCTGCGACTGACCCCGGCCCGGCTCCTCGGCTCGCCCGCCTGACTCCGGGCGGCGGCCCGCCGCCCCCGACCGGCCGGTCCCGCCACCGACACGTCTCCCCCCGCCCGGCCCGGTCCGCCCCCGGCGCCAGGCGGCGGTGCGCCCCGTGACCCCGCGACAGCGGCTTCACGGGGCGCGCCGCTTTCCGGCCCCGGCCGCCATGGGCCAGAACGGGCTAGTCCGTTGTGACCAGGCCCCAACCATCCGAAAGGACAGTCCGGTTGAGCTGAACCATCCGCGCGGGTGATACGTCTCTCACCAGAGAGACGAGGTGTCGTGAAATCCCTGCGGAACAACGCCCGTGGGGCAACACTGGGATCGGACCGAGAGAGATACGGGGGGCGGCCATGAACACTTCATCGAGCCGCAGGACACTGATCACACCAGAGCGAAAGAACCCGCCCATGTGCCAGCACCAGCCATCGTGCCCGACAGCGGACTCAGCCGACCGGGACGCCGCCCGACTGGTGGCGCACCACCCCGAGCAGGGCTGGAGCCTGCTCTGCAACGGCGTCCTTCTGTTCGAGGACACCGGTGAGCTGCTGCCGGACGGGCAGATCATCGCCCCGCACCGTCCGCTGCTGACCGCGCACGCGGCATAGGGCCTCCGGGGGGGAACGACCGGGGGCCGGTCGGGGTGCGTACGCACTCCCCGAACCGGCCCCGTGGCATTTCGGCCGTGCCCGGCCGGGCTCAGCCCTCGTAGGCGTCCGGCGGCGGGCAGGAGCAGACCAGATTACGGTCCCCGAAGGCCCCGTCGATCCGGCGCACCGGCGGCCAGTACTTGTCGGCGGCGCTCACGCCGGGCGGGAAGACCGCCTCGTCCCGGCCGTACGCGTGCTCCCAGGCCCCGCCCAGCGCCGCCGCGGTGTGCGGCGCGTTCCGCAGCGGGTTGTCGTCGGCGGGCCAGACACCCGTCGCGACCTTCTCGATCTCGGCCCGGATCGCGATCATCGCCTCGCAGAAGCGGTCGACCTCGGCCAGGTTCTCGCTCTCGGTCGGCTCGATCATCAGCGTCCCGGCGACCGGGAAGGACATCGTCGGCGCGTGGAAGCCGTAGTCGATCAGCCGCTTGGCGATGTCGTCGACGGTGACGCCGGTCGCCTTGGTCAGCGGACGGAGATCGATGATGCACTCATGGGCGACCAGCCCGCCGGGGCCCGTGTACAGCACCGGGAAGTGCGGCTCCAGGCGCTTGGCGATGTAGTTGGCGGCCAGCACGGCGACCTGAGTGGCCCGCTTCAGCCCCTCGCCGCCCATCAGCCGGACGTACGCCCAGGAGATCGGCAGGATGCCCGCCGAGCCCCAGGGGGCGGCGGAGATCGGGCCGACGCCGGTCTCCGGTCCCGCCCCGGGCTGGAGCGGGTGGTTGGGGAGGTAGGGGGCGAGATGCGCCCGGACCGCCACCGGGCCCACACCGGGGCCGCCGCCGCCGTGCGGGATGCAGAACGTCTTGTGCAGATTGAGGTGCGAGACGTCGCCGCCGAACTCACCCGGCTTGGCGAGGCCGACCAGCGCGTTCAGATTGGCGCCGTCGACATAGACCTGGCCGCCCGCCTCGTGGACCCGGGCGCAGATGTCGGCGACGTGCTCCTCGAAGACGCCGTGCGTCGACGGGTAGGTGATCATCAGTACGGCGAGTTCGTCGCGGTACCGCTCGATCTTCTCCCGCAGATCGGTGACGTCGATCTCGCCGTCGTCGGCGGTGGCGACCACGACCACCTTCATGCCCGCCATCACGGCGCTGGCGGCGTTGGTGCCGTGCGCGGAGGACGGGATGAGGCAGACGGTCCGGCCCGCGTCCCCGTTGGCGCGGTGGTAGGCGCGAACGGCGAGCAGCCCGGCGAGTTCGCCCTGGGATCCGGCGTTGGGCTGGAGGGACACCTTGGCGTAACCGGTGACCTCGGCCAGCCGCTCCTCCAGCTCGTGGATCAGGGTGAGATAGCCCGCCGCCTGGTCCGCCGGGGCGAAGGGATGGATTTGGCCGAACTCGGGCCAGGTCACCGGCTCCATCTCGGTGGTGGCGTTGAGCTTCATGGTGCAGGAGCCGAGCGGAATCATCCCCCGGTCCAGCGCGTAGTCCCGGTCGGCCAGCCGCCGCAGGTACCGCAGCATCGCGGTCTCGGAGCGGTGCTGGTGGAAGACCGGGTGGGTCAGATAGTCGTCGGTCCGCAGCAGGTCCGCGGGCAGGGTGTCCTCGACGGACGCGTCGAGGGCGTCCAGGTCGAGGGCGGCGTCGGCGCCGAAGGCGGTGAGGACGGCCCGGAGGGCGGCCCGGTCGGTGGTCTCGTCACAGGCGATCGACACCAGGGAGTCGTCCACCGGACGGAGGTTGACCCCGCCCTCGCGCGCGGCGGCGACCACATCGGCGGCCCGCCCGGGTACGCGTACCGTCACCGTGTCGAAGTACGCGCCGGTGACGACCTCCGCCCCGCTCGCCGCCAGACCGGCGGCGAGCAGGGTGGCGTAGCGGTGGGTGCGCCGGGCGATGGAGCGCAGTCCGTCGGGGCCGTGGTAGACGGCGTACATCCCGGCCATCACCGCGAGCAGCACCTGGGCGGTACAGATGTTGCTGGTGGCCTTCTCGCGGCGGATGTGCTGTTCGCGGGTCTGGAGGGCGAGGCGGTACGCCTTGTCGCCGTCCGCGTCGACGGAGACGCCGACGAGACGGCCGGGCAGGCTGCGGGCGAACTTCTCCCGGACCGCCATGAATCCGGCGTGCGGGCCGCCGAAGCCCATCGGGACGCCGAACCGCTGGCTGGTGCCCACGGCGATGTCCGCACCGAGTTCGCCGGGGGAGGTGAGCAGGGTGAGGGCGAGCAGATCGGCGGCGACGGTGACGACGGCGCCCAGTTCGTGCGCCCGCTCGATCAGCGGCCGGAGGTCGCGTACGGCGCCGGAGGCACCGGGGTACTGGAGGAGGACGCCGAAGACGCCCCGCTCGGCGACCTCGGCCGGGATGCCGTCACCGAGGTCGGCGACGACGACCTCGACCCCGGTGGGCTCGGCCCGGGTCTCGATCACGGCCAGGGTCTGCGGCAGGACGTCGGCGTCGACGAGGAAGACGCCGTCCTTGACCTTGCCGACCCGGCGGGAGAGCGACATGGCCTCGGCGGCGGCGGTGCCCTCGTCGAGGAGGGAGGCCCCGGAGGTGGGCAGCCCGGTCAGCTCGGCGATCGTGGTCTGGAAGTTCAGCAGCGCCTCCAGCCGGCCCTGGGAGATCTCCGGCTGGTAGGGGGTGTACGCGGTGTACCAGGAGGGGTTCTCCATGACATTGCGCAGGATGACCGGCGGGGTGAAGGTGCCGTAGTAGCCGAGGCCGATCATCGACGTCAGTACGGAGTTGCGGTCGGCCAGCGACCGGAGTTCGGCCAGTACCTCGGGCTCGGTCCTGGCGTCCGGCAGGCCCAGCGCCCCGGCGCTCTTGATGACATCGGGCACCGCGGCGGCGGTCAGCTCGTCGAGCGACCCGTATCCCACCTGAGCCAGCATCTTGGCCTGGGCCTCGGCGTCGGGTCCTATGTGGCGCTGCTCGAAGGGGATTCCCCGCTCCAGCTGCCGGAGAGGGATGCGGTTGGCGGTCATACAGGCGGCCTCCTGGTCTGCGTCAGACCCGGTGAGGGGCACCCGAGGCGGATGCCCGGGACGGCCTCCCCCTCTGTCATCTCAACCTGAGAGCTTCACCGGCCGCCCGTGGCGGGGGCGCTCCGGCTTTCACCGTCGGTGTGGGCGGATGCCGTCCGGCGCCCGCCCCACTTTCCAGAGTGACCTCGTCCACGCGGTACAGGTGCCTGAGAGATTCCGGGGAGGAGTTGCTCCTTCGGCGCCACCGTCGTCCTGCCGGTGGACTCTCCCGCGCGGGGTCAGCAGCCGCTGCCAGCCTACCAGCGGACTCTTCGGCAGGTGAGGCCCGTGATCGCTCGAGTGGCCGACGGCGGCGATCTGCTTTCTCGTGGTCCTCAGGGGTTCTCCTCAGGCTTTTCCGGCAGTGGGTACGACCTTCTGGAGGGACCGTGCAGACCGACATCGATCCGCGCAGCCTGATCGGCCGCAAGGCGTACGACCGCGACGGCGTGAGGATAGGGACCGTCGACGAGGTGTATCTCGACGACGCCACCGGTTCACCCGACTGGGCGGCCGTCCGTACCGGTCTCTTCGGCCGGGACTCCTTCGTCCCCCTCGCCCCCAGTACGGTGGTCGGCGACACCCTCCGGGTCCCCTTCGAGCGGTCGCTGGTGCGGGCCGCCCCGGACCTCGGCATCGGCCGCCATCTCTCCCCCGCCCAGGAACTCCAGCTCTGCCGCCACTACGGCATCGACGTCTCCCCCTCGTCCGCGTCGGGACCGGCCTCCGACCGCTCCTCCGGTACGGCCGCCGACGACGGGGGCGCGCCCGGCTGATCGTCCGCCGCCACCAGCGGCAGCGGACCGGACGGCGTCAGCTCCGGATCCTCCACCCGGAAGGTCCGGACCCGCCCGACCGGCCCCTGCGGCACCTCGAACCGTACGGTGACCCGTCCGACGCCGCTGCCCTGGACCCAGCCGGGCCCGTGGGTCGTATGGGTGACGTCCTGCCCCGGCGACCACAGCGGTACGGTGGGCGGCCCGGGGGCCTCCGTACCGGTACCGGTCTCCGCCGGGCCCTCCGCCGGGCCGCCGCGGGCCGCCTCGCCCACGCCGTCGTCCGCCGGACCCGCGGCCCCCGCCCCGGGCACTCCGCCGCCGAGCACCTCCGCGGCCTGGGCGAACAGATCCTCCTGGGTCCAGTCCGTCAGCCCGGAGACCCCCACCCCCAGCAGCCGTACGCCCCCGGTGGTGTCCACACCCTCCAGCAGCCGCTCGGCGGCCTCCCGCACCACCACCGGGTCGTCGGTGGGCCCCCGGAGCGTCTCCGACCGGGTCAGGGTCGAGAAGTCGTATCGCCGGACCTTGAGCACGATCGTCCGGCCCGAGTGTCCCGAGGCGCGCAGCCGCCGGACGCAGCGGTCGGCCAGCCGCTCCACTTCCAGCCGGATCCGCAGCCGGTCGTGGAGATCGATGTCGAAGGTGTCCTCCACCGAGACGGACTTCATATCGCGCTCGGCCACCACGGGCCGGTCGTCGTGGCCGAGGGCCATCCGGTACAGCGACGCGCCCTGGGCCCGGCCCAGCAGCCGGACCAGCTCGTCCTCCCCCGCCTCCACCAGTTCGGCGCAGGTGGTGATCCCGCCGCGGCGCAGCTGCTCACCGGTGGCCGGACCGACACCGGGCAGGGTCCGTACCGAGAGCGGCCCCAGCAGCTCGCGCTCCGTGCCCGGCTCGATCACCAGCAGTCCGTCCGGCTTGGCCCGCTCGGAGGCCACCTTGGCTATCATCTTCGACCCGGCGAGCCCCACCGAGCCGGTCAGGCCGGTGACCCGGGCGATATCGGCCCGCAACCGCTCGCCGGCCGCCCGCGCCGAGGCCGTGTCCCCGGCGGCTCCCGACGCCTCCAGGTCGACGAACGCCTCGTCCAGGCTCAGCGGCTCCACCAGCGGCGACACCGCTCCGAGCAGCCGCATCACCTGCTCGCTGATCGAGCGGTAGAAGGCGAAGCGGGGCACCAGATACGCCGCGTTCGGCGCCAGCCGCCGGGCCTGGGACATCGGCATCGCCGAATGGACCCCGAACCGCCGCGCCTCGTACGACGCGGTGGCGACCACACCGCGCGGGCCGAGCCCTCCGACGATCACCGGCTTTCCGCGCAGGCTCGGCTTCGCCGCCTGCTCGGCCGCGGCGAAGAACGCGTCCATGTCCAGATGCAGAATCGTCGGAGCGGATCTCACAGCTCCGATGCTGCACTACGCCACTGACAACGCCCGGTCGCGGTCCGCCACGACACGGCCCGGGCCCCCGGTCAGACCGCGCGGTCGCGCCGTCTGCGGGCCAGTTCGTCGGCCGGATTGTCGCCGGGCAGCGTCTCACCGGTGTCGACCCGCTCGCCGTGCAGCCGGGACAGGGCCGACTCGACATCGCGCCAGACCACCCCGACGGCGATCCCGAAGACTCCCTGGCCGCCCTGGAGGAGATCGACGACCTCGTCGGGCGACGAGCACTCGTAGACCGTGGCGCCGTCGCTCATCAGCGTCATCCGCTCCAGATCGGCCAGCTCGCGGCCGCGCAGATGACGGACCGCGGCCCGGATGCTCTGCAGCGCGACACCGGTGTCGAGGAACCGTTTGACGATCTTGAGGACAACGACGTCACGGAAGCTGTAGAGGCGCTGCGTACCCGATCCGTAAGCGGGCCGGACACTCGGCTCGACCAGTCCCGTACGGGCCCAGTAGTCGAGCTGGCGGTAGGTGATCCCCGCCGCCGCACAGGCCGTCGGCCCCCGGTAGCCCACCGTCTCCTCCGGAGTCACGGGCTCCACCGGCTCCCGTCCACCGCCGTGGAGCGGATACGGCCCACTCTCCACCGGACTCCGTCCGGTGGCGCCCCCCACCGCACCGTCGCCGCTGCTTCTCACGCCGACCCTCCATCCTTGACCTGCCCACTCGACGGTAGGCAGTCACCAGGGGTGCGTCAACGATCGCCACACTCGGCACGCCGAGTGATAATCACCCTGAGGGTGGTTTCCCGCGCCCCGGTCCGGGGTAAGGCTAGTCGAATGGGCATATGCCAATCGGGGGAACGGTCACTGGCTGTTGGTCCCGAAGTCCTCGGGTGAGATCTGGTCGAGGAACTCGCGGAACTTCTCCACCTCGTCCTCCTGCTCGTCCGGGATCGCGATCCCGGCGTCGTCGAGCACCCCGTCGCTGCCGTAGATCGGCGCGCCGACGCGCAGGGCGAGCGCTATGGCGTCGGAGGGGCGGGCACTGACCTCGACCCCGCTGGCGAACACCAGTTCCGCGTAGAACACGCCTTCGCGCAGATCGGTGATCCGGACCTCGGTCAGCTCCTGGCCGAGCGCGTCCAGCACATCCTTGAACAGGTCATGGGTCAGCGGTCTGGCCGGTGCCATGCCCTGCTGCCCGAGGGCGATCGCGGTGGCCTCCCCTGGACCGATCCAGATGGGGAGGTACCGATCGCCTCCCACTTCTCGCAGGAGCACGATCGGTTGATTGGAGGGCATCTCCACCCGGACGCCCACAACGTCGAGCTCATTCACACAGCAACCCTAGGCCGTGCCCGGCCCCTTTGGATAGTCGGGCACGGCCATGATCATTGGATCCGCACCCCGAGAGAGGTCTCCATCAGGGCCGCGTGGAGCTGTACGGACAGGCCCGCCAGCTCCCTCGCGGTGGCCTCGGCACGGGCTCTGGTCTGCGGATTGCGATGCCGCCGCAAGGGTGCCACCACCTGTTCCACCAGCCCGGCCTCCCGGTCCGCGGCGGCCCGCATCGCCCGCAGATGACGGGGTTCGAGCCCGAAGCGGCCCAGTTCCGCCACCAGCCGGGCCACCGTCACCGCACCGGCGTCGTACGAACCGTCGGCGGCGGCCACCAGCAGACCGTACGACTCCCAGTCGGCCAGCTCCTCGGCCGACACCCCGGCCGCCGCCAGCAGCTCGGGCCGGCCCACCCGGGCCGCCGTGGGTCCCTCGGGCTCCACCAGGGCCACCGGCCCGGGGCCGACCCCCGGCGCGCTCTCCGCGCCACCGGGCCCGGAAACATCACGCGGCGTTCCCGGGGCGGGCAGCTGAGGCTGCTCCCCCCGGGCCACGGCGTCCAGATGTTCCCGGATCACCTTCAACGGGAGATAGTGGTCGCGCTGCATCCGCAGCACCTGCGCCAGCCGCTCCACATCCGCCCGGGAGAACTTGCGGTACCCCGACGGGGTACGCCGGGGCTCGACCAGCCCCTCCGCCTCCAGAAAGCGGATCTTGGAAATGGTGACCTCGGGAAACTCGTCGTGCAGCTGGGTGAGCACCGTACCGATGCTCATCAGCCTCTCTCCCGGGCCCGGGGTGCCGTCTCCGGCACCCCCCGTCGGTGTTCGCACCATGCGCCTTCCCGCGGATACCCCGCGACGACCGGCGATCAGTAGCCCCGCTGGCTCGCGTGGCTCGCGTAGAAGACCATCCGGTACTTGCCGATCTGAACCTCGTCCCCGCTCGTCAGATAGGCGGAGTCGATGGGCTCACGGTTGACATAGGTGCCGTTCAGGCTGCCGACGTCGGCGACGCTGAAGCTGCCGTCCGGTCCGCGGCGGAACTCCACATGGCGCCGGGAGACCGTCACGTCGTCGAGGAAGATATCGCTCTGCGGATGACGGCCAGCGGTCGTCAGATCCCCGTCCAGCAGGAACCGGCTGCCCGAGTTGGGCCCGCGGCGCACCACCAGCAGCGCCGAACCCAGCGGCAGGGCGTCCACCGCGGCCTGGGCCTCCGGCGACAGCGACGGCAGCGCGGTCTGGCCCGTCGTCTCCGAGTCGTACGCCTCCAGTCCGGAGATGGAGATCGTCGACGTCGTCTCGGAGGACCGCTCGGGTGCCACTCCGGGCCGCAGCGGCGCGCCGCAGTTGGAGCAGAACCGGCCGGAATCGGGGTTGCGGTGACCGCACCTCGTACAGACCGTCACACCCGCCATGGAAGGGTCCTCCTGCCGCGGCTGTCCCCCATGGGGATTGGTCGCATAGGGGTCGGGGGCATACCCGCCGCCCGCACCCGCGGTCGATGATTCCCCGAAACCTATGCGCCCGGCACCGGCAGGGTCAACAGACGCGCCGGGGCCCCCCGGATACCCACCGGCCGGACCACCGACCTCGTCCCGGAAGAGCGGACGCTGGCCGCCCTGCTGCTCCTCCTGCTGGTCCTGACGGCGCGCACGGTGCCTGGCGCTGCCGCCGTCCTCGCGGGCACTCTTGCCGAACAACTTCGCAAACAACTTCACGGGCGATTCCCCTTGACCGAAATAGACCCGCCCGTGGGGCAGGACGAACTCTCAACGACGCCTGCCGACCCGGACATCCTCACAACGTCCGTACCCACCAGACAGTTTCCACCACACCGCGCGAAGTCGTCGTTCCGACCCCCCGCGGTCTCGCACCCGGACATACCGGGCATCGACTTCCGACGCCTCACCGCGTTGACGACCGAGCGTAGTCAGGCTGCTTCCCAGGTCGCAAGGCGTCCACGACGATCTTCTCCGAACGCGCCACCACGGCCGTGGCCTGCTCCTTCTCCAGTGTCCGCACGATTCCCCCAGGAATGTTCAGGGCCGGTTCCAGGTCCTGCGGCTTGCCGATCACCTCGAACCGGTACGGGGCGGTGATCTTCTTCCCGTCCACCTCGACGCTCCCACCGGAACCGGTGAAGTACGTATCGGCGACGACACGGTTCCCGTTCACCTCGATCGCCTCCGCGCCGGCCGCCCGCAGCTCCTGCACGGCGTCCAGCAGCATGTCCGGCTCCACGGTGCCGGACCGGTCGTCGACGGTGAGGGTGATACCGGGACCCTGTGCCGCCACCGTACCGGCGAGGATGCCCAGCTGCTGCTCCTTCTGCCGGGTCTGCCGCCGGGCCTCCTCCGCCTGGTCCGAACTGTTCTCCAGCTCCGTCCGCTGCTCCTCCAGCCGCCGCTTCTCGTCCTCCAGCCGCTCGGTGCGGCTGTCCAGCTCGTCGAGGATCCGCACGAGGTCCTCCTGACGGGCCCCGCGCAGCGCGCTGTTGTCGCTGGTGGACCGTACCTGGATGGCGAGGCCGAGACCGAGGACGAAGAGCAGCAGGGCCACCGTCAGTTGGGCCCGGGTCACTCTCGGCGGCCACAGACCGGCCTTCAGCCGCTGACGGCCGGTCGGCCCGGCGGATCCGGCCCCCGGACCCGCCTGTTCCGCCGGGCCGGGCCGTGCCGGCGTACCGGCCGGTTCCGTGCGGTCGGGCCCGTCCGGCTCCCGGTCCCTGGTCGTCTCCCGCTCCACCGGCGTCACGCCTGGAAGACATGGCGGCGGATGGCCGCCGCGTTGGAGAAGATCCGGATACCGAGCACGACCACGACACCGGTCGACAGCTGAGCGCCCACGCCCAGCTTGTCCCCGAGGAAGACGATCAACGCGGCCACGACCACGTTCGACAGGAACGACACGACGAAGACCTTGTCGACGAAGATCCCGTCCAGCATCGCCCGCAGCCCGCCGAAGACCGCGTCGAGCGCCGCGACGACGGCGATCGGGAGATAGGGCTCGACCACGGCCGGTACCTCGGGCCGGACCAAGAGTCCGGCCACGACTCCCACGACGAGGCCCAGTACGGCGATCACGATGTGCCCTTCCCTGAGTCGGTCCGCTCCCGCCCGCTCCCCCTCGGGGCATCGGGGCTTCCCGGTTCCGCTGTACGTACGATCAGGCTCGGCGCGGCCGGCAGCCGCACCCTGTCCTCAGTGGAGATGCTGAAACGGATCCCGAAGTTCTCCCGGAGCGCGTGCAAATAATGTCCGTCCGCACTGTCCTGGAACGTCGTGTTCAGCTTCTTGCCGTCCCCCACCGCCAGCACCGTGTACGGCGGCACCAGCGGTCTGTTGTCGACCAGTATGGCGTCCCCCGCGGCCCGGATCGCCGACAGGGCGGTCAGCCGCTGCCCGTTGATGGCGACGGACTCGGCGCCCGACTCCCACAGCCCGTTGACGACCCGCTGCATATCGCGGTCCCGTACCCGGCCGGTATCACTGAACCCACTGGTCTCACGCGGCCCGCCGCCGTCCCCGCCGCCGGTGCCCTTGGCGTCGTCGACGACGAGTTTCACCCCCGGGCCCTCGACCTCGGTCGCCCCGGCCAGCAGGGCCACCGTCCGCCCCTGGTCACCGCCCTCCGACCGCAGGGCCCGCCGCTGACGCTCCCCCACCTCGGTACGGAGTGCCTCGACTTCGTTCTGCAGGGCGTCGACATCTCCGGTCTCCGCCTCGATGCGGTCGATCAGCTCCTCGCGCTCCTTGGCGACCACCGGTGCCGATATCCGCGCCTCGGCGGCTCCCACGGTGACGATGCCCGCGGTCAGTACCAGCCCGGCGCCCAGCCAGAGTTTCGCCTTCAGGGTCCGGGGCAGCCCGCCGCCCTCGGCCCGGCGCGCCGCCGCCTCCGCGTACCCGTCGTCGAGGCTGTGCTCCATCACATTGGTCAGCAGCGACATCGAGGCATCGGGGCGGGCGGGCGGGGAACCCGGGCGCGATCCGGTGCCCCGCAGGGGAGTCTGCGCGGGGGGCTGCTGCGGCATGCCGCACATCGTCGCACGTCGCCCCCGATACCGCCGAACGGCCCCACCCGGGCGCGGGGCGGCGTTCCGGTCCGCCGCCCCGCACTCCGTTCACACCTCAGTGACCTGCGCTGTCGACCACGGCCGCCCACTCGTCGAGCAGGGCCCGGGCCGAGGCTTCGTCGGGTCCCTCGGCCCACAAATGGGTGACGGCCTCCGCCGGGTCGGGCAGCACCATCACCCATCGCCCGTCGGTCTCCACGACCCGTACCCCGTCCGTGGTGTCGACCTGCCGCTCACCGGCGGCCTCCACGACCCGGCGCATCACCAGCCCCTTGACCGCCCAGGGCGTCGCGAGGTCCCGCTTGAGGACATGGGCCCGGGGGATCCTCGCGTCGATCTGGCTGACGGTGAGCTGGGTCCTGGCCACCAGCCCGACCAGCCGCGCCAGAGCGGCCGTACCGTCGAAGACACTGCTGAACTCCGGCACGATGAACCCGCCCCGGCCGTCACCGCCGAAGATCGTCGTCTCCTCCCGGCCGACCCGGGTCAGATCGTCGGGCGAAGTCGTGGTCCACTCCACCTCGGTACCGTGGTACGCGGCCACCTGCTCGGCGATCCTGGTGGTGGTCACCGGCAGCGCCACCTTGCCACCGCGCCGCTCGGCCGCGACCAGTTCGAGCAGGACGAGCAGCGCCCGGTCGTCCTCGATGATCCGGCCGCGCTCGTCGACCAGCGACAGCCGTTCGCCCACGGGGTCGAACCGCACCCCGAACGCGGCCCGCGCGGACGCCACGATCTCACCGAGCCGGACCAGTCCGGCCCTGCGGGTCTCCGCGGTCTCGGTGGGCCGGGCCTCGTCGAGCCCCGGGTTGATGGTCAGCGCGTCCACCCCGAGCCGGCCGAGCAGACTGGGCAGAACGAGTCCGGCACTGCCGTTGGAGGCATCGACGACGACCTTCAGCCCTGATTCGGCGATGCCCGTGATGTCCACGTTCCGCAGCAGTGATCCGGTGTACGAGTCGAAGACGCTGGCCGGGAAGTACAGATCCCCGATCTCCCCGGGGAACGCCCGGCGGTATTCCTGGCGGGCGTAGACCCGGTCCAGCTTCCGCTGTCCGGCCTGGGAGAGATCCGCTCCGCGTTCGTCGAAGAACATGATGTCGACGGAGTCCGGCACCCCCGGGGAGGTACGGATCATGATCCCGCCCGCACTGCCGCGGGCCGTCTGCTGCCGGGCCACCGGGAGGGGCACGCTCTCCAGGTCGCGGACGTCGATCGCGCTGGCCTGGAGAGCGGAGATGACGGCCCGCTTCAGCGCCCGGGCACCGCGCGAGTGGTCCCGGGCCGTGGTGACCGTGGAGCCCTTCTTCAGAGTGGTCGCGTACGCCCCCGCCAGCCGGACCGCCAGTTCGGGGGTGATCTCCACATTGAGGATCCCGGAAACGCCCCGGGCGCCGAAGAGATGCGCCTGCCCGCGGGACTCCCAGATCACCGAGGTGTTGACGAAGGCACCGGCCTCGATGGTCTTGAACGGATAGATCCGTACATTGCCCTGGACCACGGACTCCTCGCCGACGAGGCACTCGTCGCCGATGACCGCGCCCTCCTCGATCCGGGCGGCCCGCATGATGTCGGTGTTCTTGCCGACGACACAGCCCCGGAGATTGCACTGCTCCCCGATGTAGACGTTGTCGTGGATCACCGCCTTGTGGAGGAAGGCTCCGCTCTTGACGACGACATTGGAGCCGACGACCGTGTGCTCGCGGATCTCGGCATCGGCTTCGACCTTCGCGTAGTCCCCGATGTACAGGGGACCGCGCAGGACCGCGTCCGGGTGGACCTCGGCGCCTTCCGCGACCCATACGCCGGGCGAGATCTCGAAGCCGTCGAGTTCGACCTCGACCTTGCCCTCCAGTACATCGGCCTGGGCCTTCACATAGCTCTCATGGGTACCGACGTCCTCCCAGTAGCCTTCGGCGACATAGCCGTAGATCGGCTTGCCCTCCTTCATGAGCTGCGGAAAGACATCGCCCGACCAGTCGACCGGGACATCGGCCTCGACATAGTCGAAGACCTCGGGCTCCATGACATAGATACCGGTATTGACGGTGTCCGAGAACACCTGACCCCAGGTCGGCTTCTCCAGAAAGCGCTCGACCTGGCCCGCCTCGTCGACGATGGTGATACCGAATTCCAGCGGATTGGGCACCCGGGTCAGACATACGGTGACCATCGCGCCCTTCTCCTTGTGGAAGGAGATCAGGTCGGTCAGATCGAAGTCGGTGAGCGCGTCCCCCGAGATAACAAGGAATGCGTCGTCCTTCAGCGCCTCCTCGGCATTCTTCACACTGCCCGCGGTTCCTAGCGGTTTCTCCTCATTGGCATAGGTGAGCTCCATTCCGAGCTCCTCGCCGTCCCCGAAGTAATTCTTGACGAGTGACGCGAGGAACTGGACGGTCACCACTGTCTCGGTGAGACCGTGCCTCTTGAGTAGCCGCAGCACATGCTCCATAATCGGCCGGTTGGCGACCGGCAGAAGCGGCTTGGGCATACTGGAAGTCATGGGGCGAAGCCGGGTTCCTTCGCCACCGGCCATCACGACGGCCTTCATGTCGGAAGCGTCCTCCTTGAGAGACGACGGCCCAGCCGACTGCGCTCGTCCTAAGAGGCCCTCTTGGCGTCATACGCGACCGGCAACACTGCACGGCAGCGCATCAACGAGGTCAATCGGCCGCTGTATCCGCCTTGACGAGACGACGGACCTGGACCACGTACAGGATCCCTGCCCACCAATACAGAGTTGTACCCCATCCTGCGAACGCCCATCCGAAAACGGCGGCAAGTGACGCAAGCCACCCCGAGCCGTCACTCAGGAGCAGTAGCGGGAAGGCGTACATCAGGTTGAAGGTGGCGGCCTTGCCGAGGAAGTTCACCTGGGGCGGCGGGTAACCGTGCCGCCGGAGGATCCACACCATCACCAGCAGCATCAGCTCTCGCGCCAGGAGGACCGCGGTCAGCCAGAGTGGCAGGATTTCCCGCCAGGTGAGACCGACCAGGGTGGAGAGGATGTACAGCCGGTCCGCGGCCGGGTCCAGCAGCCGGCCGAGGCTGCTGATCTGGTTCCAGCGCCGGGCGAGTTTCCCGTCGAGATAGTCACTGATCCCGCTGAGCATCAGTACCAGCAGGGCCCAGCCGTCGCTCTTCGGCCCGCCGAACTCGGGCCGGAGAATCAGCCACAGAAAGAGCGGCACACCGGCCAGCCGGGCCATGCTGAGGATGTTGGGGATAGTGAGTACCCGGTCCGTCTGAACGCGGGTCTCCTGGACCTCCACCCGGGGCCTCCTGGGGAACGTGCCTACGATGCCCCACGACTTTACCGTCAGCGGGGATCACGTCCGCACAGGGGTGGCCTGCGCCGCCTCTCTCTTTCCCTGAAATGCAGAAAGGGCTCTGGCCCCGAGACATTACTGTCTCCAGGGGCCAGAGCCCTCACTGACTAAAGATTGTTCGGCGGCGTCCTACTCTCCC
>NZ_JBEYIS010000095.1:0-18434 GCF_040635975.1 Streptomyces sp. NPDC006798
GGGGCGCCACCCGGGACGCGATCGCCGACGCGCTCAAGGACACCGGGCTCCCCGCGAAGCTGCTGGAGTACGCCGACAGCGACAACGGCGGCCCCCCTCGGGGTATCACGGGGCGGATCAGCCCTTGCGGTTCCAGCCCTCCCAGGCGGAGGAGATCATGTCCCGGACCTCGTGCCGCGCCTTCCAGCCCAGCTCGGTGTGGATCAGGTCGGCGCAGGCGACGACCTGCGCCGGGTCGCCGGGGCGGCGCGGGGTAACGGTGGCCTCGACCGTGTTGCCCGTGACCTCGTCGATCAGGCCGATCATCTCGCGTACGGAGACGCCCTCACCACGGCCGATGTTGAGCGTGAGGTCGCGTACCTCGCCCGCGGCGGAGAACTCGGCGAGCTTGCGGGCCGCCGCCAGATGGGCGTCGGCCAGGTCCTCGACATGGATGTAGTCGCGGATGCAGGTCCCGTCGGGGGTGGCGTAGTCGTCGCCGAAGATCCGGGGGGCGGCCCCGGCGTCGATCCGCTCGAACACCATCGGCACCAGGTTGAAGACCCCGGTGTCGGCCAGCTCGGGGGTGGCCGCGCCCGCCACGTTGAAGTAGCGCAGGCAGGAGGTGGAGATGGCGTGCGCCTTGCCCGCGGCCCGGACCAGCCACTCCCCGGCGAGCTTGGTCTCGCCGTAGGGGCTGAGCGGGGCGCAGGGGGTGTCCTCGGTGACGAGGTCGACGTCGGGCATGCCGTAGACGGACGCCGAGGAGGAGAAGAGGAAGCGGGTGACTCCGGCCTCGGCCGCGGCCTCCAGCAGGGTCTCCAGACCCTGGACGTTCTCCCGGTAGTAGTACAGGGGGCGCTCGACGGACTCGGCGACCTGCTTCTTCCCGGCGAGATGCACGATGCCGTCGATCGAGTGCTCGCGGAGCACCCGGTCCACGAAGGCGCGGTCGAGGACCGTGCCCCGCTCCAGCACGATGCCCTGCGGCACGCGCGCGGGGTTGCCGGTGCTGAGGTCGTCGAGGACGACGACGTCCTCGCCCGCCTCGGTCATTGCCTTGACGACATGGGAGCCGATGTATCCGGCGCCGCCGGTGATGAGCCAGGTCATTGGGGCATTTTACCAATGGAGGGACCGGCTCCGGCCGATCCCGGCCGCTCCGGGACAGGGCTGTGACACGAATGCCCTGGTAGGGAGCCGGGCCCCGGCGCGGCGGCCGGGGCCCGTGGGATCGGCGAAGGGGAAGCCGAAGCGAGGGCGACGCGGGATCGGACGGTCAGCGGTCGATCTCTTCGAAGACCCGGTCCCAGCGGTCCAGGACCCGCGTCAGCGACAGATGCTTGACGTGCTCGCGACCGGCGGCGCCGTAGCGGGTCCGCAGTTCGCCGGAGTCCATCAGCTCGCCCAGCGCGTCGGAGAGCGCCGGTACGTCGCCGGAGGGCACCAGGGTGCCCGTACGGCCGTGGTCGACGAGTTCGCGTACGCCGCCGGAGAGGTCGAAGCTGACACAGGGGACGCCGCAGGCCGCGGCCTCCGCGAGGGCCATCGGGCGGCCCTCCCGCTCACTGCTGATCGCCACCACGGACAGCTCGCGGTAGACGGCCGCCATGTCGTTGGCCGTGCCCCGGAAGACGACCTGCTCGGCCACGCCCGCGCGCTCGGCGACCCGGCGCAGATCGGCCTCCAGCGGGCCGTCGCCGAAGAGGTGCAGCTCCCAGCCGGAGCGGCCGGGCAGGGCGGCGGCGAACGCCTCGATCAGCCGGTCGAGCCGCTTGATCGGGTCGAGCCGACCCACCGCGCCGATCTTCCTGGTGTCCACCGGGGCGGCGGTGTCCGGGTAGAACGGCAGCGGGTTCGGCATCACGGAGACATTGGGGACCCGCTGGTTGCGGAACTCCTCGGCGTCGCCGTCGCTCAGCACCAGCGACTTCTCCATCAGCGGGTAGTGCCGCTTGATGAGTCCCAGGTTGGGGCCGCGGCGGGCCTGGGCGAAGGACTCGTGGTACTGGCCGATGCCCTTGAGGTGCTGCCACTCCAGGCTGAGCACCCAGTCCGCGGCCCACGGGGAGCCGAAGACGATATAGCCGTCGCGGACGGCGGCCAGCCGCCGGGTGAGGTCGGCCCGGGCGTCGTCGCGCTCGGAGCGCAGCTGACGGGCCTCGGCCCGCCGGGCCGGGCTGATCCGGTTGCCGACGGTACGCGGCCGGGGCCGGGGCGTGCTGGGCTCGGCGAGCAGGGTCGTATGGGCGTAGGAACGCCCGTCGGCGTTGTACGGGAACGGCTCGGGGCTGGGGCGGATACCGATCAGCTCCACCCGGTGGCCCCGGTCGCCCATGCCCTGGGCCAGGGTGTGCAGCACGCGCTGGGAGCCGCCCATGGAGTCCACGTCGATACCGACGAAGAAGACATTGCGCGGGGGGTTGGCCTCAGTCACGGGTACCGCCTTCGAAAAAAGCGTCGACCACGATCTTGCTGGCGTAGCCGGTCTCGTACGAGCAGAACATCTCCTGGAAGCGGGCGTAGCGGTCGGCGTGCCGCTCGGCCACTCCGTCGAGGTCGCCCATGGCGGCGGCGAGCTGGTCCGTGGTGGTCAGCATCGGGCCGGGGGCGATCTCCTCCAGGTCGTAGTACATCCCGCGGTCGCCGCCGCGGTAGTCGTCGTAGTCGTCGGTGTAGAGCAGGATCGGCCGGCCCGTGTTGGCGTAGTCGAACATCAGCGACGAGTAGTCGGTGAGGACGGCGTCGCAGCTCAGCAGCAGATCGTTGATGTCGGGGAACCCGGCGCCGTCGCGGAGGAAGTGCGCGAGGCGGGGGGCGACCTTGAAGCGGTCGTACGGGTGGGCCCGGACGACGACGATCCACTCGTCGGAGAGCGTGGCGGCCAGCTCCTCGAAGTCCACCCGGATCGACTGGCCGGTGCCGCGGGCGGCGTCCCGGAAGGTCGGGGCGTAGAGCAGGACCTTCTTCTCGGCCGGGATGTGCAGCCGCTCGCGGACGGCCGCCGCGCGGGCCCGCTGCTCGGGCTCGGCCCAGCGGACCAGGACGTCGTTGCGGGGGTAGCCGGAGCGGATCAGCTCGGCGTCGACCTCGAAGGCGGGGACGAAGGTCCGCTCGAACTCGGAGCTGGGGCAGACCAGGGAGTCCCAGCGGGCCACGCCGTCGCGGAACGCCTGCTGGTCCGGGGCCGGGGCCTGGCGGAGCGACGGTACGTCGAAGCCCATCGCCTTCAGGGTCTGGCCGTGCCAGGTCTGGAGGTAGCGGGTGCCGTTCGGCTTGCCGTACAGGTAGGGCAGGTTGTGGGAGTCGACCCAGTAGCTGGCGCGGGCGAGGGCCCGGCCGTACGCCCAGCTGCCGCGGCGGACCAGGGGAACGCCCTCGGGGAACGAGGAGCGGTCGCCGTTGTAGGACCACACCACGTCGATGGGGAGGTTGCGGCGGCGCAGCTCCTCGTAGATGTAGCGGGGGTTGTCGCAGTAGCCGCGGCCCTCGGACGCCTCGAAGACGGCGAGGCTGCGCTTGCGGGGCAGCTTGGAGAAGGTGTCGTAGACGGTGGCCTTGCCCTCGTTGCCGGCGAAGACCTTCTTGACCCGGCCGACCTTCTTCTTGACCTTGCGGGCGTACGGACCCATCGGCTGGAGCGCCTTGAGGACGCCCTGGCGCTGCCAGGAGACCTCCAGGCGGCCCTGGCCGCGCAGTTCGGGCCGGACCAGGGCCTCGTGGACGCCGACGGTGTTGTACGTCACCGACGCGCGGTGCGCGGGCAGGCCGTGCGGGGCGAGGATCGGGTCGGCGCGGCGGGCGCCGTCGTACTCCAGGGCGACCACGGGGTGGCGGCGGACGGCGACTCCGGCCTTGCCGACCGGTACCCGGCGCAGGTCGAGCCCGGCCCGGGAGACGTACTGGCCGTCGCCGTCGGGGCGCAGCTCCAGCGGGACGGCCAGGGGCTTGCCGTGGGCGGCGAGCTTCAGGCTGGCCTCGACGCCGTCGGTGATGATCCCGGCGGGGTCGTAGGTGCGGAGGGTGAGCTTGAGGACGGCGCCGTCGGGTACCAGCGACTCGATCTCGTGGCGGATCTGGCCGCCGCTGAGGACCTGGTCGCGGATGTGGCGCTCGTCGAGGTTCAGCTCGGACCGGCCGCGCGGGTCGGTGGGGACCTCGGTGCCCCAGTAGACGGTGCCGTCGTCGCCCTCGCAGACGAAGCGGGGGGCGATCAGCGCGCTGCCCAGCTCGCGGGCGGCCACCTGGAGGTCGGCGAGCCGGCCGACGCGCAGCAGGTGGAGGCAGATCCGCTCCTCGCGGGAGAGCCGGTCGTAGGTCTCTTCGGCGATCTCGTCGAGGTACGGGTTGACCGCCTCGGCGAACTCCTCGATCCACTCCAGATCACGGAAGGGCAGGTCGCCGAGGTAGAGGCGGAAGTCGTGGCGGAGGAACTTGTAGTCCTTCTCCGGGCGCAGGGCGCTGTGGCCGTGCTCCTCGAACCAGGCGTCGATCAGCCGGGCGACCCCGATCCGGTCCCGGACGTTCTGGATCTTGTGGCGGCTGGAGGAGATGGAGACGCTCTCCGGGGCGAGCCGCCAGGTGTAGACGGACCAGGGCACCACGGCGAAGGACTCGGCCAGGGTGTACGCCTGGGCGGAGAACAGCTGGTCCTCGTAGTGGATGCCCTCGGGGAACAAGAGGCCGTTGTCCCGGATGAAGGCGGTCCGGTAGAGCTTGTTGGTGGAGAGGTGGTCGAAGAAGTAGTCGGGCTCCTCCGCGATGCCCTCGACGACCTGCTGCCGGGTGAAGAGCCGCGGATACCAGAGCCCGGTGGTGTCGTTCTCCTCGAAGTACCGGGTGACCTCACCGGTGACGAAGTCGACGCCGGTCTCCTCGGCCACCAGCAGCATGCTCTTGCAGGCGTGCCGGGGCAGCTCGTCGTCGCTGTCGAGGAACATGATGTGCGGCGCGCGGGCGACGGCGATACCCCGGTTGCGGGGGGCGCTGCAACCGCCGCTGTTCTGCTCCAGGCGCTCGTAGCGGACCCGGGGGTCGGCTGCGGCGAGGGCGCGGGCGACCTGCTCGGTGCCGTCCGTCGAGCAGTCGTCGGCGATGATCACTTCGAGGTTGTTGAGGGTCTGGTCGAGTACCGACCGGACCGCTCGGGGGAGCCGCTCCTCATCGTTGTAAACGATGATCACGACGCTCACATCCGGGACATCGCGTGTCGGCATCCGTGTCCTCTCAAAAATGCAGCACACGAACCAACGTGGCACAGGTCGTGGGTCACCGACGTGCTGCCACCGGTGTCTGTAGGCCGCGCAGGCCCCTTTTGCGGATCCTGGCGCGGGGCAAAGATTACCTTGCGGAACGAGTGGGCTCCAAAAGGATCCGGGTAAGCGCCGGGGTTGGAGCCGGGTGAAAGTCAAGTGTCGTGCGGGGGCTTGTGGGGCGCGTTTCACCGGCGCGCGGAGCGGGACAGAAGCGGATTCCGTGACTCCGGGTGGTGGGGCGACTGCGGCGGGCGCGTCCCGGCTCCGGGGCGGGGCGTCTCAGCGGGGCGGTCGGGGCAGCTCAGCAGGGGCGGTCGGGGCAGCTCAGCGGCGGGCGATCAGGCGCCGGAGCCGGCCGCCGAGCACCCGCCGTACGCCTTCGACCCCGTCGGCGGTCCGCAGCACCAGGGCCCGCCGGGGCGAGGCTCCCGCCTGGACGAGGAAGGGGCGGCCCCGCTTGACGACCACCCGGCGGCGGGCGTTCTGCGCGGCGTGGGCGCGGACCTCGGCGGTGGTGGACGAGCCGTCCGCGTACTCGACCCGGACCTCGACCGCCCAGGCGGAGAGCCGCCCGGAGGGCACCAGGTCGTCCAGGGGGACGGCGGGCGTCGCCTCCCAGCAGTCGTCGCCGGGGAGCAGCGGCGCCCGTACGGACAGGGCGGGCGCGGCACCGGAACGCTCGGTGAGGGTGAGGGTGGCGGCGACGGGGCCGAGGGCCGCGAGCCTGCCGTACAGCTCGTGCACGGTGATCGACAGCCGTACGGCGGAACCTATGGTGACCCGGCCGTCGACGGCGACCGGCAGCTCCTCGGGCGGCAGCACCGCCGGCCCGCCCGGCCCGGTCGGCCCGGTCAGACCATCAAGCGGTACGTCGCCGGGGGCGGCGGCGAAGACGGGCTCACCGCCGGGGCCGGTGGCGTACGGCGGGATCAGCCGGGGCCGGGGCGCGGCCAGCTCCACCAGCCGGGGCACCCCGAACGGCTCCGGGGCGTGCAGCAGGGCGGCGGCGGACCAGCGGGCGGCGGGCCGGGCGGCGGCGAGGGCGGCCGGGTCGAACTCCGCGAGATGGGCGCGGGTCACCGTCCACCACGCCGCCCGGTACTCGGCGGAGCGCTGCGGCAGCTCCCGGAGGTACATCGGCAGGTCGTAGTCGACGAACTTGGTCCGCGCGGCGGTCGCCAGCGCGTCGAGTCCGGCCTTCCGGAAGACCTCGACCACCCCGGCGTGCGCGGCGACCCGGTGCTCCCAGTTGGCGATCGACGCCCGGCGCAGGGAGATGGAGAGCGTGGCCGCCCGGCGGCGGACATGCCAGATGTAGACGGGTATGCCGGTGACGGCGATCCGGGGCGCGGCGGCGTAGACCCCGGCCGTGAAGACGAAGTCCTCGTAGTGGAAGGCCCCGTCGGGGAAGGTGAGGCCGTGGGCCGTGAGGAACGAGCGCCGGTAGAGCTTGTTCACGGAGAGTGTGTCGTGGAGCAGCTCGGGATGGTCCGCGATGCCGTCGACGACCGTGCCGGGGAGTTCGGCGCCCTGTTCCCGGTCGTAGATCGCGGGGGCCCAGACCGTTTCCCGGCCGCCGGGCAGCTCACGGCGGACGCAGACCCCGGCGGTGACGTCCGCGCCGTGCTCGCGGGCGGCGGCCAGCAGGCCTTCGGCGGCGCCGGGCACGAGCAGATCGTCACTGTCGAGGAAGAGGACGTGGGAACCGGTGGCGGCGGCGATGCCGTCGTTGCGGGGGGTACCGCAGCCGCCGCTGTTGGTCTCGCGGCGGATCACCCGGACGCGGGATTCGCCGTCGAACGCGGCGAGGGCGGCGGGGGTGCCGTCGGAGGAGTGGTCGTCCACGACGATCACCTCGGAGACGGACTCGCCCTGGGCGAGTGCGGACCGGACGGCGTCAACGACATGCGCGGCGTCGTTGTAGGTGATCACGACGACGCTGACACTGGGCTGACCACCGGGGACGGCTCGCGAACTCATGTGGAAATCCTATGGGACCCGAGGGTTGGTGCGGTACATGACCGTACGGCCTGCGGGGTGCGCGGCGCGGCCATATGGGGGCGCCGGAGGGCGGGGGGTGCCGCCGGGGCGCGCGGCGACCGCGGACCGCCGGAGGCCGGGCGCGCGGTCGCCGCGCGCCCCGGAGACGCCTCCCGGCCCGTACCCCCTCGGAGGGGGCACGGGCGGCGGGAGCGTCAGCGGTCAGCGGCCGTAGCGGATGAGGGCGCGGACCATGCGGCAGGTGGTGTCGGAGGGGGGATGGATGCCTATGTGGTCGGCGGTGGAACGGATCCGGGCGTTGTCGGCGGTCGACGGGTGGTAGACGCCCGAGTCCAGCAGGGCGATCGCGAGGCGCATCGCCTTCAGCCGGCGGTTGTGCGTCACGTACCACTCCCGGGGCTGTCCGGCGGGGAGCGGCTTCTTCGTCAGCGGTGCGGGCGGGGTCGTGTGCGCGCCCCGGGCGGGCTTCCTCATGAGTCTGGATACGGCCATCGACAACCTCCAGCTGCGGTGGCGGGACCATCCCGAACTGTTGTTCATTCTATCGAGCGGCACTGACAATCGGCCCTGGCCAGACGGGGTGCGCGCTACCTTTGTCGCCATGGAGATCTGGATCAATCCGGCCTGCTCGAAGTGCCGTACCGCCGTCCGGCTGCTCGACGGCGAAGGGGCCTCGTACACCGTTCGGCGCTATCTGGAGGACGTCCCTTCGGCGGCCGAGATCCGGGAGGTGCTCACCCGGCTCGGGCTGGAGCCGTGGGACGTCACCCGGACCCAGGAGACGGCCGCGAAGGAGCTGGGACTGCGGGAGTGGCCCAGGGACGCGGCGGCGCGCGAGCGGTGGATCGAGGCGCTGGCCGGGCATCCCCGGCTGATCCAGCGCCCGATCATCACCGCCGACGACGGCTCCGCCGTGGTGGCCAGGACCGACGAGGCGGTCATGGACGCGCTGCGCCGGGGCGGCCGGGCCTGACGGCCGCCCCCGGAGCCGCGGGCCACTCGGCCTACTCCGGCTTCGCCGACCCTTCGGCGGCCCCGGACACCTCGGACGTCTCGGCGGTTTCAGCGGTTGCGGCGGTTGCGGCGGTTGCGGCGGTTGCGGATATCTCGGACATCTGGGCCTCCGCCGTGGCGAGCAGTTCCGTCAGCCGGGTGCCGAAGTGGATGTCGCAGGGGTGCGGGCGGCCCGTACGGGCGCTCTCCAGCAGGGCGTCCAGGGCGTCCCGGAACGCGGCCACCGGGTCGGACCACTCGGGCATGACCGTCGTACCGCTGTCCCCGAGGCATTCCACGATCACCGCCGCGGCCTTGGGCGGCGCGCTCAGCCCCAGGGTGGCCGTACTGGACGCGCCCGAGGAATGGCGCAGTACGAGATGGGCCGTGCCCTCGGGGCCGGGGGCCGCCGTCACGGCGGTCACCTCGCCCAGGACCGGTATCAGCACGGAGAGCATATGGGGGCCCAGATCCCACAGGCCGCCCCGCTCGCGCCGCCAGGGCGACGCCGCGTACGGACTGGTGCCGCCCGGGGCGTAGAGCGCGCCGAGCCACTGGGCGCGGGCCGTGAACCAGCCCCCGGTCGCGATCTGCTGGTCGATCCAGAGCCTGGTCTCCCGGGCGAACCGCAGGGTGCAGAACACCACGGAGGCGACGCCCGCGCGGGCCACCGCGTCGGCCGCCTCCCGGGCGGTGGCGACATCCGTGGCGACCGGCTTGTCCAGCAGGACATGGCGTCCGGCCCGCGCGGCCCTGGCCGCCAGGGGGGCCTGGACGTCCGGCGGCAGGGCGAAGGCGGCGGCGTCACAGGCGGCGAGCAGTCCACCGATGCCGTCCTCACCGCTGTAGGCGGTGGTGCCGTGGGCCTCGGCGAGGGCCCGCGCGGCCTCCGGGCGGCGCGCCCAGACGCCCGCGAAGTCGACGCCGTCATGACCGGCGATGGCCGGGGCCTGGGTGGCCTCGGCCCAGGGACCGGCGCCGAAGAGGCCGACCCGGGCCCGGCCGGACGGAGCCGTCACCCCGGAGTCCGGGTCCGGGTCCGGCTGTCGCGATGTCGTCGTCGTGGAAGTCATGGTCCCCATACGTCCTGTGGTCGTCCGCCGTGTCGTGCGATGCGATGCGTAGGCGATGTGCCGTGACCCAGTGTGCCGATCGCCCGGCGTCCGGCCCCGGGTTTATCCACAGGACCGTGAGATTCATATGATGTTACGTTGAGCCGCACCGGCCGCGGGACTCCGGTACGACTTCCGAAACTTGCCTTTGAAGCACTGTCGACGCTGTTCGCACCCCCATTCCCCGGCCGGTTTCCCTTACCCCGCGCCCCTTGGGGAGACCATGGCTCCGTCGACCGCCGACGAGACCTGTGCCGATCTCGTGGCAGCAGAGGACGTACTGCTCTTCGTCAACGCGGCGGTCACCGCCACCGGGCAGCGCGAGTTCCGGTCCGAGGCGGCCGGGCAGCGGCTGTCGCTGGGCTTTTTGCACGAGTACGTCCGGGTCAACTACCGGCCCCTGTACGCGGCCGCCCTCGCGCTCGACATCAACGACCACAACGCGGCCCTGATCGTGGAGGGGCTGCTGCGCACCGCGGGCGAGGCCACGGCGGAGCAGAAGCGCGCCGAGGGTCCGCTGATCGCCGCCCGGCTCGCCGTGCTGCCGCCGCAGCGCGTGTACCGGCTGTTCCGGGCGCTGCGCGCGGCCGGGGTGAACAACCGCAGGACCCGGGCGATCCAGCGGGACTGGCTGGCGGCCCGGCCGGACCTGGGACACGACGCGGTCAAGTACCGCCGCGGTCTGAAGTCGGCCGTACGCCACGTCCATCTGCCGTCCCGGGTGCTGGAGGCGGGCCCCGGTGTCTCTGGTGCCCCCGGTGTCCCCGGCGAGCTGGGCGACTTCCTCTTCCGGCCCCGGGCCCGGGTGCGCTACGGGCATCCGCTGCTCGACGCGTACCGCCGGGCCCGGTACGACCAGCGGGCCGTCTACGAGCTGCCGTTCACGGTCGCCGCCGGTTTCGCCGCGCGCCACCGCGTACCGCGGGACCTGTTCCTGGAGCGGGCCGCGCCCCGGATGACCCGGCTGGAGCGGCTGCGGACGGCCGGGGCGACCGGGCTCGCCGACGACCGGCTGGCCGGGATGCCGCTGACCCGGCTGGCGCTGTACGTCCTCTCCCTGCCGCTCTCCGAACGCCGCGCGCGCCGGGCCGGGCTGGAGCGGGCGCTGCGGACCGCCGCCCTACGGGCCGCGGGCTCCCACGCCGGGACCTGGGGGCGGGTGTCGGCCGTGCTGGACGACAGCCATTCCTCGTACGGCTCCGGAGTCAAGCGCCGCCGTCCGCTCGCGGTCGCCGTCGCCGCGCGCTTCCTGCTGGGCGCGCTCGCCGCCGAGGGCGCGTACCGCGGCCACTGGACCTCGGGGCGGGCCGATCCGCTGATGGCGCGCCCCTGGGGGCCGACGCCGCTCGGGAGCCGGATCCTGGACGCGCTGGAGGATTCCCCGGACCGGCTGGTGATCGTCTCGGACGGCTGGGACAACGCGCCGCCGGGGCTCGCGGGTGAGGTGCTGCGGCTCTGGCGGACCCGGCTCGATCCGGCGCGCCGGACAGTGGTCACCCATGTGAACCCGGTCTACGAAGCCGACGCCTTCGACGTCCGGCGGCTGGCGCCTTCCGTGCCGACCGTGGGGATCCGGGACGCGGAGGACCTGGCGGCGCTGGTGGAGATCGCGCGGTTCACCGAGGGACGTACGGACGCGGCCGAACTACGGGCCTATCTGGACCGGCGTACGGAGCTGTTCCTCCGGTCCGGATCCGGGACGTCCGGTACCCGGGGGGCTGGGAACGGCCGGACGGCAGAGGTGCCGTCCGGGAACGGCCGGTCAATAGAGGAGCCGGACGGGGAGGGCCGATGAGCGTTCTGGACATGACCGGTCTGACGACCGGCCCGGCACAGGTGTGGGGCGGGGTCCGGCTGGTGCCGCTGCTGCGGGCCGCGCCCGTCGAGGGCCTGCGGCTGTACCGGGGTCCCGGCGCGGCCGGGCCCGGTGGGGACCCGTGCGAGGGGGAGGTCGCGTACGTTCCGCACGGTCTGGTCGCCGACTGGTCGGCGGCGGCCGGGAACGGCGCCGACGGCGACGGGGAGGGCGGGGCGACCGCCGCGTACGGCACCCGGCTGGGGTTCGGGGCGGCGCGGCCGCTCACCGTACCGGTCTCCCCGCGACGGCTCCCGGTACGGCGGCTGCGCGGCCCGGCCCGGGGCGGCGGCGGCCGGGCGCGGGAGGACCGGCTGCGGTTCCTGCCGCTCCAGCTGGCGCTCGGCGGCTATCTGGCGCTGCACTTCCGCCGTCCGTCCGTGGCCTGGGAGACCTGGTCGCGCGAGGCGCTGACGCGGGGTCTCTCCCCGCGCGAGCAGGCGGCGTACGCGGGCATACCGGTACCGGGGCTCGACGAGGCGCTGCGGGTGTTCGAGATCCATCCCGGGCAGTGCGGCGTACTGCTGTACACGGCGGACGATCTGGCCGGTGCGTTTGTCGTACCGCATCCCGAGGACTACCGGGCGCTGCACACCACTCTGGTCGAGGATCTGTACGGCGAGTCGGTACACCATCACGCCGTCTACGGCCGTCCGGTCCCGGCGTTCGAGGCCCGGCTGGGCAGCGGGCGGGGCATCCGGGACCTGGCGGATCTGCGGGCCGCCGCCCGGCGGGCGGAGGCGGCGTGGGCGCGGGGCCACGACGCGGTGATGGCGGCGGGGCTGCTGGCCGGCGCGTACCGGTTCGAGCGGGTGTACACCCTGGGCGGGTTCACCCTGGAGCGGTTTCTGCCGCCGTTCGTCCCCGGCCGGGAGCAGCACATCGGCGAGCTGATCCGGGACCACAAGGGGCGGACGGTGTATCTCAAGACGTTCCGGCTCTCGGAGGCCCAGGTACGGCGGGGGCATCTGCTGGACACCCTGCGCGGGGCGGACTGGGATCCGGAGCGGGCCGCGCGGGCACTGGGGACGACCGCCGACGAGCTGGCGCGGCGGATCCGGAGGACAGGTCTGGAAGCGCTGCTCCGGCACGGATAGGCGGGCCCGGCCACGGGCGGCCCGGCCGGGCACGGCCCGGGGCCCACCGGATGGGCGTAACACAGGGTTCACAAACGGGCAACCGGCGAGAAATCGCCCCTTGCCAAGCTGCGGTGGACCCGCCGCACCCGCAAAGGACGACACCGTGACCTTCATCAAGGCCGAGTACATCTGGATCGACGGCACCGAGCCGACGGCGAAGCTGCGATCGAAGACCAGGATCCTTCAGGCCGGGGCCGAGCCGCCCCTGTGGGGATTCGACGGGTCCAGCACCAACCAGGCCGAGGGCCACGCCTCCGACCGCGTACTGAAGCCGGTGTTCAGCTGTCCCGACCCCCTTCGCGGCGGTGACCACGTCCTCGTGCTCTGCGAGGTCCTCAACACGGACATGACCCCGCACTCCTCCAACACCCGGGCCGCCCTGGCGGAGGCCGCCGAGCGGTTCGCCGCGCAGGAGCCGGTCTTCGGGATCGAGCAGGAGTACACCTTCTTCGACGGCGACCGCCCGCTCGGCTTCCCGGTCGGCGGCTTCCCGGCGCCCCAGGGCGGCTACTACTGCGGCGTCGGCGTGGACGAGATCCACGGCCGGGACGTCGTCGAGGCCCACCTGGAGAACTGTCTGAAGGCCGGACTCGGCATCTCCGGGATCAACGCCGAGGTCATGCCCGGACAGTGGGAGTTCCAGGTCGGCCCGCTGGCCCCGCTGGAGGTGGCGGACCAGCTCTGGGTCGCCCGCTGGCTGCTCTACCGCACGGCGGAGGACTTCAAGGTCTCCGCGACGCTCGACCCCAAGCCGGTGAAGGGCGACTGGAACGGGGCAGGCGCGCACACCAACTTCTCGACCCGGGCGATGCGGGAGTCGTACGACGCCATCGTCACGGCCTGCGAGTCGCTGGGCGAGGGCTCCAAGCCGATGGACCACGTCAAGAACTACGGCGCGGGCATCGACGACCGGCTCACCGGGCTGCACGAGACGGCCCCCTGGAACGAGTACAGCTACGGCGTCTCGGACCGGGGCGCCTCGGTCCGGATCCCCTGGCAGGTGGAGCGGGACGGCAAGGGCTACATCGAGGACCGGCGGCCGAACGCCAACGTCGACCCGTATGTCGTCACCCGGCTGATGGTGGACACCTGCTGTACGGCGCTGGAGAAGGCCGGCCAGGTCTGAGCCCGCCCCGCCGCCGGGGTCCCGCCGGGGATCCGGCGGGCAGGGGCCGAGGTCACGGATGAAGGGGTGTGCGCCGGACGGGCGTACACCCCTTCGGCGCGTCAAACCTCTTGCGAGTGTGATGAGATACGCGTCTCGGTCCGTGGGCATCGCCCTCCTGCGTGCGGTGTTCATCTGGTTCAATGAGCCCATGACCGGCTCCCAGAACCCCACGACAGGTCCCAGCGACCTGGAGCCGTTCTGGCCTTCCCGGCAGCACCACGACTTCGACCGGGTGTGTTGCCGCGCGATGAACGCGCGGGCCCTCTAAAACCGGTTTCCCGGCCTTCGGCCAGCGCGCACGACGTACGTCCGTACCACCGACTCGTCGAATCCTCCGCGCGAAAGAGAGCTGACCTCTCATGGCGAACATCGTCAACTCCCGCACCTTCTCGGCGGCCACCGCCGTTCCACCGCGACATTCCGCCGCCCCGGGCCGGGCCGGGGCGCTGCCGGGTCCGGCCCGCGCGGCCCGGCACCGGCTCCGGGCCGTCGACCCCGACGAGGTCGTACCGCCCGGAACGCTCCGTTCCCTGACGGATCTGCTGCCGCCGGGCGCCACCTGGCTGCCCGCGCCGCAGAGCCAGGTACCGACCCTGCCGGGACGGCCGCCGATGGTCGGCTATCTGGTCCTCGTCCCGGCCGACCAGCTGCCCCCGGCCGCCCTCGCGCCGGTGGCGGCCGGCGCCGCCGGGGCCCCGGCCGCGCGGAGGCCGGACCAGGCCGGAGAGCCCGCGGGACCGCTGACCGGACCGCCGGCCGGGGTACCGGGCCGGGCGGACGGGCCGGTCGGCATCGATTCCGCGGAGCGGGTGGCCCGGGTGGACGGGCAGGCCCTCGATCTGACGTATCTGGAGTTCGAGCTGCTGGCCCATCTGGTGGCCAGGCCGCACCGGGTGCACACCCGCGACCACCTCGTCACGACGGTCTGGGGGTACGGACACGTCGGTGACGGCCGGACCGTCGACGTCCATATCGCCCGGCTGCGGCGGAAGCTGGGCCCCGAGCACCGGCACACGATCCAGACGGTTCGCCGGGTGGGGTACAAGTACGCGCCCTGACCGGGGCGTACGCCCCCGGCGTGAGACCGAGCCGTCTCAGGGGTCGGGACCCTCGGTCTCGTATCACGATACGAGACCGAGGGTCCCGGCCCTTTCTCAGACGCCCGCCTGACGGGACCTGAGCCGGGCGACCGCGCCCAGGGTGAGATCCACGGCCAGGAAGACCAGCAGGCTGATCCCCAGCAGCGGTACGAACCAGCCCACCAGGACGACCGCGGCGGCCAGCGGCAGCAGCAGTACGGGCGGCACCTTCCGCCAGGCGCCGCGCGGCACCGGACGGCCGCCGAGCGCCCGGCCCTTGGTGGGCCGCCGCTGCCACCACATCCGGTAGCCCCAGAGGATCACCAGGATCAGGGCGGCGGCCAGAGCCGCCAGGACGAGCTGGTTGGCCAGGCCGAACAGCACTCCCATATGGGCGTCGATGCCGTACCGGGTGGCCTTGGCGAGCAGCGGGTAGTCGGCGAACCGGAGTTCGTCGACGATCGCGCCGTCGGCCGGGTCGACGGCGACCGAGTCGAGCCGGACCGGGAAGGCGGTGTCCGTCTCCTTGATCACATAGCCGGTCCCGGCGGCGGGCAGGGTGATCGACAGCGGTCCGTCGATCCCGGCCGCGCGGGCCGACTCCAGCGCCCGGTCGATCCCGATGTCCGCGCCCTGGTAGGCGCCGCCGTGGTCGGCGCCGTGGCCCGCGTGTCCGCCGTCGCCGCCGCCCGAACCGCCGCCGAGGGTGGCGGAGACCGCCGGGGTGGACCCGCCGAGCTGGTCCTGGACGGCGCCGATGTTCTCCCCGGCGTACCGCGACCAGGTCAGTCCGGTCGCCGAGAGCACGACCAGCCCGAGCACGGCCCACACACCGACCGTGCCGTGCCACGACAGGGTCCTGCGACGGCCCTTCGTCCCGCGTTCGGGCAGGAAGAGGTCCCGCCGCGACGCCCGGCGGCGGCCGATCCACAGGGCCAGCCCGCCGAGGGCGACCACCCAGAGCCAGCTCGCCGCCAGCTCGCTGTAGTTGCGGCCGAACTCGCCGAGCCGCAGATCGCGGTGGAGTTCGTCGAGCCAGGTACGGAGCGGCAGTGCGCCCGAGCTGCCGTACGAGGGCAGCTCGCCGCGCACCTTCCCGGTGTGCGGGTCGACGAAGACCGCGAGGGTCGTGCCCTCAGGGACACCCGGGGCGTCCATCAGGACCCTGGTGGTGTCCCGCTCGCCGGTCGCGGGCCGGACGGCGACGACGGTGCCGTCGGGCCGTACGTTGCGGGCGGCGGCGATCTGGTCGGCCAGCGGGAGCGTGCCCTCGTAGCGCTGGCCCGCCGGGACGGTCAGCTCGTCGCGGTAGACGATCCTCTCCGCCTGGAAGGAGAGCGCGTAGAGCAGTCCGCTGACGGCGGCGAGGAGGATGAAGGGGGCGACGAGGAGCCCCGCGTAGAAGTGCGTCCGGAGGACGAGGGGGCGGAGTCGGCTCCAGGCCGAACCGGTGGGCGCCTCGCGTTCCGACTCGGTCCGCTCGGGCTCTGCGGGCTCGGCCGACTCAGGCGACTCGGCGGGCTCGGCGGCAGTCGGCTCGGCGGCGGACTCGTCGGCCGCGGGCGGCTCGACCGAGGGGGATATCTCCGGCTTTCCGGGTCTTTCGGGGCTGCCGGGGGCAGCGGTGTCAAGGGTCATGACGATCCCGTTCGCATCTGTCTGGACAGGGGGAATCGGCCCCCGGGTCAGACGGCTGCTCCAGGGGCCGCGGCTCGGATGCGGAACGGGTCCGGCGGACCCCGGCGGATCAGGGTGTGGCCGAGGACGACGATCCCGCCGGGGCGCTCGGCCGCCGTGGTCCGGGGCGCGGCGGCCCGGCCGGGAGCCTCGGGCGTACGGACCGCCGCGAACAGCGCCTTGAGCGGGACGAAGGCCAGGGCGGCGAGGGCCCGGGCCAGTTGCAGGAACGCCGCCTCGCCCCGGGAGAGCCAGAGCCCGCAGACCGCGGCGGCCAGCAGATGGACCGCGATCATGCCCGCCCCGGTACCGGACAGCACATCGGCGGCGTCGGGCAGGAACCGCGCGCTCCCGCCGGGCCGAGTCACTGGGGTGCCGTGTTCGAGGGCCGCGAGCGGTTCGGGCCGGGGCCCCCGGTGGCCGGCGGGCGCGGCGTGCCCCTGGGCGCCGGAGTAGAGGAGGTGCATCGCGGCCTGACCGGCGAGCAGCCCCGTACCGATGGAGAACGGGCCGCGACGACGGCCGCCCGCGAGCCAGCCGGTGACGGCGGCGACGACGAAGGCGGGCAGCAGGACGGCGGACGGAAGTTCATGTCCGGACATCCAGATATGCCCCGTCGCGGACAATGCCGTACACACCGCCGCGAAGATCGCGGCCCGGAGGGCGCGCAACGGCGGCCGGGCGTCGGACATGGTGGCCCCATGCTGCCACTGTCGTGTTACAGCCGTAAGGCGTGGGGCGCATGGGGCTTTACTCCATCAGCGGAAGGGCTGGTCAGCCGGGCGCGCCGGGGGCAGGGTCGGGTCCATGAGACTTCTGATGCTGGGTGGAACGGAGTTCGCCGGGCGGGCGGTCGTGGCGGCGGCCCTCGACCGCGGCTGGGACGTGACGGTCTTCAACCGGGGCAACCGGCCCGCGCCCGAGGGTGTGACGGCGCTCGTCGGCGACCGCACCGCGCCGGGCGGTCTCGCGGCACTCGCCGACGGGACGTGGGACGTGGTGGTCGACACCTGGACCGCCGCGCCGACCGCCGTACGGGACACGGCACGGCTGCTCGCGGACCGGGCGGGCCGCTATGTCTATGTGTCGAGCTGTTCGGTCTACGCCTGGCCCGCGCCGCCGGACTCCGACGAGTCCGCGCCGGTCGTCGCCGCCACCGAGGACGACCAGGACGTGCCGTACGCCGAGTCGAAGCGGGGCGGTGAACTCGCGGCGATCGGGGCGTTCGGGGCGGACCGGTCGCTGCTGGTCCGGGCGGGGCTGCTGCTGGGGCCCTGGGAGAACATCGGCCGGCTGCCGTGGTGGCTGGCCAGGGCCGTCCGGGGCGGTGCCGTACTGGCGCCGGAACCGGCGGACGCGCCCGTGCAGTACATCGACATCCGCGATATGGCCGAATGGATCCTGTCGGCGGCCGAGGCCGGGCTGAGCGGTCCGTACAACATGGTCGGCGCACAGCGGGGCGTGACCTTCGGGGACGTGTTGGCGGAGTGCGTACGGGTCACGGCTGAGGCGCGGGCGGCGGCCGGGCCGGAGGGGCTCGAACTGCGGTGGACCCCGGCGCGGCGCATCCTCGACGCGGGGGTGTCGCCCTGGACCGATCTGCCGATCTGGGTACCGCCGGAGGAGGCGCCGGATCTGCTGGGGGCGCTCTACACCCTCGATGTGAGCCGGGCCATGGCGGCGGGGCTGCGATGCCGCCCCCTGGCGGAGACGGTGGCGGACACCTGGGCCTGGCTCCGGAGCCTGCCGGGACCGCCGTCGAACCGGGGAGTGGGCATCTCCCCCGAGAAGGAGGCGGAGCTTCTGGGGTGACGGGGGCGGGGCCGTAGGCGCGGGCCGGTCCGGCGACGGGTCCGGTGACAACTACGGGTCCGACGGCGACCACGGCACCGACGCCGGATGGGAAGTGGCCCGGCCCGGTGGGGCGCCCGCGGTCGCCGGCGTCCGGATGGCCGGATTCCGGGATCGCCTCGGCCGGGCCATGGACCTGCGGGTACTGCCTCAGCCCGCCGTGGTCGTCGTCCTCGGTCCGGGGAGCGCCCCGTTCACGGTCGAAGGCGCCACCGGACAGCGGTCGGCGGCTAGGGCGTGTCCGGAAAGTCCCGCCTGGCCCGCGACGCCCGGCACGCACAATCGCTGTGTTGTCGGGATTCCCAAGTACGTCCAGTACGAGGGA
>NZ_JBEYIS010000096.1:0-17732 GCF_040635975.1 Streptomyces sp. NPDC006798
TCGCCAGATCCTCGGCGGACGGCTCCTTCGCCGACGGGGTTGCCGTCGGCGGCGGCTTGATGGTCTTGGGCGATGCGGCCGGGGGCCCGCGCGGTGCGCGAGCCGGGTGGGCGGGGTGATCGGTGCGGGCTGGTTGGGTGTGTGGTGCGGGAGTTGGGGAGCGCGGTGCGCTCCGGGCGGGTCCGCTGCGCTTCCCCGCCTGACGGTCCTTCCGGCTGCGCCTCCAGAACCGTTGGGCCCGCAGAGCGGGCCCGGGCTGGCAGTGAGAGAGGGGTGGGTCGCTCGTTGGGGGTGAGTTCCAGTATAGCGGGTGCATCAGGATGATGCAGCATGTACCGTTGGCGGAAACACCAGACACCCCCCAACCATCGGGGCGGGGCGCGGAAAGCGAGGATGCTTTGAATGGGTTGGGCTTCGACGAACGATTTAGCGCACGGAGGGAAATCCACCGGGAGGTTACCGGTCTGACGGAGGACCAGGTGTACGGGATGTGGGTGGCCTCTGGCGGCCTGGAGAGGCGCGAGGACCCTCCGGGGCTCCTCAGCAAGGAGGAGCGTCTGGCCGCGGCCCGGCGCAATGAGCTGAAGCGGATCTGGACCGCGATGAGCCGCGAGGGCTGGGAGACCTACTCCCCCACGATCGACCCGGAGGTAGCCCGCTGGCACCGGGCCCACCAGGAGCGGCAGGCAAGCGGGAACGATGCGGCCGTGGAGCCGGGACCGGCAACCGGCTCCGTGCACATCGCGGACATCCGCCGCCGCGAACGCGCGGACCTGATGCGGCTGGAGAGGTTCGTCCGGGAGCACGTGCTGCCGCGCACCTATCCGCACACCACGCAGCGGCGCCGGGCGCTGGAGGCCCTCGGCGAGGCCGGCGGCCTGTGCACCGCGCGGACGGTGAACGGGGACGGGGACTACATCGTGTGCACGCTCGACACCGGGCACTACGACCCGGACGACAAGCCGCCGTTCAAGGACGGGAAGCCGGGCGGCTGGCATAAGGCGGACGGGACGACCTGGAACGACCTGGGCGCTGCGTGCACTCCGCACGTGTCCCTCTGAACAACCACACGAATTCAGCGCTCGGGGAAGGCAGGGAAATGTCAGCGATTCAGCTCAAGAAACACCAGGTCGATCAGCGAGCCGCGTTTAGGAAGTGGGTGGGATTCCCTGCAAGGTCATCCGTGCCCCCGCAGGGTGCCCGGGGCACGATCGTGTCAGCGACCGGGTCGGGCAAGACGATCATGGCCGCCGCGTGCGCGCTGGAGTCGTTCGCGGACGGCCGGATCCTCGTGACCGTCCCGACCCTGGACCTGCTCGCCCAGACCGCCCAGGCATGGCGCCTGGTGGGCCACCGGGCGCCGATGGTCGCGGTGTGCTCGCTGGAGAACGACGCGGTGCTGAACGAGCTGGGGGTGCGCACCACTACGAACCCGATCCAGCTCGCGTTGTGGGCAGGGGCAGGGCCGGTGGTCGTGTTCGCCACGTACGCCTCTCTCGTGGACCGCGAGGACATCGACGCCCCTGTGGGTCGGCGGAAGGTGCGCGGGCCGCTGGAGGCCGCTCTGGCGGGCGGAGAGCGGCTGTTCGGCCAGCGCATGGACGGTTTTTCGCTCGCGATCGTGGATGAGGCGCACGGTACGGCAGGGGATCTTGGCCGTCCGTGGGCGGTGATCCACGACAACGCCCGGATCCCCGCCGACTTCCGGCTCTACCTCACCGCCACCCCGCGGATCCTCGCCGCCGCCCGCCCGCAGAAGGGCGCGGACGGCCAGGAGGCGGAGATCGCGTCCATGGCCGACGACCCGGACGGGACATACGGGGCGTGGCTCGCGGAGCTCGGTCTGTCGGAGGCCATCGAGCGGGAGATCCTCGCCGGTTTCGAGATCGACGTCCTGGAGATCCGCGACCCCTCCCCCGTCCTCGGCGAGTCCGAGGAGGCCCGCCGCGGCCGGCGCCTGGCGCTCCTGCAGACCGCGCTCCTGGAGCACGCCGCCGCCTACAACCTCCGTACGGTCATGACCTTCCACCAGAAGGTGGAGGAGGCGCAGGCGTTCGCGGACAAGCTGCCAGAGACGGCAGCCGAGCTGTACGTCAACGATGCCTCCGATGAGGACCTGGCCGCCGCCGACAAGCTGCCGAAGTCCTCGATCGACGCGGAGTTCTACGAGCTCGAAGCAGGCCGCCACGTCCCGCCGGACCGGGTGTGGTCGGCCTGGCTGTGCGGCGACCACACGGTGGCCGAACGCCGGGAGGCGCTGCGGCAGTTCGCCAACGGCATCAATGCGGCCGGGCGCCGGGTCCACCGGGCATTCCTCGCCAGCGTTCGCGTACTCGGGGAAGGCGTCGACATCACCGGCGAGCGGGGCGTCGACTCGATCTGCTTCGCGGACACCCGCGGCTCCCAGGTCGAGATCGTCCAGAACATCGGCCGCGCGCTCAGGTTGAACCGCGACGGCTCCACGAAGGTCGCCAGGATCATCGTGCCGGTCTTCCTGGAGCCGAACGAGGACCCCACCGACATGGTCGCCAGCGCCTCGTTCCGCCCCCTTGTGGCGGTCCTCCAGGGCCTCCGCAGTCATGATGAGCGGCTCGTCGAGCAGCTCGCGTCCCGCGCCCTCACCAGCGGCAAGCGCAAAGTGCACGTCCGGCGTGACGAGAACGGGCAGATCGTCGGGGCCGGCGGCGCGGGTGACGGCGAGGACCAGGAGCAGGACGACACCCAGGCCGCTGCCGAAGCGGCGCTGCTGCACTTCTCCTCTCCCCGGGACGCCGCGACCATCGCCGCGTTCCTGCGGACCCGGGTGTACCGGCCGGAGTCCCTGGTCTGGCTGGAGGGCTACCAGGCCCTCATCCGCTGGCGGGCGGAGAACGAGATCACCGGCGTCCACGCCGTGCCCTACGACACCGAGGTCGAGGTCGGGGCGACGAAGTCGTTTCCGCTTGGCCGGTGGGTGCACCAGCAGCGGAAGGCCCTGAGGGCCGGGGAGCTGGAGGACCGGCGCAAAACGCTGCTGGACTCCCCCGATGCCGGGATGGTCTGGGAGCCAGGCGAGGAGGCATGGGAGAACAAGCTCGCCGCGCTGCGGTCCTACCACCGGGCCACCGGGCACCTCGCGCCGCGTCAGGACGCGGTGTGGGGCGAGGGCGAGGCGATGGTGCCCATCGGCCAGCACCTCGCCAACCTCCGGAGGAAGGGCGGCCTCGGGAAGGACGCGGGCCGGGCGGCGGAGCGCGCGCAGCAGCTCACCGAGATCGACCCGGACTGGAACTGCGAGTGGCCGCTCAACTGGCAGCGGCACTACCGGGTGCTCGCCGACCTCGTCGACGCCGATGGCCACCTCCCCCACATCCAGCCCGGCGTCATGTTCGACGGCGACGACATCGGCACCTGGAGGTGGCGGCAGCAGGAGCCGGGCACCTGGGCACAGCTCCTGCCCGAACAGCGCGAACGGCTCACCGCACTCGGCATCCGCAGCACCACCCTTCCCCTGACGGCCGCCGCCCCGGCGGAGCTCTCTCCGGCGCTGGCCGCTCTCAAGGGGTCGGTGAAGGCCGGGAGTAAGGCGGAGGCCGCGTTCCAGCGCGGCGTGGCGGCTCTCGCTCAGTGGGTGGGGCGGGAAGGCGCGGACCGACCCGTGCCCCGCGGACACGTCGAGGAGATCGTGGTCGACGGCGAGACGGTGCTCGTGAAGCTGGGGGTGTGGCTCTCGAACACCAAGAGCCGGCGGGACAAGCTCACCCCGGAACAGCGCCCCGCCCTCGCCGCGCTGGGGATGAAGTGGGCGGGACCGCCTCCTGTCGCCGAGGCCGCCCCGGAGCCCGTACCGTCGACGGCCCCGGCAAAGCAGGCGGTCCGGGAGCACCACGAGGAGTGCGACGAGGAACTGTACGAGGGCGGGAACTGCACCTGCTGGTCCATCAAGCGCTTCGGGCCGCCCTCCGAGCGGGAGGGCTACGGAGACGACTCCTGACCCCCGCCGTACGGGATCCCCGGGCCCGCCGACACGGCCCAGGGATCTCGTACGTCACCGCGCGACGGTGCGGGCCGCTACCAGTGGCCCGGGATGGTGACCCGGACCTCCGCTAGGACGACGCCGGTCGCCAAGTGGTGTGCGGACGGGAGCCGTCCGCACGCCTACTTCTTCTTCTTGAAGGTCTCGTTGACGGTGGTCTTCGGGTGGCGCTTGACGGTGGACTGCTTGACGAAGCGGCCGGTGATCGCGCTTCGTCCACGGTTGCCGCTGGGGGTGGTGGTCTTCTTGGGCATGGTGGATGTGTTCCTTCCGAGCTAGGCTAACCGTCTCGACTTCGAGACAGTACATCGAGATTAGATCACCTGTGTTGTGATAGTCAAACACTGTTCTAAAAGTGACTCTCCCGGGATCGGAAGGACCGCAGTGGCCAAGGACCAGATCGACGTCGACGCGCTGTACTCGGCGCTCGACGCCCAGCGAACCGCCCGCGGGCTCTCCTGGCGGCAACTGGCCAAAGAACTCCAGGTCAGTCCATCCCTGCTCTCCCGAATGGCCAACGGACTGCGCCCGGACGCGGACGCCTTCATCACTCTGGTGCAGTGGCTCGGAGTCCCGGCGGAGCAGTTCGCGGTGGGAGACACCGGATCGGCGGAACGGGAGGAGCCGGAACTCGTCACGCAGATCGGATCGCTGCTCCGGGCCCGTAAGGACCTCGAACCCGAGGACGTCGCCTACCTGGAGGCCGTCATTCACGCCACGGTGCGCCGGGTGAAGGCCCTGCCCCGAGACAGGGAGGCGTAGTGCGAAGGGGGTTCAAAGCCGAGGCGAAGCGCCTGGCGCTGGAGGTGAGGGGTGAGCTCGGTGTCACGGCGCACGAGGCGATGGACCCCTACGCCCTCGCGAAGCTCTACGGCATTGAGGTCTTCACCCTGCACGAGGTCACCGAAGATCGCCCCTTCGAAGCGGCCGCTCTGCAGCACTTCACCGAGGTCCGTCCCGAGGTCTTCTCCGCAGCGGTCCTGTGTCTGGGCCGCCGCCGGGTGATCGTGGAGAACTCCGGGCACCAGCGCCCCCGGCGGGCCTCCACCCTCGCGCACGAGATGTCGCACATCCTCCTGGAGCACGAGTTCACCACACTGCTGCGTACCTCGGGACGCGAGTGCCGCAACAGCGACCGCGACCAGGAAGACGAAGCCGCCGAACTCTCAGGGGAACTGCTCCTGCCCTTCGACGCAGCCCGGCGCCTGGCCCGCGACTGCGTACCCGACGGGGACGTGGCAACCCGCTTCGGCATCAGCACCGAGTTCGCCCGCTGGCGCATGAACGCAACCGGAGCACGTCTTATAGCCAAACGCGCCAAAGCCCGAACCCGCCGCTGACACCCAAGCCCAACAACGACAGCGGCAAGACGCCGGGCCCGCCGATGAGCCCCGGGGTCTCGTTACGGTTACCGTCGGCCGGGCGGCTCCGTGTCGAAGAACTTGATCACCGAGGTGACCAGCATCAGGGCGTACACCGCGTTGATCCGCGAGTACTGAGTCCGGGAGACGCCGTGTGCGCTGGGGTGGCGGCCAAAGGTCTTCGGTATGGGGTCGCCTTTCTGCGGGAAGTACTTGGCGTGCGCGTACCAGACCGGGGCGAAAGTGCAGGCGACCTTGAACTTGTGGTCGTCCAGCTTGAATTTGATCCCCTTGGCCTTGAAGTCGTTCTGCGTGAGCTGGACACGAACGGTCTTGTCGAGGCGCTGGAGGATGGAGTCGAGCAGATTGGCGGCCAGTGCCTGAGCTGCGCTGGTGTGGCCGGCTCGCAAGGCATGGACGACGTCGAGGGCGAAGCTGCGGGCATCCTCGACCGCCGGGTGGTGGACCTCTTCGAGTACCGTCTCGCAGTCGTTGACGACGCCTTTCCAACGTCGGCCGATGATACGGCGCCGGGTGGCGGCATCCGGCGCTTCCAACAGGGCGCGCACCGTCGGCGGCCCGGGCACCCACATGAGTGGTATGCCCTCGTCGACCAAGAGCGTCTCCAGGTCGTCCAGACCTGGCGTGACGTCGCGCAGGTTCTCCGGGTAGAACCCCTTGGTGATGTCGCCCAAGGAGGCGAAGACACGGTGCCACTGGGTTGTCCGATAGGTCGCGGCCAGCGGCCCCAATGCCTGGCGGACCATGTCGTTGAAGCCCGTCAGATCCGCGATCTGCCTGCGGAGGTTCTCCGTCATGGCGTCCATCCGGATCAGATGAGAATCAACCACGACCCGGGGAAGGACCGGTCGCATCCTCACCACGGCGGACTCGGCAAGCATCTCGCCGATCCACGCGTTCTGGTTCCGCACATAGTCCTGGAACGGCTTGAACACCGCAGCGTAGAAGCCCGAAAGATCAACCAGCCCCGCGAAGCCAGCATCCTCGGACTCGTCGGGCCCCTCAACCTCTCCCATGGCCATATGCTCCCACGCTCCCCTTCACACCGAGGAAGCGCTCGGTGGTGGCAGGAAAGGCTCAGGACGGAATAGATCGGGAGTGGTACCTGGCGTGGAGATGCCGGAGCATCGTGCCGCAGTACTCGGTCAGGGGCCGGTGCTGAGCCTCGTCGATGACCATGGCGAGCATGTAGCTGTCGGTGCCGGATTCGTAGGCGGCACGGGGCTGAGCGGTACGGATATTGGGCCAGTAGCGGCCGTGGGCGTAGCCGGAAGCGGCTCGCCAGGCGGCGCGGGTACTGACGGGGTCGAGTCCGGCTGCGGGCGCCGCCTGTTCGAGAAGAACCGTGGTTCTGGGCGCGGTCAGGTTGGGGAGGCCGAGAGAATGGGCGAGGTCGGCTATCTCCCGTCTGCGTTCGGTGCCGGTCTTCCCTCCGGGAGCGGGCTGATGCCCCGTGTCGTCCTCGTGCTGGGCCCGGTTACGCATGTCCTCGTGCCACAAGGAGAGGGCGCGGTGTCGGCGTTCGGCACGGTCCTTGCCGTGGAGGAGCCAGATGCCGGTGGCGAAGTTCTCCAAGGCCCCGCGCATGAGTGTCCAGGGACTGGTGGGGTCGATCTCTCCGGCGAGGGTGAGGCGGCGGAAGGCGTCGAGGTGTGCCAGGCCGGCACCGTAAGAGACCTGGATCAGGTGTGCGGCCCGCCAGGGGCCCAGTGGCTTGTCGTCAGTGGCGAGACTGCTGGAGGAAGCGGGTGTCGGCAGTGGCCGGTAGACACCGTTGCCGCGCAGCCTGTCCGCCTGGGCGAACAGCGGAAGAAGATAAGACCCGTCGAACTCCTGCGTGCTCATACAGCAGAACGGTAGAACTCCGCAGAGACATTGGGCACCCGATTTCTCGGAAGAACGCTGCACTCTCTTTTGGAACGACACCACCGAGCAGCCGGACGCGAACGCGTACCGGCCAAGATCTGGTCCGCATCAGCCACCACCAGCACAAGGCCATGGCGGGCAGGCTCTCGGGCTTCCGGGCCTTGGTCGCCGTCGGACACAACCGGGCCACATCGCGTTCGAAGCCGGAGGCCTGGCGGCGGCCTGGGGCCGGACAGGGTGATCTTGTCCGGCCCCGCCGTTGCGTCGTCAGCCGAAGTCGAGCATGTCCTGGCGGCCGAGGTGCCAGGGGTCCATGGCGCTATCGGACGCCACCCGCCGCACAATCGGCAATGACGATCGAGGACACGTCCGGATTTTCAAAGCGTTCGTCTACAGACCGAACTGGCTCATCAAGTCGTTGCTGAGTTCCTTGGCAACGTGCGCCGCTTCCTCGTCATCCGCGATCGGGGAGAGCAGTGTGTGTGCAGGTTGAATGTGGTGAGGATTACGGGCGTACGGAGGAGTGATCTCGCCGCCATCCCCAAAGCCTGCGGTGCGGGGCTCGAGGGCTCGGGAACCGTTGGACGCGTAGATCGTCGCGATGATCTGCTGTGTACTGTCCAGGCTCAGTTTTCGTTGCAGCTCCAGGATGGCTCCCAGAAAATCGCCGCATCCTGCTTCGATCACGCGCAGGGACACGGGTAGGGCGCTGTCGATGCGGCCCTTTTCCCTGGCGTTGAGCCGATCTTCTTCGGAGCGGGGTCGCCACGATACGTTACTGACCATGGTGACGGTGCCGTCGTGGTGGAGCTCGATCATGGAGTTCCGGTTGTAATCATCCTCCAGGGTGCTGCTGACCCAGCGTCGCAGGCCAGGGCGAGGGTTGGTGAGGGCGTCGCCCATTCCTTTCATCGGGCCGGGAATTCGTCGCGGTGCCAGGCTGCGTCCTCGCTCCTCCGCGAGGCGGAGGAGGAACTGTGCCTCCTCCCTGTCCAGCGGGGGAACACCCCGCGGCAGGGGCCTGGTGGGGCGTGCGACGGCAACCAGCCAGGCTGAGGGCTTGACGGCGTGCGCCGTGATGGTCTTGGTGAGAAAGTCGGAGTGCTGCCGCAGCGCCTCCTCGGCGCTGCCGGTGCGAGTGAAGCGGTCGCGGTAGGCACGCTCGATCTGGTGCTCGGCCATCCAGGCGGTATGGTCCCGGTCGCGGTACGGCACCGTGAACGCCTGCTGTTCTTTGTCCTTGTCCGATCTTCCGTGGACGAGGTGCGGAGCCATTTCGCTGGCTGGCACATCCACAACCAGGATCGTTTTTGCTCCGTCGGTCAAAGTGAACATCACCAGGTCGGGCAGATACGGATGGACGTGGTTGCGGACCCACTGCCCGTACTGCCGGAGATCGGCCTTCTCCCGGTCGACCCCCACCATCTCGTGGTCGTTGGAGACACCGTAGACGAGCAGCCCGCCACGGGTGTTCGCCATCGCGGCGACGTCCTTGGCGAACTCGTTCCACTGGCCGTTCATGGGAGGGACGGGGAGGTCCCTCTTCCAGTCCAGGTCGTCCGACTCATGAAGGTGGTCGGCTGCGGCCTGAAGGACCATGTCGAAGGTGAGCGGGCCAGGAGCGCACCCCAGGTGCTGGTGCAGCCTCGTCCAGGCGCGGGCCCGGCTCGGCGCGGTGGCGGAGGTGTCCGGTATTCCCATGAAGGATCTCCTTTGATCCGTCGGTGCGCCGCTCACCCTAAGGGCATGCGGTGACACCCGCCTCGTGGCCCCACAGGGGGCGGGCCTCGCCGCTCCCTCCGCAGTGCGCGCAGTGCGGCGGGCGGGCGATCCCGGGAGCCCCGATGGTGTCGGCGCCCTCGAGCAGGAGCCGGGTCAGACCCGTGAGGTGGTCGTCGTGCAGGGCGAGGTCTTGTCGTTTGCCGATCAGGATCTCCAGGGCGATGCCGGGGCCGAGAGTGCGGGCATCGAAGTCGATGCCGCGTGTGGCGGTGGCGACCAGATCGTGGAGTTCAGAGAGGGTCTGTGCTCCGGTCAGTTGGACCCGCGAGGCGAGGATGACGTCCGGGGCCCGGAGGAAGGACAGGACGCCCGCCGGGCGGGCGAACGGCCCGCTGGCGAGGACCGGGGCGTGATGCGTGCCGGCGAGCCTGGCCATCGCGTGCCACATGTAGTCACCCGGCCCGAAGGGCCAGGCCGCCCCGGCTTCAACACCCGCGTTCTTGTCGTGCTTGTTTCGTCGCATTCCTCCGGTGTACAGGGCGCGGGTGGTATCGGCCGGCTCCGGGCCACCGCTTCCCGCGCGGTGGCTCGGCAACTTCGCGGAGCGTCCCGCCGGGCAGCCCGGGGCCCGGCAAGGGTCCCGCTGCCCCGAGCGGGCCGGGCAGCCCCGCCCGGCCTGCTCGGGGCACCTTGTCCGAACTCCCCCTGGGGATGTGCCCGGGTCAGGTCCGCCGACGGAACCAGCTGCGGCCCCGGCCCGGCCCGGGACGATTCTCCGGCTCCGGCGGCGTGGCGGCCTGGAGGCGGGCGGCTTCGGCGGCGGCCTCCAGGCGGGCGACGTCGTCGGCCCGGCACGGACCGCACACCGACCTGTCCCCCGCCCGTACCGCGGTCCGGTGCACGGTGACCTCCTCCCAGCGCCCGTCGGTGAACTTCCACCCGCACCGCGAGCACACCGGGCGCTCCTTCTCCCGCTGCGCGGCGCGGCGCCGTTCGTCCTCCGCTTCGGCGCGGGCCTCCTGGGCGCGGTAGAGGGCGTGGCCGTCGGGGTTGTCGAGCGCGTCCGTCAGCGTCTGCTCGCCGTCCCGTCCCAGCCGCCGCCACACGGCCGCGTCGGCGCCGTGCTCCTGGAGTTTCTCCAGGGTGGTGACGAGGACGGGTACCGCCTGGTGGTAGTCGAGCGCGGTGATCGCGTCCCGGTAGAGGGAGCCGTACCGGCTCGGCATCCAGTGGCGGCGGCCGTACTCCTCCAGCACCGTGACCGTGTTGTCGACCTTCGCCTCGGTGGTGTCCGCGAACACGAACGCCACCGGGACCAGGCCCTCCCGGCCGGTCGGCGGGTAGAACCTGCGCCACAGCCGCTGCTCGTGGTCGACGAAGTCCTCGATCACGTCCGGCCGGGCACGGACCAGGTCCACCGTCCTCTTGGGCGCGTCCTTCGGCAGCAGCCGGCCCCACTCCCAGTACCGGCGCAGCTTGGCGACCAGGTCGTGCGCGTCCTCAGTACGGCGGTCGACTTCCACCAGGAGCACCGGCACCCCGGCGTCCGGGGCCCGCACTACCAGGTCCGCCCGCTGCACGTAGCCGTCCGCGAGCCGGTGCCCGATCTCGGTCTGGAAGCCGAGCCGGTGCCCGATCCCGGCGCGGTGGAGTTCGGCGGCCGTCGAGGTGACCGCCGCGGCGTGGTCGTCGTAGCTGGCACCGAGCAGCTTCCCGGTGACCGGGTCGTGCTTCTTCTCCCGCAGCGCCGAGACCCGTATCCCCTCCGGCTCCAGCAGCTGCTTGGCCTCGCCGTGTCCGCGCCGGGTCAGCACCCACACCTGCCGCTGGTCCGCCCGCACCGACTCGATCCTCACCAGCTGGTGCTCCTCCAGATCCAGCAGGGTGTCCCGTACGAGCTTGTCGTGCCGGTTGCCGGGGCGGGTCAGCTTCCACAGCTGGTCGGGCGTAGCCCGCTGGAAGATCCCAAGCGCTTGCAGGATCTCCCGGCGCCGGGGCCCGGTCGAAGTCCTCCGGTGCCGGGGGCGACTTGCCGCATCTACATGAGGGTTGTCGGCGCTGCGACGGCCCCCTTTCCACCGGGTCTGACCAGCGGAAACGCCCGGCCGCTGAATGCGTGGCGCGGAGGGGGTGACGGAGGGGCCCGCGGAGGGGGCCTTCCCGGTCCGGTCGAGGGGGTGCTCGGTGTCGTCTGCGGTGCTCGCCACGGGTACTCCTGCACGGTGGGGCGGGCCTGTCCCGCCCTTCATCCCGTACAGGTGCCGAATCCGGGCTCCGTGTGACACCGGACCGGGAACACCCCTCCGTCGTGACCGCATCGTGATACCCCGTGTCCTGTGCCACCGAGTCTTGAGGGGAAGCATCCGACCGTGGCCCACTCCGCAGATCAACCGCTTGCAGCTGATGGCCGGGGCAACTCCTTGATCTCGTTCGCGCGGGTCGGCGAGGCGGCGGTGCCGAAGGACGCTCCGCTGTCGGCCGCGCTGGCGGCGTTGTGGCGAGCCGGTCGCGTCCTCATGGTTTTCGATCGGTACCGCCAGTCCTGGGAGCTGCCAGGGGGCCGTATCGAGAACGGCGAGTCCCCCCGCCAGGCTGCTGTGCGTGAGCTGCTGGAGGAGAGCGGGCAGCACCCTGACGGACAAGTACGGTTCATCGGCTACGCGCGGTTCGTACTAGCCCCGGACCAGCGCGTTGAGTATCTGGCCCTGTACGCGGGAACCTGCGCCGACACTCGCGCCTTCGTGCCCACCGAGGAGATCTCGGACATCCACTGGTGGGACCTCCTCGAACCCCTCCCGGGGTATGTGCAGCCCCTGGACACCTACCTGGCCACGCTCACCCGGTAACCCAGCAACGGACGGCGCACCACGGCGGTGCGCACCACGATGGAGTCAGCCGTCGCCCGGCGTATCGAAGTGGAACCCATTGGGTGGAGCCCGCCCGGCGGAGTCCACTTGGTGGCGATGGACGGTGTCGGGCGGACTCCGCTTGGTGGACGATGCCCCCGCATCGTCACATCAGCCAGTGGTTCGTGTGCCGTACCCGGGCCAGGGCGCGGGCGTCGCGGCGCGCAGCGGCGTTGCCGATCCGGTTCTGCCGGGAGCGTGGCCGGCGCGACTGCGAGGCGGCGATGCGGCGGCGTCCGGCGTCCCGGAGGCGCAGCCGCTGCGCGTGCAGCTCCGCTGCCTTCTGCGCCTTCGACTTCGGTTTCCGGGGCCGTTTCCAGACCGGCTGCCACCCCACGGGGTCACCGGGCTCGGGCTCCGGATCCTCGTCGAGTACGGCGTTCATCTCCCCGGCGGCGGCCCGGGCGAGGGCGAGGGCGTCATCGAGGCTGGGATGTTCTTCCGGGGTGGTCACGCGATTCCTCCTGTGGTCGGGCCCGGTGGGTTCCGGGTGGCGGGCTGCTCGATGTGGGGCGGTGCTGTCGTCGTCGCGGGGGCGGGGGCGGGGGCGGGTCGTGGCCGGGGGCCGTGGGCGGCGGCGCCCTCCCGGATGCCGTCCCGGAGCCGGGCGGCGGCGGCTTCGAGTGTCCGGCGGGTCCGCTCCACCGCGTCGATGGCGACGCCGGTCTCCGGCTCGAGGAGGCGGCCGGTCTTCGAGCCGGTACGGAACGGCCGCGGACGCGACCCCGGCAAGCCGGCAGGCACAACTCTCGTGCCCGGCCGGGCACGGGAGTTCAGGCGCTCCGCTCGCCGCGCGGCGCGGACCCGGGCGGTCAGCGCGTCGGCGGCGAGGCGGGCCCGCTCGTACGGGGCCCCGGTGCGGCGGGTCAGCGGGCGCAGCGCGGCCTGGTCCCCGGTGTCGTGCGGGTACAGGGCGCGGAGGTCGGCGGTCATCCTTCGGCCGCGGCCGATCGGGCGGGTGTAGTCGTCGACGACGGTCTCCACGATCTGCTCGTCCAGGCCCGGTTGGTGGGGGTGGCCGCGCAGGGCGTAGGCGAGGTGGCGGCGGGCTTCGGCGAGCAGGTGGTGGCGGGCGAAGGCGCCGCGCATCACGTAGACCACGGCGACGGTGTCCACGGCCGCCAGGACGACGTCGACGGCCGGTTTCACCCGGGCCCGGATCGCCGCCGCGGCGGCCCGGGCCCGCTGCGCGAGCCGGAGGACGGTGCAGGCGCCGTAGGCCCGTATCGCAGAGGTCCGCCATCGTGCGCGCAGTTCGGTGAGCGACAGCGGTTCGGTGCGTTTGGGCGGGCGGGTCTGGTCGGCGGCCTGGCAGGCCAACTGGTAGCCGGCCTGCTCCCCCGGCGGATGCCCCTGCCGCTCCTCGTACCGGGCGGTGAGGACGGGGAGGGCGTCCTCGATCTGCTGGCGGCGGGTGGACTGCCAGCCGATGAGCCGCCGGTCGATCCCGGCGATCTCCATGACCGGGCGGCGCCCCGGAGTGACCTCGCGCGGTTCCCAGGCCCACCCGAGCCGGGCGGTGACCTCTTCCATGAAGGTGAGGGTGTAGAGGGTGTCGGCCGCGACGATGTTGGCGAGCATCGAATCCGCGGAGAGGTTGCCCCACGTCTCGTTCGGTCGGCGGGCGCGGATCGACACGACCGCGTGGTCGTGGAGCAGCGGTTTCGATTCGGCCGCGCGGGACTCGTAGTGCCGGAACACCGCGACGATCAGACCGTCCCGGATCGGCTTGCGCTGCTTGCCACCGACCTTCCAACGGATCTGCGCGACCGCGTCCTCGAACCACTCCAGCGTCTTGTCCCGGGCGATGTCCTGGCACAACTCCAGCACCCGCCGGGACTCGTCGTCCCCGAGCGCCCACGCGATGTGCGCCGTCGACGGGGGCCGGAACACCAGATCCATCGCCAGCCAGGGGACGCGTTCCTTCGCCTTCTCCGTCTTCGGCGACTTGTTGTGCTCTACGGGCCTGCCCAGCACCGTCGCCCGCCGGGCCGCCGCCGGGTCGTGACCCGCGTCCAGGAGCTCGCGCTCGATACGGTCCGCGAACGGGTGCCGACCCTCCCCCAGGAGCAGTTCGGCCTGCCGCTCGCTCACCACCTCCCCCGCTGTCAGGCCGACCGCGGCAAGTCCCCGCCCCTTCCACACACCAGGCGGCACCCCGGCTTCGTCCTGCGCGGCACGCAACGACGTACCCGGAGCGCGGCGGCCGTCCCCGGCCATCACTCCCCGGAAGAGATACCGCCCCCCATCCCCCGGGCGAACCGGCGACATGCTGATCACCAGCCCAGGAAACCCGACACCGAGCTACACCAGCGCGCGATCCGGAGTCCCTCCCGCCAGGCGGGAGACCACCACCAACTCTTCACCCCGCGGCCCGCCGGACGGGCCACGACACCAGCCCGAGACGGGAAACCGTCCTGCGCACCGTACGCCCCATACGAGTCGAACGGCCCCACGGAGATACTCACCGGCCGCTGACCACCCCCGGACGGCGTAGAACCCCACACCCCCGGCGAGACCCGGCCCCGGCCGTGCGAATACTGCGCTGCGCTGCCCGGCCACAACCACCCCAAGCACCTCAAGACCGCCAAGTAACCGACACCCGCAGCATCCAGCGCACCTCCACGCACTACTCCCCCACCCAACGCACCCAACGACCCGAGACCCCACCGACGCCCTTCAACACGAGCAGCCACCCGCCCCCCGGCCAACGGCCGGGGGGCTTCGTGCTTCGAGGAGTCCCGTGCCTACCTACGAAACCGGGCACCGTTTCACCCGCGACCTCCGCCGACTTACCCCCGAACAGCGCGACCGATTCCGCCACGTCGTCCGGGACGCCTTCGTCCACGACCTCCGCTCCGACTGCGGCTTCCGACCCGGACTGCGCGTCAAACAGGTCAGCGGCTACCCCCACATCTACGAGATGACCTGGTCCAACGGCCGCGGCCCCGCCGGGCGCGCCACCTGGTCGTACGGACCCGAGATGCGCCCGGGGCAGCCCCACATCATCTGGAGGCGCATCGGCACCCACGACATCCTCACCGGCCCATGACCGGACGACCCTGCTGGCGGGACAAGGAGGATGCTGGCCGCCCTCACAATGAAGTGCGCAGGATGACAGGGATCCTCTTGGAGATATGGGCTCCCCGGTAGATAATGTCCATAGGGGGACATATCGCATGTCGGCTTCGGCACGTCAAGTTAGTGCCGGTCATGCTGGGTGTCTTGTGGAGGCGTCATGGCCAAGACAAAGATCAACAGCCCCTTCCCCAAGAAGTTCACCGACCGGCAGTGGGCTCGGTTCGTTAAACAAGGGCGAGACTTGGTCGACGAGGAATCCCGGATCCAATTTTCCTTGGGCGACTTGACCCTGAAGATGGTTCCCATTCGGGGGCCGGGAGGCAATCAGGGTGTCTTCATGGTCCTGGACCGCTTCGCCGATCAGATCGGCAGCAACGTGCACACACTGATGGATTACCGTCACGTAGCGCATGTGTGGCCCCCTGACCAGCGAGTACGAGGTGTCGCTTGGTCCGTGCACCGCGCCTTCGATGCGCTGGAGGACAGGTTCGACCTCATCCACAACCCTCCGAGCGGCGCGGACCGGTGGACCGAGGACGCAGCCCTCAGCCGCGCTGGACGTCTCCCTCAAAGACCGTTGACGAAGGCGGAGAAGCTGGACCGGGTCCGGACCTTGATGCGCGAGAACGAGAACGCGAGCGAAGCGGTGGGAGAGTTGATCCGTCGCCCTGACGTTGCGCACAAGGTCATGGCTGACCCGTCGAATCAGCGCATCCTCTACAGGGCCCATCACGAGCAGCGCCAACAGGCGGCCGCCGCACGCTTCACCGCCTCCCACGAGTGGGACAGAGCTGGTGCGGACGAGAACGAGGAGGAAGAAGTCGCAGAAGTGCAGCAGGTAAGCCTCCGGGAGTCCGCCGTCGACTACCAGCGGGCCTCCAGCGAAGTCCTGGAGCTGATCGGCAGTGGAACAACCTTCCTGGTCGATCTTCAGCGGATGATCCCCGGACTGCACGTTGCCGAATTCACCGAACGGGAAGTGCGGGCGGTCCTGGACAACCACCGGCGGATCCGGGCCGCGCTCGACTGGTGCGACTCCGCGCTGTCGACCGGCGACAAGACCATGGACGACGAACTGGCCCGCATCCTGACCGAAGGAGATGACCAGCCATGACCAGGCAGGCCCGCGCAGCGTCCCCGGGCGTCGGCACGCGGGCGGCCCCTGTGCCCACCCAACACCTCGCCGAACTCGCCTGGCACCTGTTCGACGAAGCGGGTGATGATGTCCTCCTCCCCCGAGAGCACATCACCGATCGCATCCACGCCACCGACGGACAGTTCGAGCGTGCCAAGGGCTACATCCGCGACCACGTCACCATGGAGAAGGGGAAGGCGTTCCTCGCCTACCGCGGCGGCTACATGATCACGACCGATCCAGCAAAGATCGCGGAGAACGCGGCGCTGCGGATGCGCCGGATCAACACCGAACTACGCCGCCTCTTGTCCGGGGCGATCAACCCTCTCGGTGACCAGGTCGCCGACTACGAGGTTCTGGCCATGTTCCAGGACGAGATCGCCCACATGACCCGCACCTACGACCGAATGAGCAAGGCCACCCTGACCATGCCCAAACCGGCGAAGATCACCAAGCCCAAGCGGCGCAGCCGCGCCACCGCCCGAACCTGACACCCAAAGGCTGAGACAAGCGCGATGGCGCGTCCGCCGAGATGCCGCCCGTCCAGCGCTGCTGCCCTCTACCGCGCGCTGGACGAACTCGGAGCTGCCCCCACACCAGACCCGGAACTCCGGCCAACCGGCCCAAAACGCTCCGACACAGCCCTGCTCCTGGGCGTCCTCCTCGCCAAAACGGAACTCGACGCCGCTGTACGCGCCGACCCCGCCCAGGAACCCCCGCGCGGCCTGACTCAACTCCTGACCGGATACCGCTCCGTGGTGTCCTCGCCCAACGACGAAACCCGCCTGCGGCTCCTCAGCATTCGCCTCCTGCGCACCGCCGTCGAGGCCACCCTCGACGACAACCCGAGCACCCTCGCCCATGCAGCCGACAACGCCGCGCTCGCCGCTGCCGCGCTCATCGACGCCGACAGGCTCCAACGCACCGGCAACAACAGGACGGCCATCCGCACAGCGGTCAAAGCCGCCACCCAATCACTCCTAGCAGCCGTCAACACCCTCAGTAGCAAGTCCGGCAGAAGCAACGCACACTAGCCCCCACTGCCCGCATCCGGCGCCTGGCATCCGGCGGGCGCAGGGCACTTGGTTTCCAACCACCAGTCGGCGTAGGCATACAGGTCATAGCCACTGTGGTCCGGGAGGGGAACGCCACACTGCCGTTCCGGGAAGGCACACGCCGAGGCCCCGAGCCCGGCGGCAGATACATCGAGAGACAGCAGCTCCGGCCCGCCCGGATACGGTCATCCGTTCACCACCCCATCCGTCACGGTGTCTTCACCCCCCGGGCCCTCCCCGGCCACTCCCCCGGCTGGTACGCCTGTCCCGTGAAGACCACCATGACGCGCTCCGCGCTCGCCGCCTCCCTCACGGCCCTTGCCCTCACCGCTCTCGTCTCTCCCGCCCACTCCGCCCAAGCCCCCGGGCCCGGGTCCCGGGCCGAGACCGCTGCCGCCGCGCAGACGGCCCGAATCGGCGAAGCCGTCAACCGGCTCTCCGTACGGACCGAGGACCGCACGGGCTACAACCGCGACAAGTTCAAGCACTGGAACTCGGGCCTCGAGCCCGACGGCTGCAACACCCGGAACGAGGTCCTCATCGACGAGGCCGTCACCGCGCCCACCGTCG
>NZ_JBEYIS010000097.1:0-17246 GCF_040635975.1 Streptomyces sp. NPDC006798
GTACCCCCACCGCGTGGACTCCCTCCTCCGCCTTGCGATCCACGGCACCAGACCCCGCTCGCTGATCCAGCCTGATCCGTCAGACACGCCCTAGGTGTCCTGCCCTGTGAGGTCGACAACGCCGGGGGCGCCTCCTGCGCCCGAGGGGTCGCGTGGGGGAGTGCGCGTGCCGACGGGATGTGCCGGTCACGGCCCAAAGCCGTGACCGGGGTGGCCTTCTGAGGGCGTGTCCGCCCAGGGCGCGGCCGTCGACTCGTGCTCGCCCGGGGGAACGGCCCGGGGCGGCCACTTGTCGGCCGGCGCCGGCGGCACACACCCCGCGCCGCGGCACCGGGGCGCGGTGGCCTCGATGAATTCCGGGCAACGACGAAGCCCCCGGCCGTCGGCCGGGGGCTTCGTGGAAGAGCGGGTGACGAGAATCGAACTCGCGCTCTGAGCTTGGGAATCTTGCCTCTGAGGACCTTTATACACGGTCTGACCTCGCGTGAAGCGCGTGCCGGACGCTCTTGGGCCACATCCGGTCACCCGTCATTGACCGTGGCTTACCGCCCTAGGTGGTGCGCAGGTTGTGCGGGTTGTAGCTGGTCGCGCCCCGGGGAACGATTCGGCTGGTGAAGCCAGCGGCGCGCAATCGCTCGTAGGCGTGCATCACATCGGTTGGTACTTCCTGCGCGACCATGAACCCTTGGTCGGGGTAGATCAGGAGCCGCTGAAGGGCGCCTACGAGCATGTCGATGACCAGACCCGCATCTCCGATGGAGGCGATGTAGTCCTCAAAGGTCATCGGAGCGGACGTGCTTACGATCTCCACCTCGGGCCAGAGCTGGCGGGCCGTTGCGTACGCGCGTCGCTCCTCGTACGGCTTGCTGACCATCAGCACGGACGACACGGCAACGCCCGCGCGCTCCAGAACCGCCCGTGAGAAGCGGATGTTCTCGCCGGTGTTGCGGGCCCTGGGTTCCGTGAGTACCGCAGACGCCGGAACGCCGAGTTCGAGTGCTCGCTCCCGGTAATGGACGGCTTCTCCACGCGGCATTCGCGCTGCCGTCGTAGGGCTGGTGGCCCCGGTGAACAGGAGCACCGGCGCCATGCCGCGCCGGTACAGGTCCACGGCCGCGTCGGCAACGCCCAGGTCGTGACTCCCCAAGCCGATGGCGACCGAGCAAGGCTGGAGGGCATGGCCCATCTGGTGGTAGTCCCAGATGAGCCGTGCGTCCTCCCACGCTTGGGCGGAGATCATTACTCGGTCCCGTCCTGCGGCCGGTCGAACGCGGCCCGAGCTTCGTCCGGCCCGGCCGCCCCGATCGCCGAGGCCACCTGTTCCCAGGTCGCCCCCTGCTTCAGGCCCTCACGTACGAGTTGCTGCTCTTGGTCGTCGAGGCTTCGCCGCATCGCCGTACCGAGTGCCAAGGCGGCGAGTACGTCTGCCGCGTCGCCCGACGCCTCAGTGATGCGCGAGACGTGCTGGTCTCGGCGCCCCACCAGTAGCCACAGGTCGGACGTGGGCACGTCGTCAGGGGTCGTGATGGCCGCGACGTCGATGGCCTGCGGCTTTCCTTCACTCGGCACGGGGGCCTTCCTCGTTGGTCTTCTGGGCAGCGGAGTCAGGAACCTTGAAGTCGTACTCCCACGCGAACCGCGTGGCGGCGTGCACGCCGATCGCGAATTCGACCACGGTACCGTCCGCCGTGTATGTCGTTCGGTGCAGCTCGACGACGGGTTCTCCCGGAGGCAACTGCAACTGCGCGACCTCATCGGGCGCCGGTACTCGGGCGAACAGCCTCTCCTTCATGTGATCGATCTCGTATCCAGCGTCATAGAGCACGCGGAAGCCTCCGCCGCGTCCGGCCGGGCCCGGAGTCGGGTCTACCAGCCGGGTCCCCTCAACGTGCTCGGGCCGGTAGTAGCTGGTCAGGGTATGTGTCGGCTGCTGGCCTTCCTTCACAAGCCGGGCCCGCGCGTATACCTCCGAGCCCTCTGGCACGCCGAGCCCGGCGGCGACGGCGGGGGACGCCTGCACCAGGCTGATCGTCTGGGTTTGCTCCCCCCGCTTGTACGCGCGCCCCGAGGCGACGCGGTCTGCGATGAAGGCCACTTCGTCGCCATCTCGCCACTTGGCCTTGTCGTAGCGGGCGATCCCGAGCCGCTTGAGCCGGGCCCGGGGGCGGACCACGGTGCCGTGTCCCCGTGACGAGGTCACCAACCCTTCGGCTTCGAGGGCCTTGTACGCCTGGTGAACAGTGCTCTTTGAGCCTTCGCCTGCGTCAACGAGATCTCTGATGTGGGGGAGGCGATCCCCCGGTTCGTACTCCCCGCTCCTGATCTGGTCGGCCAGCCTGTCCGCCAGCTCTCGCCACTTAGGCGACATCCCGGCTCCTCTCGACGCCTCCAAGTCAAACACAGTCCCAGGACTGTTGACAGTCCCAGGACTGTGCGGCATCGTCTTACTTGTGAGGCGCAGTCCTAGGACAGCGAATCGCATGGCCCTTCTTTGGGCTGCTCAAAGCACGTCAAGGGGCCCGGGACAGAGCGGGCCGAGGGTCCCGGATCCCTGGTCAACCGGAGGGCAAATCGAGACCGAAAGGTCACGTCTCCAGCCTGAAACGGGAGCTCGTGTTCCCGAAGGAGACAACCGCACATCAAGCGTCCGCAGCTCTGGCTGCGGCCGGTTGCCTCTCCTGCCCGTCCGGCCTCTCGGGTCGTACGGGCGGGGTGGGGGAGCTGGAAAGTCCGCTCCAACGGCGCGACCCCGGGGGTGCTGCCCCGGGGTCGCAAGGGCCGTTTCACCGGAAGGAGAAGAACGACCCGTGAACACCATCTTGGCACTGCACGCGGCCGTTACGGCCGTGGCGGCCGACGGGGAGCCGTCGGCCGCCGAGCTGGACGAGATCGAGCGGGAGATGCCGCTGATCCTCGCCGAGGTCGATGAGCTGGACGTACGGATCGCCGTCCTCGACCGGACGCCGACCGAGCTGGACGCGCGGCGGATCCGCCGGGCCCGGCGCCGGGTGCTGGAGGCCCGCCGTCAGATGGCGAACGCCCCCGCCGCGTCGGGGCTGGCGGGGGGTGCGGCGTGATCGCCCCGTATGACGCGGTGGCCGCCGCGCACGCCGAGGTGAAGGCAGAGATCGCCCGCACCGACACCAAGACCAGCCTGCTGCTGGCGTTCGTCGGCGCGGCGCTGGTCGGGGTGTGGACGGTCGCGAAGGACGCCCACCTCCCGGCCGCCTCCGCTGCGGTCGGCGGGGCCGCGATCCTGCTCCTGATCGGTGCGCTCGGGCTGCTGCTGTTCGCGGTCCGCCCGAACCTGAACGGCCGCCATGGCTTCTGCCGGTGGGCGGCCGAGACCGCCGACGAGATCGGCGAGGGTCTGCGGGTGGACACGCGGTGCGCGGACATCGCCGGGCTGTCCCGCCTCGCGATGGTGAAGTACCACCGACTTCAGAGGGCGGTCGACCTGATCGGCGCGGCCATGCTGCTCCTGGTGGCCGCCGCAGCGATCGCGATCGGCGGTGTCTCGTGAGCGCCCGCCGGTCGGCCGCGACCGCCGCCCCCGCCATCGCGATGACCGCCGTGTCCATGGTGCTCACGCTGGCCGTGGTGATGATCTGGCTCGGGGCCGTGGTGCCGTGGCCGATTGCTCTGGTGGTCGGTCTCGGCATCGACGGCGGCTGGCTCGCCACCCTCGCCTACGAACGCCGCCTCGCCGCCCAAGGCGACCGGTCGACCGCCGTGACTGCGGTCGGCTGGGCCTTCGGCCTCGTGGCGACCGGGGTTCTGGTCGCGCACGCGCTCACCGAGACCTCACCGGGCGCGTGGCTGGCCGTCGCCTGGCTCCCCATCGCCGCGAAGCTCCTGTGGCTGGTCCACTCGATGTGGGAGCGCACGGCGCTGACCCCGGCGGCGCTGGGCACGATCCGGGGGATCCAGCAGGACGCCCGGGACACGGCCGCCGTCGCCCGCGCCCAGCTCGCCGCCCAAGCCGCCACCGAAGAGACGCGGCTCACCGCTGTGACGGCGGCCGGGGCCCGCGTCGCACGCGTCCAGGCCCGTACCGCCCAGGTACTCACCGAGGCGTGGGGAGCACTGGAAACCGCACGGCAAGGGGACGCCCGCAGGGCGCTGACCAGCGTGACGACCCCCGTCACGCCCGACACGACGACCGTCACACCCTCATGGGATCTCCCGGTCTGGGGCCCGGTCGAGCCGGTGACGGCCCCGGCTCTGGAGACCGGCCCGGCCCTGTCGGACGACGTCCTCGACGCGCTCGTGGACGAGATCCGTCACAGCGTCACACCCCCGCTGTCGTACCGCGACATGGCCACCCGCTTCCGTGCCACTGGGCACTCCGCCTCGGAGACGCGGCTGCGGGCGGCGTGGAAGCGGGTCGCCTCGTGAGCCCGGCCTACGGCCGGTGCTACGACCCGACCGGCGCCCTCCACGGGATACCCACCTACCCGTGGAGGCTGGCGCCGGACGGGTATGCGACGCGCCGTCAGCTCCGGGCCGCCGGTCTGCGGCCCGGCGGTCAGCCGGTCGCCGCCCAGCTCATGCGGCGCTCCGCGCGCCGTCCCGGCGGTGTGAGCATCGCCCACCTCTACCGGCTCGACCTCGCCCGCCCCGTGCGGCGGATGACGTCGCGGAAGTGGGGCGCCCTCGCGCTGGCGATGCTCGCCCGCCGCACCTGCCCCCAATGCCGGACGGATGCCGGATACGTCATCCCGCGATCACTCGGCATGTGCGTGACCTGCGCCTACCCCGACCAGACTCCGGCCGCCGTCTGAGCGGCCCGCAAGGAGCCCCTCATGACCTCTCACCTTCCCGAGCCCGTGCCGGGGGTGCATCCGGTGGTGGTCCGTCTCCCGGACGGCACCTACGGATACGCACCGCCCGGCACCCTCCCCACCCCCCACCAGCCCACCAGCGGCGCCCCGGTCCCGCAGGTGGTGCACGTCCACCAGGCCCCGCCGGACCGCACCCTCCAGCGCGCCGCCCTCGGCGGCGGAGTAGGGGCCGGAGCCATCGGCGCCGCCGTCTACCTCGGCCCGATGCTGGTCGCCGCGATCACCTCCATGGCCATCAGCCTCGCCGTCGTCGCCCTCGTCATCGTCTGCGTGACCTGGGGACTCGCCACGGCCATCAAGTCCATCGGCGGGCCGGACGGCACGGCCGCCGCGAAGAACATCGCCCGAGCCCGCAAGCGCTGATCTGACGGTTGCCTGTCCCCGCCCGGCCGCGTCCTCGACGTGGCGGGCGCGGGCGGGGAGCCGGGACAGACCCGGCCCCAGAAGGGACCCACATCATGAAGCCCTGGGAGATCGCACGGCTGCTCCGTCAGGAAGCCGAAGCCCAGCACGGCCAGTACGACACGGCGGACGAGCAGCCGACCCCCAACATCAACACCGGCGTCGTGTACGGCGGTCAGAGCGTCACGAACACGATCGTGACCGGCGACTACATCGGCGGAAACAAGATCGGCAAGAAGAACAAGAAGAAGGGGCGCTGACCCGATGTTCGCCGAACTCTTCGCGCTCCTCTACGTCGCCCATCTGGCGGCTGACTACCCGCTCCAGACCGACCATCAGGCCGAGCACAAGGCCGAGGGCGGCTTAGCCGGATGGGTGGCGAACGCCGCCCACGCCGGTACGCATGTCGCGGTCGCGGCCGGTTTGCTCGCGGTCGGCGCGGTGCTGCTGGACTGGTCGCTGTCGGTCCCGGCCGCCGCCGTCGCGGTGGTCTGGATCGGAGCCACCCACGCTCTGATCGACCGGCGGTGGCCCATCCGCTGGTGGATGACCCACACCGGCCAGACCGTATGGGCCGACCACGGCGGCGCCGCGCACGTCGACCAGACCGCCCACATCATCGCCCTGACCGCCGCCGCCCTCGGCCTCGCCGCCGTCTGACCGGCTGCCCGATCCGCCCGGCATGGCACGGGCGGTGAGGGGAGCCGGGACAGTCCCGGCCCCGGAAGGGGACCCCGGATGGCGAACCACCGAGACCGAGCCGCCGATGGCCGTACGCCGCGTCTGACGGCCGTCGAGATCGCGAAGATCACGGTGCTGACGGCCCGGATGGCGAAGCGCGGCCTGGCGGATGACCGCGTGTACGGCGGCCGGGTCTACCAGGGCGACCTGGAGCGGCGCGTTGACCGGATCCTTGACGGCGCCCGCGCCCGTGAGGAGAAGGCCGCGAAGAACAGGAAGTAGCTGTGCCCCCGGGGCGGCCGTCCCGGCCAAGGAATCGGGCCGCCCCGGGCCTATCCCCCTGATCACCACCCTGTGGGTGGAGAGGAGACGTGTTCAGCATGACGGAGTGCGTGGAAGCTGCGGTAGTGGCGGAGGTTCTGGATCTGGAGAAGCGGCGGGCCGCGAAGTCCGCCGACCCTGCCGAGGGTTCGGGGCCGGTCGGGGTGCCGGCGGATCCGGCACCGGTGGTGGAGGCGGTGGACCGGGTAGACAATCCGCTGGCGGACTGGCTGACGGTTCCGGATGGGCCGGTGCTGCCCGCGTGGGCCCGCTCCCGCGCCTCCGTGGTGGCCAACGTGACGGCGTTGGGGCGTCTGTCGTGGTGGCACACCCGCTACCACGGGGTCCGGGCTCCGAAGTACCTGGTGAAGGCCGTGCTCCTGGCGGCGCGGGGGTTCTTCCGCGCGGCGTGGGGGCTGTGGCCGACGCTGTCCGCGCAGGACCACAGCGCCGCTGTGAAGGCGCTGGCGGCGCAGTCGAAGGCACGGCCGGAGGATGTCGAACTGGCGGTGCGGCTTCAGATCGCGCACGCCGCCCGGACGCATTCGCGCCGGTGGCGGTTCGGCGCCGCCGCGGCGGCGGTCGCCGCCGCGACGGCCGGGGTTGCGCTCCTTCCGCCTCTGGCTCAGGCGGGGGTGGGGGCGGCGGTGATCGTGCCGCTGGCCCACCTCGGGCGCGGGAAGGAGACGCGGCTGCTGGATCAGGGGGCGCCGCCGATCCGGGTGGACATGTCCGCCCAGCAGCTCAATGAGGCTCTTCGCGCCGCCGGTCTCCTCAAAAGCGGCAAGGGCGACGACGACGGGCCGAAGGTGTCGTGCAGCATGGGGCCGGTTCGTGACGGCCGTGGCTGGGCGGTGATCTTCGACCTTCCGCGCGGAGGCGGGAAGACAGCCTCGGATGTGCTGGCGAAGCGTGAGGTCATCGCCCAGGAACTCGGGGTCGATGAGATCCAGGTCATCATGTCCCGGGTGCGGGCAGCGAAGGGCGGCAACGCCGGGCGGGTCAGCATGTGGGTGGCGGACGATGACCCCTACCTGGGAACGCCGAACCCGTCCCCGCTCGCGACCATGGACCGGTTCTCGATCTGGGACCCGGTTCCGTTCGGCGGGGACGCCCGGTCGGCCCGGGTCCGTATTCCGGTGATGTGGCAGTCCATGTTCTTCGGAGGCCTGCCCCGCCGGGGCAAGACGTTCGCTCAGCGGCTGCTCACCGCTGCCGGTCTGCTGGACGCCTACGTGCGGCACTACGTCGCAGACGGCAAGGGCGGGGCGGACTGGATGCCGATGAAGGCCGTCGCCCACCGGCTCGTCATGGGCGCCGAGGACGACGCGATCGAAGCACTCAAGGCCATGCTCGCCGAACTGCTGGTCGAGATGGAGCGGCGATTCGCCCTGCTGCGGGAGCTGCCCACCTCGGTATGCCCGGAGGGCAAGCTCACCCCGGAGATCGTGGCCCGCTACAACCTGCCCGTCATCTTCGTCACCATCGACGAGTTGCAGGAGTACTTCACCGCGATGGAACGCGAGGACCGCGAGCAGGTCATCAACGACCTGTGCCGCATCGCCCGCCGGGGCCCGGCGGCCGGGTTCGTCTCCAACTTCGCCAGCCAGCGCCCCGACGCCGAGTCGGTCCCGGCGAAGCTGCGGGAGATCATCACCATCCGCTACTGCACCCAGGTGGTGGACCGCACCAGCAGTGACATGGTGCTGGGCAAGGGCAAAGCCGCCCAGGGCGCGGACGCCTCCGTGCTCTCCGAGGAGCACAAGGGCACCGGAGTTCTGGTCACCGGTCCCGCCTCCTACGTCACCGTCCGCGCCGACTACCTCGACGGCCCCGCGTTCGCCGCGATCTGCCGCAAGGGCCGCGCCCTGCGCGAAGCAGCCGGACAGCTCACCGGCGACGCCGCAGGCGATGTGACCGCCGCCGCCGACGCGGCCGGGATCACCGTCGCGCCGATCGTCTCCGACGTCCTCGACGTCATGCGCCACTCCCCGCGGATGTACACGACCGATCTGCTCGCCGCCCTAGTCAACCTCGATGAGGACACCTACGGCGACCTCAACGCCGAAACCCTCGCCAGCGAGCTGGAGGCGGCCGGGGTCAAGCGCTCCTCCAAGCAGGTCAAGATCGGCGGCAAGGCACTGGCCGGGTACCAGCGGCGCGACATCGAAGACGCCGTCCCCGCCGAACTCCTCCTCGCCACCAGCCGCTAACCGGCCCGGGTCATGGGGGTCCCCATGACCCACCACCCCCGAACACCCCCGCCCCCGCCCCGTGACCGGACCCGCCAACGGCGGGCCCGGTCACGGGGGCCCATGACCCCGGTCACGGGGCAGGTCATGCCCCCTGACCAGCAAGGTCATGGGGGTCATGGGGGTACGGGCACTCATCCCACCACCCACTCAAACCCGAAAACCAAGGGCGGCCCCCTTCTCGCCAAAGTCCGGGGCCGCCCTCTTCTCCTGATCTAGCTGACCGGAGGTCTCCAGCATGACCCATGACCGCCCGCCCCTGCTACAGGTCGCCCTCGACCTCGCCCGGCAGGGCGTGCCCGTGCTCCCGCTGCGGGAGAAGCGGCCCCCGGCGAACTGCTCCGCATGCCGGGAGACGGCGTGCGGGGGCCGTCCGCACATGCGGGTCCCGGGCCCGTGCGCGTGCCCGCTGCCCTGCCACGGGTGGGCCGCCGCCACGATCGAACCGCGCGTGCTCACCTCGCCTCAGTGGGCGGCTGACTGGCATCACGCCACCGGCCTCGCCTACCACCCCGGTGGCGCCCGGGTCACCGTCCTCGACCTGGACGACCCCGCCGCCGTCACCTGGGCCCGCGACACCCTCCCCCCGACGCGGACCGTGGTCACGACGCGCGGGGAGCACTGGATCTACGGCGGGGCGATGCGGTCCGCGAACGCCGTCCGGCCCGGGGTCGACATCAAGTCGGCCATGTCGTACGCGCGGTGGCTCGGCCCCGGTACCGGCGACATGGCGCCCCTGCCCGACGCCGTACGGGCCCTGGTGGTCCGGGAGACCCCCGTACCGGCCCCGGTTCGGCGTCCGGTCGGAGTGTCCGCGCCGGGCGGGGGCGGGGCGTGTCCGCACCGCTCCCCCGTCTACCTGGAGCGGGGTATCTCGATGGCCGAGCAGCGCATCACCGCCGCCACCAGCGCCATCCACACCACCGTCTATTCGGCGTTCCTGGCGGTGCTGTCCGCGCACGGCCGGTGCGGCTGCCTCACGACCGGCCATGTCGAGCGGCTGTTCACCGCCGCACGGGCCAAGGGCGAGAGCGTGCGGCACTGCTCCGACGCGTGGACCAACGCCCGTACGGCCCTGGGGGTGTAGGGGTGTCCGAGGACGAGAAGAACCCGGCCCGCAAGGTCATCACCGACTACGCCCAAGCGCACTTCCGGTACTTCCGCACCGCCGACGGCACCGTCTACGCCCAGCGCAACGGGTCCCCGGTCGCCCGGCCGATCCGCTCCCAGGGCACGACCGGCAGCCACCGTCAGGAACTCATGGTCGACCTCTTCCGGGACGGCATCGGCGTGTTCAACGGCACGGCCTTGAAGGAGGCACTCGACTTGATCGAAGCACTCGCCCTCACCGAAGGCGTACAGCCCACCCACATCCGCGTCGCGCCCGGGGTCGACGGGGCGACGTGGCTGGACCTCGGGCGCGACGACGGCCAGTCCGTCCGGATCCACCCCACCGGCTGGGACATCCTCACCCCCGACCCGCGCGAGGTCTGCTGGCGGCGTACCCAGCTCACCGGCGAACTCCCCCTCCCGGCCAAGGACACCGAGGGCAAGGGCATCGACCTCCTTCTGAGGCTGACGAACTTCGCGGGGCCGTCGAGTGAGTGCCTGGCCATCGCCTGGCTCATCGGCTGCCTGGAGCCCAGCGTGCCCGTCCCGGCGCCGTTCCTCACCGGCCCGCAGGGCGCGGGGAAGTCGACCGCCGGGCGGATGCTGGTGCGGATCATCGAGGGCATGACCGGTGACCTGCGCCGCGCCCCGAAGGACGAGGAGAACCTGATCACGGCCGTCGCCGCCGGATGGGTCACCGCCCTGGACAACCTCTCCCACCTGCCCCCGGACCTGTCCGACGCCATGTGCTGCATCGTCACCGGCGCCGAGTCGGTCAAGCGCGCCCTGTTCACCGACGGCGACGTCGTCCGCTCCCGCTACCGCCGCCCGCTCCTGCTCACCGGCATCGACGTCGGCGTCATCCGCCCCGACCTCGCCGAACGCCTCCTCCCCCTCCGCCTCGTCCGGCCCAAGGTCCGGCGGACCGAAGCGGAGCTGTGGGCCGAGTACGCGGAAGTCCTGCCCATGGTCCTCGGCTCCCTCCTCGACCTGACCGTGCAGGTGCGGGCCGCCGAGGCGGACACCCCCACCGATCTCCGCATGGCCGACTTCGCCCGCCTGTGCGCCCAGCTCGACACGGTCGCCGGACTCGGGGCCCTGCCCGCCTACCGGGCCAGCCTCGACGACCTCAACGACGACGTCATCGAAGGCGACCTGCTCGCCCAGACGGTCCTCAAGCACGCCTCCGGGCTCAACGCGGGCGGCGAGGAGCGGATGACGTCCTCGGAATGGCTGCACGCGCTCTCCGGCCTCTACAGCGGCGAGGAACTCCGCCCCCTTCCTAAAGGGTGGCCGACGACCGGCAAAGTCCTCTCAGACCGCCTCAAGCGCCTTCAGCCCACCCTCGCAGCCCGGGGCGTCCTCATCGACTGGGGCCGCACCAGGGAAGGCCGCTACATCGAAATGGCCCGCCCGGCAGACCCGACCCCGGGCCAGCAGCAAGCCGCGTTCTGACGCACCGTCACCTTGAGAAGCAAGAGGAGCACCCGGCCCCGCGTGCTCCTCTTGCTCCTCCGGCGGCGACAGCCGCCCCGCAAAGAACGCGCCGCGAAGCGGCCCCTTCTTCACGCCCTGAGCAGCACGCACCACCACAGAAACCCCCCGCTTCTTTCCTAAGTGGGGAACGCTGCGTCACCTACGTCACCAGAGCCCGAAAGACGGCCGGTGACCTGCGGCAACGAGGGTGACGCAGACACCCGAATCCTGCGTCACCTCTGCGTCACCGCGTCACCCCGTGACACGGCCCTGCGTCACCGGTGACGCAGCCGGGACCTGGCTGCGTCACCAAAAACCGCAGGTCAGAGCGCCGTATGACGCAGATGACGCGGTGACGCAGAAATCCCCACCTCGGACAGCACCGACCGCCTCACTGAGACGTCTTGCCCGCGACCGCCCACCCTCCGGCCGACCAGGCCCGGCACCCCGCAAGGAGTCATGTCTGATGGGCAACCTTGCTCACATTGGGCGGAGGCTCACTGCCGCGCCCGCTCCGGCTGTTACCTCGCCGCTGGAAGAGACCTACCTGGACGTCCCCGCGCTCGCCAAGTTGCTGGGGACCACCGAACGATTCCCGCGCCGTCTCGTAGCTGAACGACGCATCCGGTACCTCAAGGCCGGTACCCACGTTCGCTTCCCGGCCAGCGCCGTCGAAGAGTTCCTGGCCACCAACACCGTTGAACCGATCCGGCCGCGCCGCCGCGCGAGGAGGGCCGCTTGATGGCTAAGCGCAAGAAGAGTGCGAAGAAGATGACGATGCGCCGGTTCGGGGCCGTCAGGCAGTACCGGTCGGGGCGCTGGACTGCCTCCTACCTGGACCCGGCAGGGGAGCGCCGCCGGGCGCCCGAGACCTTCGAGACGAAGACCGACGCTGAGATCTGGCTCTCGCAGGTCGAAGCGGACATGACCCGTGAGACGTGGCGGGACCCGGACGCTGGCGCGGTGAACTTCGAGGAGTACGCCACGAAGTGGGTGGTGGAACGAGGCGTTGCGCCCCTGACGGTGGAGCTGTACACCCGGCTGCTCAGGCTTCATCTCCTTCCCTCGTTCGACGCGTTCGACCTGGACGAGATCACCCCGCCGCGCGTACGGGAGTGGAGGGCGGAGCGCCTGGCCGCGACGGGTGCCACGACCGTGGCGAAGTCCTACCGGCTGCTGAAAGCCATCCTGGAGACCGCGACCGACGACGAACTGATCCGCCGGAATCCCTGCCGCATTCGCGGTGCCGGAAAGGAGGTCTCGCAGTCGGGTCAGGTGGCGACGGTCGCCCAGGTCGACGCACTCGCGGACGCCATCGGCATCCGGTGGCGCTTGATGGTCTACCTCGGGGCCTACGGGCCCATGAGGCCGGAAGAGCAGGCGGAGCTTCGACGCAAGGATGTGGACGTCGACAACGTCACCATCGTCGTCCGGAAGGCCGCCCCGGAATTGGCCACGGGCAAAAGGGCCGAGGGACCGACGAAGTCCGAGGCCGGGAAGCGCTTGGTAGTCCTGCCGGAGTTCCTGCGGAAGGATCTCCAGCGGCACATGGACTGGTACGCGGAGAAGGGGCCGGACGGACTGCTGTTCGTCGGAGAGAAGGGCAAGCCTTTCCGCCGCTCCACGTTCGGGCGAAAGTGGCGCAGGGCGCGGACTGCGGTCGGGCTGCCCGAGACCTTCCGCTTCTACGACCTCCGGCACACCGGACACACTCTCTCGACCCGATCGGGCGCGACGCTCAAGGACACGATGGTGCGCGCCGGTCAGTCGACGGAGAAGGCTGCCCTGATCTATCAGCACTCCGACCACGAGCGTCAGAAAGAGGTGGCGGGCGGGCTGGACCGGATGGTGCGAGCGGCCCGGGAGAAGGCACACGAGGATCGCGAAAAGGGGCCGGGTGGTGCAGAGGTGGTGCAAGGTTCCTAGCGAGGTCTAGACAACAAGAAACCCCCGGGTCTCTGACCTGGGGGTTCTGTCTGGAGCGGGTGACGAGAATCGAACTCGCGCTCTGAGCTTGGGAAGCTCATGTTCTACCATTAAACTACACCCGCACGCGGGGCCGAAGATCCGGAACCGCAGTGCCGTCACTCTATCGCATCGCAGACCCCCGGCGTGGGAAGCCGTGGGGTCTTTTCGGTTGTGGGGGTTGTCACGGGTGGTGGGAAGCGGGTGCGGGGCAAGGGAGTTGGGGCTTAGCGTGGCGGGGCGAGTGGCGCGTGAGGAGTGCCGGGGGTCATCGCCTAATGTGGGGGTTCGTCCGCATTTGTTGGGGAAGGGACCCGATGGATCTGATGGAGCGCACCGTCGTCCGTTGTGCCGAGGGGCATGTCTTCGCGACCACCTCGTTTCCGATGCAGCAGCTCGGGGCCGGGAGGATCGGGCCCGCGCGGCTCGTCCGGTGTCCGAGGTGTGCGCGGTTGCGGAGCGTCGTGCCCGTAGGGAAGTGATCGGGGAGCGCACGGGCGTCCGGTTCGGTCGGGTCCGTGCGCTCTGCGTATCCTCGGGGGGTGCTTCTCTCAGACAAGGACATCCGGGCCGAGATCGACGCCGGACGGGTACGCATCGACCCGTTCGATGAATCCATGGTGCAGCCGTCGAGTATCGATGTACGGCTCGACCGCTTCTTCCGGGTGTTCGAGAACCACCGGTATCCGCATATCGACCCCGCCGTGGAGCAGGCCGATCTGACCCGGACCGTGGAGCCCGAGGGGGACGAGGCGTTCATCCTGCACCCCGGGGAGTTCGTGCTGGCCTCCACGTACGAGGTCATCAGCCTGCCGGACGACCTGGCCTCCCGGCTGGAGGGGAAGAGCTCCCTCGGCCGGCTCGGCCTGGTGACGCACTCGACCGCCGGGTTCATCGACCCCGGGTTCTCCGGGCACGTCACGCTGGAGCTGTCGAATCTGGCGACGCTGCCGATCAAGCTCTGGCCGGGGATGAAGATCGGGCAGCTGTGCATGTTCCGGCTCAGCTCGCCCGCCGAGTTCCCGTACGGGAGCGAGCGGTACGGGTCGCGCTACCAGGGGCAGCGGGGGCCGACGGCCTCGCGGTCCTTCCAGAACTTCCACCGGACGCAGGTGTGACCATGAGTGCCGTACGCGAGAACCTGACCTACGAGACCTTCGGCACGGCGGTCCGCGAACTGGCCCGGAGCATCGCCGACGACGGCTTCGAGCCCGACATCGTGCTCTCCATCGCGCGCGGCGGGGTCTTTGTCGCCGGCGGGCTGGCGTACGCGCTGGACTGCAAGAACATCCATCTGGTGAATGTCGAGTTCTATACCGGGGTGGGCACCACCCTGGAGATGCCGGTGATGCTGGCGCCGGTGCCGAACGCGATCGACTTCTCCGACAAGAAGGTGCTCATCGCGGACGACGTCGCCGATACCGGCAAGACGCTGAAGCTGGTGCACGACTTCTGTCTCGACCATGTCGCCGAGGTCCGGTCCGCCGTGATCTACGAGAAGTCGCACTCCCTGGTGAAGTGCGAGTACGTCTGGAAGCGGACCGATGAGTGGATCAATTTCCCGTGGTCTGTTTTGCCTCCATGCCGTAAGTCTGGCACCCCCGTGACACCCTCGAAAGACGCCTTGACGTGATGTAGGTCACTCGAACGGCGGGGCCTCGGGTGGCGGGGAGGTCGAGCCCGGGTGGCGCGACACATGGGATAGCTGATCTTGGAATTCGCGGGTCAGGGCTTCTCGTGGATAGCGGACGTCCAGTTCGTTGGTGAGCTCCCCGGCCACGAGGAGCAGCGACGGTAGCGACTTCCGAGATGTCCCCAACGCCCGCGCTCCGATGGATACAGCCTCTTCGAGGTTTCCGGCCCGGGCTGCCGCGACGCCCAGCGTGAGCCGCGCCTCGGCAACCCGCATGGGTGAAATCTCGGTCCCGTCGGGGGCCGTACCGAGGCGTACGACTTCGTGGGCGTGAGTGGCGGCACGGTCGTCGTCCCCCAGCATTCGGTACGAGTCCATCTCGTAGAAGTCCCACTTATCGGGGTCGATCACGAAATGGTGTTCGCGGTGCTCCGGGCGGGGCAAGCGTTCGAGCCGAGCCCTCCCGGCGTCGAGGGCGGCACGGACTTCCCGAGCCTTGCCCATGCGGGCGTACGCCTTGGCCGACTGCGCGTAGAGCTGGACCCCGATGCTGTGGGTGCTATCGCTCTGATGGCCGATGTTCACACAGTCGATCACGTCCTGATACCGGCCCTGGGTCAAGGCGAACCATGCACCGAGCTCCCATGACCAGGCACTGATTTCGCCGTGACCTGCTTCCTGGCCGATACGCAGTGCGGCGGAGCGGCTGAGTTCGGCGGCCTGGCGCTGCCCCATGTCGTACTCAAGGCAGCCTCCGAGCAGAAAGAGCCAACCTGCCGATACAAGGAGATCCCGGTGCTGACTCAGCGTTGTTCGGCCTTGGAGCAGTCCGGTCACGTGCTGAAGGCCAGCGCGAGTCTGCCGGTGAAGGTCTGCGGCGGGCATTGAGGGGTAGGCCCGGCACAGCTGGTCGATGGCTTGGGCAATGGTGTCCAAGTCAGTGGGGCCGATATCGGTCGCGTGCGCGCGGCGGGCCATTTCTGCTACCTCCCACACTCCGGATTCCACCGGAAGCATGACCGAGGATTCCGGCTGCTTCAACGTGGAGAAGGAGGGGGCGGGGGCTGCTGAGCTCTCCCACGGGCGTGGAGCCAGCCCCAGCATGCCGCCGGGGATACGCAGGGCATCCGCGATCTCCTCGACCTTCGCGAGGGATGTGATGCGGGCCTCGCCTCTGGCGATGACGCCCACCCGGTCGGCCTTGATACCGCAGGCTTCGGCAAGCCTGTTGTAGCTGATCCCGCCCCATTTTCTGGCCAGCCGGAATACAGCCCCGAAGTCCCGGATCGAGAGTGCGGCCCGGACGTCATCACGTTCAAGAACGTGTGGAGGCAAGGCGGTTGCTGGATTCACTTGGCGCATCTTCTAGGCCCCCGGCGACTGATGGATGCAGTGTGATCGCTGCCGAGTTTACCCACCATGGGTATACCCAACATGGGGTAACGCAGCGGCCCTTCTTCGCGTGACGCTCTGAGATCACATGACGGACCCCCGCGACCGTGCGACCGATCCGGGGGCGTGGTCAACGCTGCGAAGGAGCGTCAACGTGCCACAGGCTATCCCCCGACGGGGGGCCGGAAGCGGGAAAAGCGGAGCGGCTGACGACAGGTCGTCATCGCAGAAGGCTGGAGTTCTCTTACGCCGGGGGTTCTGGGCGGAGTTTGCGACGCAGGCAGCGGGTGAGGACGCCCAGTTGGTGGCGTCGTACGACGCGCTGTCGGCGGGTGAGGCGGTCGCCTGGGTCCGCCCGCTCCACCGGATGGCGTCGGAGGCTCTGGCGAACGCCGCCGAATTGGCGGACGTGACGGCCCCGGATGACCGGTACTGGAGCTGGGCGGCGGGCCGCCTGGAGCACGGGCACGCGGCCCTCTTCTCGGTTCGGAGTCCCGCCGTTGCCGCGCAATGGATCGTGCGTCCGGTGATCTTCCTCCCCCTGGTTGGCAGGGTGGACGGGACCCTCCCCCCGTGCTCGGGAGCCTTCGCCTGCCCTGCTGGCGAGCCTGGTCACTCGGGGTGTGCCGGTGGATAGCGGAGGTTTGGTGTACCCGTGCGACGCCTGCCGCTGTCAGGTCGTCGCCTCCGAGTTACGGGCCGTCGGCGTACTGGTGCCTCGGCAGGCCGGTCGCATGAGGCAGTTGATCTATGTCTTCTGCCGGGACCGTGCCGCGTGTGCCGTACGTCGCTCCGACGGGGGTGCGGGAGGGGGTGCGTGATGCGGCAGCGCCTGTGCGTGCTTCTGCTGGTCGTGTTCTGCTACGCGGTCTTCATTCCGGTCGCCGTGATGAGTACTCCTCACCCGTGATGACCCATCAGTTTCGACCCCTTGGGGAGGGTCGGAAATAGGCCGGACCACCCCCTTCGCCTGGAAGCTGTGTGGGTGGTCCGGCTGGTGATCCACTAGGGACCCCGGTGCCGATGGTACCGGGGTACTCGCCGTGCCCTGGCCGCAACGGCGCATGTCGGTAGACATGTTGGGCAACGGGGAAGGATTCGATCATGAGCCGCCCGGAGGAAACGGGGCACTACGCGGAGTCGTTCGACCCCGACGACGTGGTGTGGGTG
>NZ_JBEYIS010000098.1:0-16426 GCF_040635975.1 Streptomyces sp. NPDC006798
CAGGCCGGGAATCTGCGGTCCACCACCCGCCAGGCGACCTCCAGCAGTACGCCCGCCGCCGCCGCGATGCCGACCGCCGCCCGGGACCGCCACCGCCCCCGTACGCCCCGTATGGGTGGGGGAGTCAGATCTCGCCGAGCACGACCTGCGCGGAGCGCCGCTCCCCGCCCCGGGTGTAGGCCACCACGATCTTGTCGCCCGGGCTCTCCGACGCCAGCGCCTCCGCCAGGGACGTGATGGTGGTGATCCGCGCCGGTCCCAGCCGGGTGATGATGTCCCCGGACTTGAGCCCCGCGTCGTCCGCCGGGCCGCCCTTCTCGACGTCCACGACCGCGGTCCCGGACGGCTGGTAGTTGTCGTCGAGTACGGTCCGCGCGGTGATCCCGAGCGCGGCCCGGCCCGAGTCGGTGACCCGGCCGGTGGTGATGATCTGGTCGGCGACGGTCTTCACCATGGACGCCGGGATGGCGAACCCGATCCCGGGCGCGGCGCTGTTGCCGAGGTCGGGATCGGTCGCGGCGAGGGTGGGGATGCCGATGATCCGGCTGTCGAGGTTGACCAGCGCGCCCCCGCTGTTGCCCGGGTTGATCGCGGCCGAGGTCTGCACCATGTTGCCGATGGTGGCGCCCGTACCGCCGCCGGAGGAGCTTTCGGTGACGGTCCGGCCGACGGCGGAGACGATGCCCTGCGTCACGCTGCCGGACAGCCCCAGCGGTGAGCCCATCGCCAGCACGATCTGCCCGACCTGGACCTGCGAACTGTCGCCGAAGACGGCGGGTTTCACCCCGGTCGGCACCCGGTCGAGCTTGAGGACGGCCAGGTCCTGCTCCGGGTAGGAGGAGACGAGCTTCGCGGGTACGGGCTCCTCGCCGGTGGCGACGGTGACCTGGAAGGAGTCGGCGGCGTCGACGACATGGGCGTTGGTGATCAGATGGCCCTTCTCGTCGTAGACGACACCGGAGCCGAGGCTGTCGCCCGCCTCGATCTGGACGACGGACGGGAGGACGTCCTCGATGACGTCCTGGTACGCCGTCTGGAGGTCGTCCACGGCCCTCGGGGCGGCGGCGGCCCGGGTGGAACTCGTCGGGGTCACGGCGGGCTCGGACTCCTCGCCGCAGCCCGTGGCCAGTACGCCCAGGGCGGCCAGGGATATCGCCGCGGTCAGCGCCGTGACCGACCGGAGCGGGCGGCTGCCCGGGGCCGTACGGCGGGTCCCGCGGAAGCGACGGGCGAGGGCGGAAGCGGGCGGCGGGGGACGGTGGCGGCGGGATCGGGGGGCGTCGTCCATGCCCGCAGTCTCCCCGCCGCCCGCCCCCGGCGGCCTGTTCTACGCCTCCGATCAGGTGGCCGCGCCCCCGGAACGCCCCGCCCCGGAACGCCCCGTCCTCGCCGATCCGGCTGCCGGGGCGCGCGGGGCCCGGCCCGGCGCCCCCCCGGGCGTGCCCGCGTACGAGCCGTGTCCGGCCCGGCGCCTCAGCCCACCGGTGTCCCCGTCTGTTCCCGGGGGCCCGGGACCGCCGGGTCGGAGGCCAGGAACTGGGTCGCCGCCAGCTCCCCGTACAGCGGGTCCGACGCCACCAGTTCGGCATGGGTGCCCACGGCCCGGACCACGCCCGCGTCCATCACCACGATCCGGTCGGCCAGGGTCACCGTCGACAGCCGGTGCGCGACCACCAGCACCGTCACATCCCGGGCCACATCCGCCACCACGTCCCGCAGCGCCATCTCGTTGACCGCGTCGAGCTGCGACGTCGCCTCGTCGAGCAGCAGCAGCCGGGGGCGGCGCAGCAGCGCCCGGGCGATGGCCACCCGCTGGCGCTCCCCGCCGGAGAGCTTGGAGCCCCGGTGTCCGACGATCGTCTCCAGGCCGTCCGGCAGCCGGTCGACCAGCGCGTCGAGCCTGGCCCGCACCAGGACGTCCCGGATGTCCTCGTCGGTGGCGTCCGGCGCGGCGAAGACCAGGTTCTCCCGCAGGGTGCCCGAGAGCACGGGCGCGTCCTGCTCCACATAGCCGATGGAGGCCCGCAGCTCCGTCAGCGGCCACTCCCGGACGTCCCGCCCGTCGACCAGGACCCGGCCGGCCCCGGCCTCGTAGAACCGCTCGATCAGCCCGAAGACGGTGGTCTTGCCCGCGCCCGACGGGCCCACGAAGGCCGTCATCCCGGCGCCCGGCACCGAGAACGTGACGCCGTGGTGGACCGGCGGCAGGTCCTCGCGGTAGCGGAACCGGACGTCCTCGAAGGCGACCGCCGCCGCCCGTCCGCCGGCGGCCGGTGCCGGGGCGTCCGCCGGACCCGGCTCCTCGGTCGCCAGCCGTTCGGCCTCCACGATCCGGGCGATCGCCGCCGAACCCACCTGGTACTGGGTGGCCGCGTCCACCAGCGACGAGATCGGCTCGATCAGGTAGAAGAGGAAGAGCAGAAACGCCACCAGGGTGGAGACCGGGATCTCCCCGGACGCCACCCGCGCGCCCCCGACGCCGAGGACCGCCAGGAACGACACCTGGACGGCGAGCCCGATCGACGTATGGGCCACGGCCTCCCACTTCGACGACTGCACCCCGTACCGCCAGGCGGTCGCCGCCGCCCGGCTGACGGCCTCGGTCTCCCGCTCCTCCGCGCCGGACGCCTTGATGGTGCGGAACGCCCCGAAGGCCCGCTCCAGGACGGTGGAGATCTCGCCCACCGCCTCCTGGGACTTCTTGGTCGCCTTGGAGATCTGCGGCATGACCAGGGCGACGGCCCCGCCGATCAGCACGATCACCGCGAGGGTCACGCCCAGCAGGACCGGGTCCATCACGGCCATCAGCGTGATCGTGGCGACGAAGGTGACCCCGCCGGTGACCGCCGCCACCACCGACCGGGTGGTGACCGCCTTGAGGAGGGTGGTGTCCGAGGTGACCCGGGACATCAGATCGCCGGGCTGGGTCTTCTCCACCTCGGGCAGCCGCAGCCGCAGCAGCCGGCCGATCAGGGACCGGCGGGCGGCCAGCACCACGGACTCGGCGGTCCGGTCGAGGATGTACGCGCCCACGGCGTCGATCACCGTACCGACCAGTACCAGTGCCGTCAGCAGGACCAGTATCCCGCCGATTCCGGCGTCGGTGCCCAGTTTGTCGACCAGGGACTTGGCGGCCAGCGGCTGGGCCAGCCCGGCGGCGGCCCCCGCCAGGGCGCAGAGCGCCCCGAGCACCACCGTCCAGCGGTGCGGGCGGAAGTGGCCGTACAGCGCCCGCCAGGTCTCCCCGGCGCTCAGCACGGGTGTGCCCGTCGCCCCGGCCTCGCCGTCAACGGGCGGCCGGCGGGCTGATTCATCATTACGGGCGGTTTCTTCGGTGCTCACACGTCGGGGGACGCGAAAACCCCCGGTCGTACCTGACCGGGGGGCGACAGTTGGGACGGGAGTTACCCGGGTGGGATTCCCGGCGCGACCCCGGGACACCGGTCCCGGGCCGGACCGACCCGGCCGGACCGCCGGACCGCCCGGTCGTACGGGGCCGCCGGCGGCCCCGTCACGACGGCGCGGCCGGGGTCAGCCCCGTACGCCGCAGAGATGGAGCAGGGCCGCCATCCGCCGGTACGGATCCGTCCGCCCGGCCCGGTCCTCCGCCGCCAGCAACCGCTCCACCTGCGGGGAGTCCAGCCGGGGAGCGTCCGGACGGTCGTCGTGGACCACCGGCAGCCGGGCGTCGTCGGCCCACTCGCTGAAGACCTGGACCCCGTACCAGACATGGAGGGGAGCCGCGATCCCGGCGAGGGTCGAGGTCAGCACCTCCAGCCGCTCCGCCCGCGGCGGCAGCCCGGTCCGCTCGTCGGTATAGCCGGTCGCCTCGGGATCCAGCGCCGCCAGCGCACCCGCCCAGTCCCCGGCGAGCCCGGGACCGAGGGCGAGCCCGTCGGCATTCCTGACCACCAGGGAGAGCAGTCCGCCGGGCGCCAGCACCCGGGCCATCCCGGCGAGCACCGCGTCGGGCTCCGGGGAGTTCATCAGCACCCCGTGGCAGAGCACCACGTCGAAGCTGCCCGGCGCGAAGTGCACCCCGGTCTCCCGGCCGTCGCCCTCCAGCAGCCGGACCCGCTCCCGGATCCCGGCGGGCTCGGCCGCCAGCGACTCCTGAGCCGCGCGCAGCAGCCCCGGATCCGCCTCCAGGCCGGTGATGGTGTGCCCGGCCCTGGCCAGCCGAAGGGCCTGGACGCCCCGCCCCATGCCGACGTCGAGGATCCGCAGCCGCTGCCCCACGGGGTAGCGGGCCACGATCTGCTCGTCGAGCTGACGGGCGAGGAGCTCCTGACGGACCGCCTCCCGCAGCGCGCCCGGCGGTACCCGGGCAGCGGGGGATTCGGACCCTTCGGCAGCGGCTGTGGCCGTAGCTGTCACGACGGGCTCCGGGATCTGACCGCTCAGGGCCGTTCTCCCCGCTTGACCTGCGGCTTCGGCAGACGCAGCCGACGCATCTGGAGCGTCCGCATCAGACCGTAGGCGACGGCGCCCCGCTTGGGCTCGTCCGGGAAGCGCTCCCGGAGCTGCTTCTTCAGGCGCAGTCCGAGACCGACCGAGTCGATCACGATCATCACGATCACACCGAGCCAGAGCAGCAGCGCCACGGTCTGGAGCTGACCGACGCGGATCATGCTCAGGATCAGGATCACGACCGCCATCGGCAGGAAGAACTCCGCGATACAGAAGCGGGAGTCCACGAAATCGCGGGTGAAGCGGCGGACCGGGCCCTTGTCACGGGCGGGCAGATACCGCTCGTCACCACTGGCCAGGGCCTCGCGCTGACGCGCCAGCTCCGTCCGCCTGGTCTCGCGCGCCCGCTTCATCGCGGCCTTGCGGTCCTTCGGCTGGGTTGCGGCACGACGGCGCTGGCTCTCGGCCTCACTCCGTTTGGGAGTGGGACGGCCCTTGGGAGCCTGCGGATCGCGGGTCTGGGGGGAGTCGGCCGCCGTCACCTGCTGGGCGGGAGCCTTCTCTGTCTTGGCGCGGCTACGGAACACAGAACCCAAGGGTACGGGGTGGAGTGCATGGACCCAACGCCGGTGGGGAACGAAACGGCAACACCGTACGTGTGTACTGGGTGAAGGCCGTACCGATATCGGCACCGGAACGGCCCGATCGCAGCGGACGGAAGTGGCGCGGACGCGGTGAGCGACGAGGAGAAGAGCCGTGGACGCGAGAGCCCCGAGGGGCCGCCCGGGAGTACCCCGCCGGGGCGACCCTGACCCTCGTCTACTCCTTGCGCCGGATCAGAAGCCGTACGCAGTCGTCCTTGGGGAGGAGCGCATCCGCGCTCGAACAGTGCGGTAATGGAGGCAGGGCCCGTACTGTGGGTTCTGTTGGAGTGCTGGAGCTGAAGTCCGTCAGAAGGGGGCGCGCGAAGCCCATGAGCGGTGTCATGAAGCGTATGGGGATGATCTTCCGCGCGAAGGCGAACAAGGCCCTTGACCGGGCCGAGGACCCGCGCGAGACCCTCGATTACTCGTACCAGAAGCAGCTCGAACTGCTTCAGAAGGTACGCCGCGGGGTCGCCGATGTGGCGACCTCCCGCAAGCGTCTCGAACTGCAGCTCAACCAGTTGCAGGGCCAGTCCGCCAAGCTGCAGGACCAGGGCCGCAAGGCGCTGGCGCTCGGCCGCGAGGACCTGGCGCGGGAGGCGCTGTCCCGCCGTGCCGCCCTGCAGCAGCAGGTCAGCGATCTGGAGACGCAGCACAGCACGCTCCAGGGCGAGGAGGAGAAGCTGACCCTCGCCGCCCAGCGGCTCCAGGCCAAGGTCGACGCCTTCCGGACGAAGAAGGAGACCATCAAGGCCACCTACACCGCCGCCCAGGCCCAGACCCGGATCGGCGAGGCGTTCTCCGGCATCTCCGAGGAGATGGGCGACGTCGGTCTGGCGATCCAGCGGGCCGAGGACAAGACCGCCCAGCTCCAGGCCAGGGCCGGGGCGATCGACGAACTGCTCGCGTCGGGCGCGCTCGACGACCAGTCCGGGATGGTCAAGGACGACATCGCGGCCGAGCTGGACCGGATCTCCGGCGGCACGGACGTGGAGCTGGAGCTCCAGCGGATGAAGGCCGAACTGGCGGGCGGCAGCGGCCCGGCCCAGCAGGCCATCGAAGGCGGCAACGGCACCACGCAGGACGGCCGCCCGGACTTCAACAAGCACTGAGACAAGCACTGGGACCAGCCTGGACGAGCACTGACGGACGGGCGGCACCGGCGACGGCGCCGCACCATCCGAACCGGCAGCACCCGTACGGCCACCGGCACACCAGCCACACCAACACCACAGATCGAAGACCACGGATCGAACACCACAGTTCGACAGCGCGACGAAGGTAAGGGGCTCGTCATGATCGTCCGGATCATGGGGGAGGGCCAGGTGAAGCTGGCGGACAGCCACTTCGCCGAACTGAACAAGCTCGACGACGAACTCTTCGCCGAGCTGGAACAGGGCGACGAGGAGGGCTTCCGCCGCACCTACGGCGCCCTGCTCAGCCGGGTCAGGGAGCTGGGCGAGGCCCTGCCCGACGACACCCTGGAGCCGTCCGAGCTGATCCTCCCGGCCCCCGGGGCCACTCTGGAAGAGGTCCGCGAACTGTTCGGCGAATGGGGCTTCATCCCCGGCTGACCGCCGCGATGCCCCGGCGCCTCCGGGCACCGGACTCCGCCCGACCGCCCCGTCCACCGCCCCCGCCCGCCGGGCGCCCGGTGAGCGGGGCGGCGCCCGTTCCGGCGCCGTACCGTGGCGTACGCGATACCCCCGATCGGGCTTCGCCGCCCCCGGCACGCCGTACCGTTGCTTGTCGTGACCTCCCTCGCCACCGGATTCGACCGCGCTCGGTGCTGGCTCCGCGAGCACCCGACGGCCCTCGACGGCGCCATCGCCGCCCTCGTCTTCGTCTCCATGGTCGCGGGCTCCTTCGTGGACCCGTACGGCTACGGCGAGCACGGCCCCCGGATGCGGGTCGGCACCCCCGACGCCCACAGTCTGGCGCTGATGTGCCTGGCCGCCGCCGCGCTGGTGCACCGCCGCCGCAACCCCCCGGCCGTCCTGGTCCTGACCGGCGTACTGGCCGTGATCGAACTCGTCTACGGGGAACGGCCCGCCCCGGTCGCCATGGCCGCCGTCATCGCCCTCTACACCGTGGCGTCCCGGACCGACCGGGCCACCACCTGGCGGGTCGGAGTGCTCACCATGACGGTGCTGACCGGTGCCGCGATGTGGTTCGGCACCACCCCCTGGTACACCCAGGAGAACCTGGGGATCTTCGCCTGGACCGGAATGGCCGCCGCGGCGGGGGACGCGGTCCGCAGCCGCCGCGACTTCGTCGACGCCATCCGGGAACGGGCCGAACGCGCCGAACGCACCCGTGAGGAGGAGGCCCGCCGCCGGGTCGCCGAGGAGCGGCTGCGGATCGCCCGCGACCTCCACGACGTGGTCGCCCACCACATCGCCCTGGTCAATGTGCAGGCGGGCGTCGCCGCCCATGTCATGGACCGGCGCCCGGACCAGGCGAAGGAGGCGCTGGCCCATGTCCGGGAGGCCAGCCGCTCGGCGCTCAACGAACTGCGCGCCACCGTCGGCCTGCTCCGCCAGTCCGGCGACCCCGAGGCACCCACCGAACCCGCCCCGGGACTCGACGTCCTCGACGAACTGGTCACCACCTTCCGCCAGGCCGGGCTGCCCGTCGAGGTGGCCAGGGCCGACGAGGGCACCCGCCGGACGGCCGCCGTCGACCTGGCCGCCTACCGGATCATCCAGGAGGCGCTCACCAATGTCCGCAAGCACGCCGGGCCGGACGCCCGGGCGGAGGTCAGTGTGATCCGGGTGGGGTCGACCCTGGAGGTCACCGTCCTCGACAACGGGATCTGCGGCCGGGTTCCGCGGGCCACCGACCCCGAACGCTTGCCGGGCGGCACCGCCCGGCCCGGCTCCGGCCCGGCCTCCCCCGAGGGACCCGGCGGGGCGAGGGGCGCGTACGGCTCTCCGGGCTCACCGCGGCACGGCGACGGCGCCCGCAGACCGGACGGCGGCTCCGCCCCCGACGCCGGCGGCGAGGGCAATCCGTCCCATGAGATCGGCGGCACCGGCCACGGACTGCTCGGGATGCGTGAACGCGTCAGCGCCCTCGGCGGCCGGCTCACCACCGGACCCCGCTACGGCGGCGGCTTCCGGGTGCAGGCCATACTGCCCCTCACCGCGCGTACGGGGGAGGACGGATGACCATCAGGGTGCTGCTCGTCGACGACCAGACACTGCTGCGCAGTGCCTTCCGCGTCCTGGTGGACTCCGAACCGGACATGACGGTCGTCGGGGAGGCCGCCGACGGCGCCGAAGGCATCGAACTGGCCCGCTCCCAGCGGCCCGACGTGGTTCTGATGGACATCCGGATGCCCGGCGTGGACGGTCTCGCCGCCACCCGGCTGATCAGCGCCGATCCCGAACTCGACGGGGTACGGGTGGTGATGCTGACCACCTTCGAGGTCGACGAGTACGTGGTCCAGTCGCTGCGCGCCGGGGCGTCCGGCTTCCTCGGCAAGGGCGCCGAGCCCGATGAACTCCTCAACGCGATCCGGATCGCCGCCGCCGGTGAGGCGCTGCTCTCCCCGGTCGCCACCAAGGGGCTGATCGCCAAGTTCCTGGCCCAGGGCGGTACGGACGACGACGATCCCGAGCCGTACTCCAACCGGCTGGACGCGCTCACCGGCCGGGAACGGGAGGTCCTGGTCCTGGTCGCGGGCGGCCACTCCAACGACGAGATCGCCGAACGGCTGGCCGTGAGCCCGCTGACCGTGAAGACCCATGTGAACCGCGCCATGGCCAAATTGGGCGCCCGCGACCGGGCCCAACTCGTCGTCATCGCCTACGAGTCGGGGCTGGTACGTCCGAGGGTGGAGTGATTTTCGGACCGCATACTCCAACTGCGGTATGCGCGGCATAAAGAACGGGACCTGGGGGCGACGGGTCCGCCCTTCGCGTGGCTGATCGTATAAGCGGGCCACAGCCGCCCCGGAACCCCGGGAGCCGACCCCGGGGGCGGGCCACGAAGGAGAATCGAACCCCATGTCCTGGCTGTCCAGATTCAGTCTGAAACAGCGCGCCCTCGTCGGGCTGATGTCCATCGTGGCACTCGTCTTCGGCGCGATCGCCATCCCCCAGATCAAGCAGCAGCTCCTCCCCACCATCGAACTCCCGGTGGTGTCGGTGCTCGCGACGTATCCCGGCGCGTCCCCCGACGTCGTGGAGAAGCAGGTCGTCGAACCCCTCGAACGCTCCATCGAGGCCGTCGACGGCATCAAGGGGATCACCGCCACGGCGAGTGAGGGCAATGCGATCCTCTCCGCCAGCTTCGACTACGGCGACGGCACCCAGCAGCTCGTCGCCGATGTCCAGCAGGCCGTGAACCGGGCCCGGGCCGAGCTGCCCCAGGACGTCGAACCCGAGGTCTTCGCCGGGTCGACCGACGACATCCCGGCCGTCGTGCTCGCCGTCAGCTCCGACAAGGACCAGCAGGCCCTCGCGGACCAGCTGGACCGGGTCGTCCTCCCGGCGATCGAGGACATCGAGGGCGTGGGCCAGGTCTCCGTCGACGGCGTACGCGACCTGGAGATATCGGTCACCCCCGACGACGCGAAGCTCGCCGCGGCCGGTCTGAACGTCCAGACCCTGGCCGAGGCGCTGCGGGCGGGCGGCGCCACCGTACCCGCGGGCTCCTTCGAGGAGAGCGGCAAGAGCCGTACCGTCCAGGTCGGCGCCGGATACACCGATCTGAAGCAGATCGAGGAGCTGCGGATCCCCCGGGCCAAGGGCGGCCCGGTCCGGGTCGGCGACCTGGCGAAGGTCACCCAGACCCCGGCCCCCGCCGACGCCCTGACCCGGACCAACGGCAAGTCGAGCCTCGCGGTCTATGTCTTCATGGACAACGACGGCAGCGCCGTCGCGATCTCCGACGCCGTCAAGGACGAGCTGCCCGAGCTGCGCCGGGACCTGGGCTCCGGGGCCGAGGTCACCGTCGTCTCCGACCAGGGCCCGGCGGTCTCCAAGGCGATCTCCGGACTGACCACGGAGGGCGCGCTCGGTCTGCTCTTCGCGGTGATCGTGATCCTGGTCTTCCTGGCGTCCCTGCGCTCCACCCTGGTCACGGCGGTCTCCATCCCGCTCTCCGTGGTGCTGGCGCTGATCGTGCTGTGGACCCGCGACCTCTCCCTCAACATGCTCACCCTCGGCGCCCTGACCATCGCCATCGGCCGGGTCGTCGACGACTCGATCGTGGTGCTGGAGAACATCAAGCGCCATCTGGGGTACGGCGAGGAGCGCCATACCGCGATCGTCACCGCCGTCAAGGAGGTCGCGGGCGCGGTCACCTCCTCCACCCTGACCACGGTCGCCGTCTTCCTGCCGATCGGTCTGACCGGTGGCATGATCGGCTCGCTCTTCGGCTCCTTCTCGCTGACCATCACGGCGGCGCTGCTGGCGTCCCTGCTGGTCTCGCTGACCGTCGTCCCGGTGCTCTCGTACTGGTTCCTGCGCGCCCCCAAGGACGTCCGGGACCTCGACGCCGACGAGGCCCGGCGGATCGCGGAGGAGAAGGAGGAGCGCAGCAGGCTCCAGCGGACGTACGTCCCGGTGCTCCGGTTCGCCACCCGCCGCCGGATCACCAGTGTCGTGATCGCCTTCGTCGTCCTCGCCGGTACGTTCGGCATGGCCGGGCTGTTGAAGACCAACTTCTTCGACCAGGGCGAGCAGGAAGTGATGTCGATCCGTCAGGAGCTGCCCGCCGGAACCGGCCTGGCGGCGTCCGACGCCGCGGCCAAGAAGGTCGAGAAGGTCCTCGAAGGCATTGACGAGCTGGAGAACTACCAGGTCACCGTCGGTTCCGCCGGATTCCTCGCGGCCTTCGGCGGCTCGACCGGAGTCAACCAGGCGTCGTACCAGATGACCCTGAAGGACGGCGGCGACTACGACAAGGTCCGGGACCGGCTCGACGCCGAGCTGGCGAAGCTCGACGGCATCGGGGACACCACCATCGCCGCGGGCGACGGCTTCGGAAACCAGGACCTGAGCGTCGTGGTGAAGGCCGCCGACCCGGCCGTCCTCAAGACGGCCTCCGAGTCGGTACGGAAGGAGATCGCCGGTCTCGACGACGTCACCGACGTCCAGAGCGACCTGGCCCAGTCCATCCCCCGGATCTCCGTCACGGCCAAGCCGGCCGCCGCGGCGGCGGGCTTCAACGACGCGGCGCTCGGCGCGGCCGTCACCCAGGCCGTCCGGGGCACCATCGCGGCCAAGGCGGTCATCGGCGACTCCGAGCGCGATGTCGTGGTGGCGTCGGCCAGGCCCGCGAAGACCATGGCCGAGCTGCGCGAGCTGTCGCTCGGCGCGGTGAAGCTGGGTCGGATCGCGGACGTCCGGCTGGCGCCCGCACCGGTCTCCATGACCCGGATCGACGGCTCCCGGGCCGCCACGATCACCGCCAAGCCGACCGGTGACAACACCGGGGCGGTCAGCTCCGCGCTTCAGTCCAAGCTGAAGAAGCTGGATCTGCCGGAGGGCGCGACGGCCTCCATCGGCGGGGTCTCCGAGGACCAGGACGAGGCGTTCGCCTCCCTCGGTCTGGCGATGCTGGCGGCGATCGCGATCGTCTTCATGCTGCTGGTCGCCACCTTCAGGTCGCTGATCCAGCCGCTGATCCTGCTGGTCTCCATCCCGTTCGCGGCGACCGGCGCGATCGGACTGCTGCTGGCGACCAACACCCCGATGGGCGTACCGGCCCTGATCGGCATGCTGATGCTGATCGGCATCGTGGTCACCAACGCCATCGTGCTGATCGACCTGATCAACCAGTACCGCAAGCAGGGCCTCGGGGTGGTCGAGTCGGTCGTCGAGGGCGGCCGGCACCGGCTGCGCCCGATCCTGATGACGGCCCTGGCGACGATCTTCGCGCTGTTGCCGATGGCCCTGGGCATCACCGGCGAGGGCGGCTTCATCGCCAAGCCGCTGGCGGTCGTGGTGATCGGCGGACTGCTCTCCTCGACCGTACTGACGCTGCTGCTCGTGCCGACCCTCTACACGATGGTCGAGCTGCGCAAGGAGCGCCGGGCGGCGAAGAAGGCGGCCAAGCGCGCCCGGAAGTCGGGCCAGACGCCGCCCGGTGCCGCGGGCGACGAGGGGCGGAGCCTCCAGAACGCGTAGTCCCACGGATGGCACAGCCTGATCGAGAGAGCCCGTCCGTACGCGAGTACGGACGGGCTCTCCGCGTTCGAACCGGTCATCGGCCCGGGGCGCGGCGCCCGAAAGATGGGCAAAGCGCACAAAACTATGGTTTGTGGGTCACGATGTGAGCATGACGGAGTATGTGCTCATCCCCGGCGCCGACGGCCGGGCCTGGTACTGGCACCGGGTCGTGCCCGAACTGCGGTCCCGGGGACACGAGGCCATCGCCGTCGATCTGCCCGAGGACCGGTCGGCCGGGCTCGACGACTACGCGGACGCGGTGATCGACCAGTTGGACGCCGCCCCCGGACGGCTGGTCGTGGTCGCCCAGTCGCTGGCCGGCTTCGTCGCCCCGCTGGTCTGCGCCCGGATCCCGGTCGAGCGGCTGATCCTGGTCAACGCCATGGTCCCGGCGCCGGGGGAGACCGCCGAACAGTGGTGGTCCAATACCGGGCACCCCGAGGCCCGCCGGACGGCCGCCCTGCGCGACGGCCGGGACCCCGAGGCGCCCTTCGACCCGCTGGTCGACTTCTTCCACGACGTACCCCCGGAGATCGCCGACGAGGCCCTGGCGATCGGCCCGCCCGGCGGCCCGTCCGAGACCCTCTTCGCCGATCCCTGGCCGCTGGACGCCTGGCCCGATATCCCGACCCGCTTCCTCCAGGGCCGGGACGACCGGTTCTTCCCCCTGGAGTTCCAGCGCAAGGTCGTCGCCGACCGGCTCGGCATCCCGGTGGAGCCCCTCCCCGGCGGCCATCTGGTGGCCCTGGCCCGCCCGGAACAGCTCACCGACTGGATCTGCGGCTGACCTCCGGCTCCCCGGGCGCGGTCGCCGTCGCTGCCCGCGCGCTCAGCAGGGCCGCCGTCGAGCAGAGGGCCGTCCCCGCCGCCAGGGGCAGCAGCGCCGAACCGCCGCCCAGGCCCATCAGCGGTGCCACCAGCGCCCCGGCCGCGCTCTGGAACGTACCGAGCAGCGCGGACGCCGTCCCGGCCGCGTACGGCAGCCGGGACAGGGCCAGCGCCGCCGCGTTCGGGGTGACGAGCCCGAGGCCCGCGCAGATCACCCCCAGCGGCGGCAGTACGAGCGGCGCCGCCACCCGGTCCCCGGGCACCGCCACGGCAACGGCGAGCAGCGCGGCCGAACCGCCCAGCAGCAGGCGCAGCCCGGTCCGCAGCAGCCGTTCGGGCGCCACCCGCCCCACCAGGCGGGCCGACAGCAGACCGGTCAGGGCCGTGATCGCCGCGCCCGCCGTGAAGACGGCCGACGTACCGCCGGTGCCGGGGCCGAGGATCCGTCGCAGCAGAAAGGGCGCCCCGGCGATCCAGCAGAACAGCACGGCGAAGCCGAAGCCGAAGGCCCCGGTGTAGCCGAGATACGCCCGGTCGCGCACGACCGCCCGGACGGACCGGGCGAAGCCCGCCGTACCGCCCGTGACCCGCCGCTCCGGCGGCAGAGTCTCCGGCACGCCGACCAGCACCGCCGCCGCCACGACCACCGCGACCCCCGTCAGCGCCCAGAAGACACCACGCCAGCCGGCCGTCCCGGCCACCGCGCCGCCCAGCGGCGGGGCCACCACCGGGGCCAGCCCGCCCAGGGTGACCAGCAGCCCCGCCAGCCGGGCCGCCCGCACACCGGTCAGCACATCGGCGACCACGGCCCGGCTCAGCACCACCCCGGCGGCCCCGCAGAACCCGGCCGCGAACCGGAACGCGATCAGCCACGGCAGGGTCGGCGCCAGGGCGCACAGGCCGGTCGCCACGGCACAGCCCACCGCCCCGGCCAGCAGCGGACGGCGCCGCCCGAAGCGGTCGGCGAGCGGCCCGAAGACCGGATGGCCCAGGACCATCCCGGCCAGGAACGCGGTCAGGGTGAGCTGTGCCCCGGACGCGTCCGTCCCCAGTTCCCCGGCCAGGCCGGGGAGGACGGGCAGATACATATCGGTGGAGAGCGGACCGACGACACAGAGCAGTGCGAGCGCGACCGGCAACAGGGGCATGACACCACGACCTCTCGGGGCAGGCGAACGGGAGGCGGGGCGTGGCTGATGAAGGAGAGACGCGGCAGAGCGCGTGAGACGGCCGCGACGAGCGGCGGGAGACACCCCCACGGGAGCTTCACGGGGGGCGGGAGAGGCGGAGCCGCCCGGGGGCGGCTCGGCACCGGATGATCCGTACGGTAGCCCACGGCCGGGCCCGGGAACACCACCGGGCGCCCGCGCCGACGGTACGGCGGGGGCGCCCGGTGGTCCGGTCGGGCCGGGTTACGGCAGGGCGAGCATCCGCTCCAGCGCCAGCTTCGCGTACCGCTCCGTCTCCGGGTCGACCTGGATCCGGTTCACCAGCGCGCCGTCGGCCAGCGACTCCAGCGCCCAGACCAGATGCGGCAGATCGATCCGGTTCATGGTGGAGCAGAAGCAGACCGTGCGGTCGAGGAAGACGACCTCCTTGTCCGGGTGGGCCGCGGCCACCCGGCGGACCAGGTTCAGCTCGGTGCCGATCGCCCACTTCGACCCGGCCGGGGCCGCGTCCAGCTTCTTGATGATGTACTCGGTCGAACCCACGTAGTCCGCCGCGTTCACCACCTCGTGCTTGCACTCGGGGTGCACCAGGACGTTGACCCCGGGGATCCTGGCCCGGACGTCCTCGACGGAGTCGAGCGAGAACCGCCCGTGGACCGAGCAGTGGCCCCGCCAGAGGATCATCTTCGCGGCCCGCAGCTCGTCCGCGGTGAGCCCGCCGTTCGGCTTGTGCGGGTTGTAGACCACGCAGTCGTCCAGGGACATCCCCAGATCGAGGACGGCGGTGTTCCGCCCCAGGTGCTGGTCCGGCAGGAAGAGCACCTGCTCGCCCTGCTCGAAGGCCCACTCCAGGGCCCGCTTCGCATTGGACGAGGTGCAGATGGTTCCGCCGTGCCGGCCCGTGAACGCCTTGATGTCCGCCGAGGAGTTCATGTACGAGACGGGGACGACCCGCTCGGCGATCCCGGCCTCGGTCAGTACGTCCCAGCACTCGGCGACCTGCTCGGCGGTGGCCATGTCGGCCATCGAGCAGCCGGCCGCCAGATCGGGCAGGACGACCTTCTGCGCGTCGGTGGTGAGGATGTCCGCGGACTCGGCCATGAAGTGGACACCGCAGAAGACGATGTACTCGGCCTCGGGGCGGGCCGCCGCGTCCCGGGCCAGCTTGAAGGAGTCGCCGGTGACATCGGCGAACTGGATGACCTCGTCGCGCTGGTAGTGGTGGCCCAGCACGAAGACCCGATTGCCCAGCCGCTCCTTGGCGGCCCGGGCCCGCTCCACCAGGTCCGGGTCGGACGGGGACGGGAGATCGCCGGGACACTCGACGCCGCGCTCGCTCCTCGGGTCGGCCTCCCGGCCGAGCAGCAGCAAGGCGAGCGGCGTCGGCTCCACGTCGAGCGTGGTGCTCCGCTGCCCGGTACCGGCTGGGGTGGTGGTCACGACCCACACACCTTTCTCTCTACGATCAGCCCTTTTCGTCTGATTGACGTTATCTATGATAATCACTTCGTGTCACTTTGACGATGTCGATAGCGTCAATGTGACGCACCTCCCGATCCGACGCCACGGCCCCCGATGCCCCCCGGGGGCGATGTGCGAGCATGAAGGGGAAGGACCCGCAAGACCCGCCCCGGGCCCGGAATGAATCCGCGGCCCCGCCGGTTGCAATGTCGGCAAGCAGTCTCCGTACCTCCCCTGCTGCGATGGGGGGAGCCCATCCCGGGAGTGATGAAGCAGATGTCCGTATCGGACGAGACCCAGACCGTGAGCGACGGCATCCTCCTGTCCGACGCCGCCGCGGCCAAGGTGAAGGCCCTGCTCGACCAGGAGGGCCGCGACGATCTGGCGCTGCGCGTCGCCGTCCAGCCCGGCGGCTGCTCCGGCCTGCGTTACCAGCTGTTCTTCGACGAGCGCTCCCTCGACGGCGATGTCGTCAAGGACTTCGACGGCGTCAAGGTCGTCACCGACCGGATGAGCGCCCCGTATCTGATCGGCGCCTCCATCGACTTCGTCGACACCATCGAGAAGCAGGGCTTCACCATCGACAACCCGAACGCCACCGGCTCCTGCGCCTGCGGCGACTCCTTCAACTGAGCCGGGATCCGGCCCGGCGCCTCGTCCGCGCCGGGCCGGAGACACGGCGGAGGCGGCGGCCCCGGATCACCGGGGCCGTTACATCCGCCCATACACCCGG
>NZ_JBEYIS010000099.1:0-15789 GCF_040635975.1 Streptomyces sp. NPDC006798
CCACCCCGCGCTCTCCCCCGCGGGGGCCGCCGCGGGACGGCGCGCCCCCCCCCCCCTCGTACGTATCGCTCGTACGTATCGCTCGTACGTATCGCTCGTACGTATCGCTCGTACGTATCGCTCGTACGTATCGCTCGTACGTACCGGGATCAGTGCGCGATGCCGTCGATCAGCTCCCGGGCGCCCTGCCGCAGCAGTGCCACCGCCACCGAGGTGCCCAGCGTCGCCGGGTCCAGCGGCCCCGCCCACTCATGGGCGTTGAGGACCTGCTTGCCGTCGGGGGTGAAGACCTTGGCGCGCAGCGACAGCTCACCGCCGCGTTCGGAGCGGGCGTAGCCCGCGATGGGGGAGTTGCAGTGCCCCTGGAGGACATGGAGGAACATCCGCTCCGCCGTCGCCTCGCGGTACGCCGCCGGATCGCCGAGCCCGCTGACCAGATCGATGGTCTCGGTGTCCGTCTCGCGGCACTGAAGGGCCAGGATCCCGGCCCCGATCGGCGGGCACATGGTCTCCACAGACAGGATCTCGGTGATCACGTCGGTCCGCCCGATCCGCTCCAGACCGGCCGCCGCCAGCAGCAGCGCGTCGGCCTCCCCGGCGGCCAGCTTCTCCAGCCGCCGGTTGGCGTTGCCCCGCATCGGTACGCACTCCAACTCCGGGTGCGAGGCCGCGAGCTGGGCGATCCGGCGGACCGACGACGTACCGATCCGGGTACCGGGCGGCAGCTCGTCCAGGGTCAGCCCGCCCGGATGGATCAGCGCGTCCCGGATGTCGTCCCGGGCCAGGAAGGCGGCGAAGACGGTCCCGGCCGGCAGCGGCCGGTCCGCGGGGACGTCCTTGACGCAGTGCACCGCGAGATCGGCCTCCCCGGCCAGCAGGGCGGCGTCCACCTCCTTGGTGAAGGCGCCCTTGCCGCCGAGCTGCGCCAGATCGCCCATCCAGCGGTCACCGGAGGTCGTCACGGGGACGACCTCCGTCCGGATCCCCGGGTGCAGGACGGCCAGTTCGGTCCGTACGCGCTCCACCTGGGCGAGGGCCATCGGGGACGAGCGGGTGACGATGCGGATCAGCTCGGGATCGGACATGCGGACCACGATAGGGCGTCCGGAGCCATGGTCATTCCACCCCGCCGTGCCACCACCGGGATTTCGCCACCGACGACCTCATCGGCCCTTGTGCGCCCCACCGTTCACATGCAGCACCTGGCCGGTGATGTGCCGGGCGGCGGGGGAGGCGAGGAAGGCCACCGCCCCCGCGATATCGGCCGGCGTCCCGGCCCGCCCGGTCGCGGTCGCCGCGACCAGGGCGTCCCGCCGCTCGTCGGGGAGCCGGTCGCGGAAGAACTCGGTCTCCGTCGTATAGCCGGGCGATACGACATTGGCCGTGATCCCGCGGCCGCCCAACTCGCCCGCCAGGCTGATGTTCCAGGCCACGAGCCCGGCCTTGGCGGCGCCGTACGACCCCGCCCCCTGGTCGGCGGCGATCGACCCGATCTGGACGACCGCGCCGCCGCCGTCGGCGAGCAGCCCGGCCAGGGCCCGGGTGGTGAGGGCGGCGCTCACCAGATTGGCGTCCAGGTTGGCCCGGAAGTCCCGGGCGTACGCGGCCAGCTCGCTCGCCGCGGCCCCGTCCGTGTCGAAGTCGGTATTGCCGCCCGCGTTGTTCACCAGGACGTCGACCCGGCCCGGCAGCCGCTCCCGGAGCCGTAGCAGCGCGTCCGGATCGGTGTGGTCGCAGCTCTCGGCCACGACGGTCACCCCGTCGGCCGCCCCTTCGCCCAGCTCCGCCACCGCCCGGCCCAGCGGCTCGGGCCGCCGTCCGGTGATGACGACCGAGGCGCCCTGCTCGGTGGTGGCGAAGTGCCGGGCGATCGCCAGCCCGATTCCCGTACCGCCGCCGGTGACGAGGACGGTGCGTGTCATATCCTGGTCTCCTCAGTCCGTTGAGGTCTAAATTTAGGCCTCAACATAACCCGTGGAGGTAGCCCCGTGGCAAGCCAGTACCCACCGGTCCCCGAGAAGTCGGCCCACTCCATCGCCGACGCCTGGCACCGCGAACTCCCCGGCGTCCCGGTCTCCTCCATCGGCGTCGTCACCCCCCTGTGGCGGCTGGCCAAACTCTTCGGCGACGACCGCCGCCGCGTCCTCGCCCGGCTCGGCGTGGACACCGCGACCCTCGACCTCCTCAGCGTCCTGCGCCGCTCGGGTCCCCCGTACACCCTCACGACCCGCGAACTGGGCCACCGCTCCCTGGTCACCGCGGGCGCCGTCTCCCAGCGGGTCGCCCGCGCCGAATCCGACGGCCTGGTCACCCGCTCGGCCCCCACGGGCCGCCCCCGCACGGTCGAGGTCAACCTCACCCTGGCGGGCCACGCCCTGGTCGAATCCACGGTCGCCTCGGTCCTCACCCGCGAATCGGACCTCCTGGCTGGCCTGAGCGGGGAGGAACAAGCCCGGTTGGCGACCCTGCTGGAGAAGCTCTTCACCACGGTCGCGGACACCCTGGACGACCACCGGGTCACGCATGTGGGGGAGGGGTCATGACCTCCCCCGGACGCCCGTGTCCATGAAATACGGCCAGGTCAGGACCCATTGGGCAGCGGTGGGGCGGTGCCGTCGGTGCCGTCGGTGCCGTTCCGGGTTGTTCCGGTTCTGGTGTGGAGGACCTCGCGGCCCTGCTCCGCGGCGTGCAGGAGCCCTTCGCTGACGAAATCGAGGAAGCGGGCGGCGTTCTCGAGGCGGGTGGCGGCCGGGGTGCCGCGGCCGAGGACGCCGACGCCCCGCCGCGCGGTCTCGATGAACTGGTCGTTGGCGCGGGCGCTGCGGCGCATGGACTGGTACCAGAGGTCGTCGTCGACGACATAGCGCTCGCGGCGGCCTTCGCCGCGTTCCCGGCGGACGAGGTCCTGGCTCTCCAGGAACGTGATCGCTTTGGAGACGGACGCCGGGCTGACCTGGAGGCGCTGGGCGAGTTCGGCGGCGGTCAGGCTGCCGCTGTCGGTGGTGAAGAGGCAGCTCAGCACCCGGGCCATCATCTTGGGCAGGCCCGAGACCATCAGAACGCCGGTGAGGGTTTCCTGGTAGTCGTACACGGCCTCGGGGGCGCGTCCGTAGGGGAGCGGGTCCGTCCGCGAGTTCCGGGGCGGGGTCTGTCCGCGCTGCTGGGTGCGTTGCCGGGTGGCGCGGTGGGCCAGGTCGGCGCGGTAGCCGACGGGGCCGCCGTTGCGGGTCACCTCACGTGTGACGGTGGAGGTCGGGCGGTCGAGACGGCGGGCGATCTCGGCGTAGGCCAACCCATCGGCCAACCCGTCCGCGATCTGCTGGCGTTCCCGCTGGGTGAGTCTGGCTCCCGGCATCACAGCCCCTTTCGTGCCCCATGGGGGCCGCGCGGTGTTCCTCGACGCCTCGAGCGTAGCGTTCAGCATCAATCTATTGCAACGAAGCCCTCTGTATCGTTGCATTAAGCGGGAAGGTGTTGCGCTGATTAAGCTGCTCTGAACTGCAAATATGTAACTCTTGCACGGAAGGATCATTGCCTATTATTAGAAAGCAACGTAGCGTTTCCATTGTTGCGAAACAGTGATTCGCAAGCGTCAAGGAGAATGCGATGCAGAAGTTCGACACCCCCGCCCCGATCTCCGCCGTCCTGGACATCCCCGGAGGGCGTGTCCAGTTCATCGCCGCGGACCGGGCCGACACCACGGTCGAGATCCGGCCGTCGGACGCTTCGAAGGGCCGTGACGTGACGGCGGCGGAGCACACCACGGTCGTCTACGCCGACGGAGTCCTGCGGGTCGGGAACCCGGCGAAGAACCAGGGCCTCGGTCCGTCCGGATCCATCGAGGTGACGGTCAAGCTGCCTGCCGGTTCCCGGGTCGAGGCGGCGTCGTCCGGCGCCGAACTCCGTACCGTCGGACGCCTCGGGGACGTCGCCTTCGACGGCGCGTACCGCCGGATCAAGCTGGACGAGGCCGCGAGCCTCCGCCTCGTCGCGATCGACGGCGATGTCGAGGTCGGCCGGCTGGGCGGGGCCGCGGAGATCAGCACGGCGAGGGGCGACATCCGGATCGCCGAGGCCATGGGCGGCACGGTCGTGCTCGATACCCGGTCCGGCGACATCAAGGTCGACGCCGCCTCCGGCGTGTCGGCCGCCCTGGCCGCCGACACCGGCTACGGCCGCGTCAGCAATGCCCTGAAGAACGACGGCACGGCCGGGCTCGACATCCGCGCCACCACTACCCGCGGCGACATCGCCGCCCGCAGCCTCTGACGTACCCCTTCGGCGAGTCCCGGGCGGGGCGCGTCCCCGGAGGGCACCGGCCCGGCGGGCGACGCGCGAGAATCACGCATTCCCTGTCGCATCGGTGGATCGACGCAGAGGTGAGCCCCAAGGAAGAAGTCCGGGGCCCGCCCCCGAAGGAGCCCGCCGTGACCACCGCCACCCGTCCTCCCCGCGCCGCAGCCGCCACCCGCCGGGCCCGTGTCGTCATCCCGCGCGGCGCCACCAACACTCGTACGCTGCTCGCCTGCGCCGCCGTCGCCGGTCCGCTGTGGGTGGCCGTGTCGGTCGCCCAGTCACTCACCCGCGAGGGCTTCGAGCCGACCCGGCACCCGCTCAGCCAGCTGGCCACCGGCTCACTCGGCTGGCTCCAGATCACGAACTTCGTGATCGCCGGCATTCTGGCCACCGCGGGCGCGACCGGGCTGCGCTGGGCCATGAGAGGGACGGCCGGCGGTGTCGCGGTGCCGCGGCTGGTCGGGGTGATCGGTATCGGCATGGTCGCGGCCGGGCTGCTGACGATGGACCCCGCGGACGGATTCCCCGTGGGCACTCCGGAGGGCATCCCGGAGACGATGAGCTGGCACGCGTACGGCCACATGGCCGCCGGGTCGGTCACCTTCTTCTCGCTGATCGCGGTCGGCTATCTGCTCGGCCGGCACTTCTCCCGGCTCGGGAACCAGCGGCTGGCCGTCGCCTCCCGGGTCGCCGCCACCGTAAAGCTCGCCGGTGACGCGTGGGGGATGAGCGGCGGTCCGGCCGGTTCGTTGACCATCGCCATCGGTACGACCACCATGTTCGCGCTGCTCTCGTTCGTGGCCGTGCACTACCGTCGCGCCGCCTGAGGAACACCACTACCTCCGGGCCCCGGGGGTGCCACGGGCAGTCGGCCGGAGTCTCCGGACAAATCCGCGCGCTCCCGCCCAGCGGGCAGAAGCCCCCGGGGCCCCGGTCCTTGAGCCCCCGTGACCACCTGCCGCGGCGCTCACCGGAAGAAGACGTCGGGGCCGATGAGTCCTGAACGACTCGCCGGACCGGATGAACAGCAATCAACCGAGCATGAAAGCGGACAGTTCAATGCGTATTGTCATAGGTGAATTCGTCAGCCTGGACGGTGTCATGCAGGCGCCGGGCAGCCCGGAGGAGGACACCGACGGCGGGTTCGCCCACGGCGGCTGGACCCACCAGTTCTTCGACCCGAAGGTGATGGGCGGAGCTCTCGCCGAGTGGGCCGCGAACACCGACGCCCTCCTCTTCGGGCGCCGCACCTGGCAGGTCATGGCCGCGGCGTGGCCCGGCCGGGCCGGTGACCCGTTCGCCGACCATATGAACTCGGTCGACAAGTACGTGGTCTCCAGCACGCTGGGCGAATCCGACCTGACCTGGAACAACACCACCCGCATCCCCGGGGACCCGGCTCTGGACCGGATCCGGAAGCTGCGGGAAACCGAGGGCCGGGACCTGGTGGTGATGGGCAGCCTCTCGCTCGCCCGTACCCTCCTGGCGGAGGGGCTGGTCGACGAGCTGCGGCTCATGATCATGCCGGTGCTCCTCGGCGGCGGAAAGACGATCTACCCGGCTGACGGCGGACTGCGCCCGCTCGAACTGGTCTCGACCGAGGTCAGCAGTACGGGTGTCCAGGTGTGCACCTACCGGCCGGTGACCGCGGCGTAGTCCGCGCGCGGGACCGGGTTCGTACGGCGCGGCCGGATTCATATCCGGCCGCGCCGCGCCGTACAGGTACGGCGGTACGGGTGCCGAACCCGCCCCGCGGGAGGCCGACCGCTGCCCGGCCCTTCGGCTTTCCCCTCTCCGTCCCCGTGGCCCCGCCTCCGGCGGGGCCACGGGGCGTTCACAGCCGCCTCGACGGCCCGCGCCGGACGAGAGGCGGCGGAGTCAGCTGCCCATCGCCAGGGCTCGTTCCGCACTGTCCACGAGTTCCTTGTAGGTGAGGATCTCGACCCGGCTGAGATGGGACCCGTGTACCCGCAGGGTCTCGTTGATCGCCTTCTCGCCGGCTTCGGGCTGACTCTTCGGATGCCCGATGAGAACGAGGGCACTCGCTCGGCGGGTGTCGATACCGAACTCCGCGAGTATGCGCTCGCGGTTCTCGTCCAATCCCACGAGATAGTTGATGGCCTGCCCTACGGCGTCGTGCACTTCCCGCCTCGGCACCCAGGAGCCGCGATGTTCCTTGACGAGCTTCACCCCCGCCGCCCTCTTGAGTTCGACGACCTGGAGCGAGCCGTCGCCGCGCAGCAGCGGAATATCGACTTCGTCACCGGGGACGAGTCGCCGCTGCCCGGCCTCGGCGACGACCCGGCCACCGAAGATCCAGTGCATACCGCTGAGGGCGCGTTGCAGCGCGTGCTCGGTCGTCTTCTCGTCCTCGATCAGACGCCGCAGATCGCGCAGGTCGGACGACCGCTGCTGAAGTTCGGCCGCGCGCAGAACCGTTCGGCCGTCCTCGTCCGCCGCGAGAACGGACAGCGCCTCCGGTGACGACACGATCCGGCGGGCGGATTCCGCCGGATCCGATATCTCCACCCGGTTCTTCAGAACGCGCTCGGTCCACAGCGACAGTTCCGCCATGCCCCGGGGGATGTGATAGCGAGCCGGGTCCTCCGCCGGGGCCCGGGTGAATCGGGCGTCCTCGCCCAAGGTACGGATATGTTCGAGAACCGCGGCCGTATCGGCGTCGGGCCGGCTTTGGAGGAACTGCTCGGCCTCCGAACACCAGAAGTCATTTGTCATCTTCACGGTTCTCGCGATCGAGGCGAGTCCCAGTTCGTCGCGCGGACCACGCTCCAAATACCCCAGGCGGTACATCTCCTGATAATCCGGTCTGAGGAGTCGCCCCTCCGTGTAGTGGATGGCGTCCTGCAGAGACCGTACGATCTCCCATTCCTCCGCCCGCGCGGCCGCGAGCCGGGCCGCGCCGAGCAGTTCGGTGAGCCGTTTGCCGCCGCGCCGATTCCCCCGGGAGCCGGACCGCACATGGTCCAGGACCTCGGTGATCGCGTCCTTGACGTCCTCCGGCGCCGAGGCGGAGTGGACTTTGACGAGATGAAGCTCCAGTGACATGTCGGATCGCGGTGACGGTGGCATGAGGGGGATTCTGTCCCATGGGTCCGACATCGGCCGGTGAGCTTTCGTGGCACGCCGACGGGGCGGCGACTCCGACAGGTGTCGGAGTACGCCGCCCCGGGCGGGACGAGGTGCGGGAGACGGTCCCGCCGGGTCACTTCGGGTCGCGCTCGAAGACGGACTTGGACCAGAAGTAGCCGAGCAGGGCCAGACCGACGCACCAGCCGAGGGCGAGCCAGCCGTTGTGGCCGATCTCCGTGCCGAGGAGCAGGCCGCGCAGGGTCTCGATCGCCGGGGTGAAGGGCTGGTACTCCGCGATCGGCTGGAACGCGCCGGGCATGGCGTCGACCGGGACGAACGCGCTGGAGATCAGCGGGAGGAAGATCAGCGGCATGGCGTTGTTGCTGGCTGCCTCGGCGTTGGGGCTGACCATGCCCATACCGACCGCGATCCAGGTGAGCGCCAGGGCGAACAGGGTCAGCAGACCGAAGGCGGCGACCCACTCCACCAGGGTGGCGTCGGTGGAGCGGAAGCCGATGGCGACCCCGACGGCCCCGACGAAGGCCACACTGATGATGGTCTGGAGCACGCTGCCGATCACATGGCCGATGAGGATGGAGCCCCGGTGGATGGCCATGGTGCGGAACCGGGCGATGATGCCCTCGGTCATGTCCATGGAGACGGAGACCGCGGTGCCGATCGTCGTACTGCCGATGGTCATCAGCAGCAGACCGGGCAGCAGATAGGCCAGATAATCGGACCGGTCGGCACCGCCGCCGATCCCGGCGCTCATGGCCTCGCCGAAGACGAAGACGAAGAGCAGCAGCATCATCACCGGTGTGAGCAGCAGGTTCAGCGTCATGGACGGATAGCGCCGGACGCGCAGCAGATTGCGCCGCAGCATCGTGGACGAGTCGCGTACCGCGAGGGAGAGGGAGTTCATCGGACGTCCTCCTTGGACTCGCCACCGGTACGGCCGGCTACGCCGGCGCCGGTCAGGGCGAAGAACACATCGTCGAGATCGGGGGTGTGCACGGTCAGTTCGTCGGCCTCGATACCGGCGGAGTCCAGCCAGTCGAGGATGGACCGCAGCTCGCGCTGGCTGCCGTCGCTGGGGAGCTGAAGGGTGAGGGCCTCGTCGTCGCGGGTGGTCTCCCGCAGGGCGGCGGCGGCGTTCTGATAGGCCGTCGGGTCGGTGAAGCGGAGCCGGATATGGCCGCCGGGGATGAGCCGCTTCAGCTCCTCCGCGGTGCCCTGGGCGGCGATCCGGCCGTCGTTCAGTACGGCGATCCGGTGGGCGAGTTCATCGGCCTCCTCCAGATACTGGGTGGTGAGGAAGACGGTGACGCCGCCGGAGACCAGCTGCCGGATGATCTGCCACATGTTGTGGCGGGACCGCGGGTCGAGGCCGGTGGTCGGTTCGTCGAGGAAGATGATCCGCGGCGCGCCGACCAGGGTCATCGCGATGTCGAGCCGCCGCTTCATGCCGCCGGAGTAGCTCTGGGCGGGCTTCTTCGCGGCCTCGGTGAGATCGAACCGCTCCAGCAGTTCGGCCACCGTCCGCTGCCCCTCGCGCCGGGGCAGATGGTGCAGATCGGCCATCAGCAGCATGTTCTCCTCGCCGGTGATCAGTCCGTCCACGGCGGAGAACTGCCCGGTGACCCCGATCGCCGCGCGGACGGCCTGGGCCTCGGTGGCCAGGTCGTGACCGGCGATGGTGGCCCGTCCGTCGTCCGGCGTGATCAGGGTGGAGAGGATCTTCACCGCGGTGGTCTTGCCCGCGCCGTTCGGGCCGAGCAGGGCGAAGACGGAACCGGTGGGGATGTCGAGGTCGATGCCGTCGAGGACGACCTTCTCGCCGTAGGACTTGCGCAGCCCGGTGGCGGAGACGGCGGAGACCGGCGGGGAGCCAATCTTGGATGTGGGCATGACAGAGCTGCTCATGGAGTCTTCCTGTTCGAGAGGAGGAACGACTGGGGAAACGGGGGGATTCAGGTCCGGGCGCGGAGGACGTCGATACTGCCGTGCCGGGTCCGGGCGTGGATCCGTACGGTGTCCTCGGCTGTGTCGGGGGCTTTTGACGAGGTGAGACCGTTGTGCACCCGGCCGGCCCCCGCATGGGCGTCGAGCCAGACGGCGGAGCCCTCGCGGACGCCGACCTCGATGGCGCCGTAGGGGGTCTCCAGCTCCACGGTGCCCCGGGCCACCTCGCCCACCCGGACGGTGCCGTTGGCGGTGACGGCGGTGACCGAGTCCTCGGCCCGCCGGATGTCGATATCGCCGTGCCCGCCGGTCACCCGCAGTTCGCCGGTGGAGGCGCCGACGGTCGTGGAGCCGTGCGCGTTCTTCAGTACGGCGGATCCGTCGATCCGTCCGACGCGCAGGCTGCCGGAGCTGGTGGAGATATCCGCCGTGCCCTCGACCCGCTCCACGGTGACCGAGCCGTGCTTCGCGGCCAGCCGCAGCGGACCGGTCGTGTCGAGCCGGACGTCCCCGGACGACGTCTTCACCCGCACCTCGCCGAGCCGCCCCTCCCCGAGCACCTGGGCCCAGGCGCCGGTCAGGTCGACCCGCGAGCCGGTCGGCAGCCGTACCGTCACATCGACGGCGCCGGTCCTTCCGAGCAACTGCGGCTTGGGCGTTCTGACCGTCAGTACGCCGTCGGCGAAGCCGACTTCCGTCCCGTCGGCGGTCCGGACGTCCAACTCCTTCTTCGGGTCCCGGGGCTGTACGTCGACCACGGTGTCGGCCCGCTCGTCCGCGGCGAACCGGATGAAACCGGCCTCCACCCGGGCGGTGACCGCGACAGGTCCGGTGGTGTCGAAAGCAGGCATGACTGTTCCGTCCTCTTGGTTTCGTCGAACCGTCCCCGGCATACAGGGACGGGAAAAGATGAATGCCGTACGGGCGGTGACGCGGCTAGCGCACCCACCCGGTGAAGCTCTGTCCACCGACCCGGGTCCCACCGGCCGCCCACGCCCCGGTGCGGCCGTCGACCACGGCCCCCACGGCCCGCACCAGCCACGCGTTGAGCGAGAGCCCCTCGCGCCCCGCCGCCTCCTCGGCCCGCGCCTTGAGCTGCGCGGGCAGCCGCAGATTGACCCGCGCGGTCCCGCCCTCGTCGCCGTCGGTACCGGCCTGTGGCGCGACCGGCTCCATGATGGCGCCATCATCGACAACCGGCGCCAGAGTCACGACGAAGTCGGGCTCCAGCCCGCGCAGCCGTACTTCCGCCGATCCGGGCGCCAGCTGTCGGCTGATCTCGTCCATGGCGGCGGAGAGCGCGCTGAGCATGGCCAGCCGGGTCGCCGACTCCAGCGGGGCGGAGAGCTTCTCGGCCAGCTCACGGGCGTCGTCCCCACCGGCTCCGGCGGCCACCGCGAGTTCGCGGTGGAGAGTGTCGACATACGGGGTGAGGTCCATGACGTCATCATGGCACCATCATGTCGCCACTCGCAACCCTGAATGGCGCCGTTCATGGGTCATGGTGTCGCCTTGCGGTCGTGACCTGCGAAGACGTCGAGGTGATGGCGTTAAATTCGGCCCGGTGGGGGTGCTGCCATGGGGGAGGGCGTTGGTCAGGTGGCGCCAATTGGCGCCAGTCGATGGCGCGCGACATCAGAAGGGTGGCCGGGAGCCTTCGACTCGTGGACGGGGTGCCGGGAGTCGATGACCGCCGAAGCCTCCACGCTCCGAACGCGTCCGCATGGGTTCCGGAGTGACGCCGATTCCCGTGGAGCGGTACCGGCGGAGTGGTCGGGCTTGGGCGTACGAGCGGTCTTGACGTGCGAGGGCGGAAATCGTCTGCTCGAGAGCCCGCGGCGGCGAAACGCCCGAAGCGGGCCGATGGCGAACGATTCTCAGGAGGGCATACCGTGACCAGTTCCGTCCCGTGGCGGCAGCGTCTTTCCACCGGCACCGAGGACATCCAGGACGAGGTGGTCCGCCGGTATCGGGAGACGCGTGAGGGGGTGGCGTATGTGCCCGCCATGATCTGGGGGACGCTCCAGACGGAGGCGTACGCCACCGTGATCCTGGGCCAGGTGGTCGAGTTCCTGGGCGTTCCGGACGACGTTCCGGCGGGGGTCGCCAAACGTATGGAGCGACAGCGGGTGCTGTACGACGGCGAGCACCACTACGACGTCGTGCTCGGTGAGCAGGCCCTCTACACGGACATCGGCGGGCCCGAGGTCATGGGCGGGCAGATCGACCGGATCCTCCGCGACATCGGCCTGCCCTCGCTCACGCTCGGCATCGTTCCCGTCTCGGCCCGGGTGAACATGCACCCCGTCCACGCCTTCAACATGTACGGCGACGAGGTCCACGTCGAGCTGGTCTCCTCGGGCGTGACCGTTACCGAGCCGGACGAGGTCGCCCTCTACCGCAAGGCGTTCGGCAGGATGCGCGAGGCGGCTCTGTACGGTGACGCCGCCAGGGAGATCCTGGGGCAGGCGGGGTCCTTCTGGGCCGGCGCCCGGCGCGGCTGAGCGTGCGACCACGACCGAGGGCCGCCACACTCCGAGAGGAGGTGGCGGCCCTTGGTCTGCCTGTGACCGGTGTTCACCCGGTGTGCTTCCTAGAGGTCGAAGTACAGCTCGAACTCGTGCGGGTGCGGGCGGAGCTGGATCGGGGCGATCTCGTGGGTGCGCTTGTAGTCGATCCAGGTCTCGATCAGGTCGGCGGTGAAGACGCCGCCCGCCTGGAGGTACTCGTTGTCCTGCTCCAGCGCGTCGAGGACGGCGGGCAGGGAGGTCGGGACCTGGGGGACGCCCGCGTGCTCCTCGGGGGCCAGCTCGTAGAGGTCCTTGTCGATCGGCTCGGCCGGCTCGATCTTGTTCTTGACGCCGTCGAGGCCCGCGAGGAGGAGGGCCGAGAAGGCCAGGTACGGGTTGGACGACGGGTCGGGGGCGCGGAACTCGACGCGCTTGGCCTTGGGGTTCGAGCCGGTGATCGGGATGCGCATGGCGGCGGAGCGGTTCCGCTGCGAGTAGACCAGGTTGACCGGGGCCTCGAAGCCGGGCACCAGGCGGTGGTAGGAGTTCACCGTCGGGTTGGTGAAGGCCAGCAGCGACGGGGCGTGCTTGAGGATGCCGCCGATGTAGTAGCGGGCGGTGTCGGAGAGGCCGGCGTAGCCCTGCTCGTCGTAGAAGAGCGGCACGCCGCCCTGCCACAGCGACTGGTGGACGTGCATGCCCGAGCCGTTGTCGCCGAAGATCGGCTTCGGCATGAAGGTCGCGGTCTTGCCGTTGCGCCAGGCGACGTTCTTCACGATGTACTTGAAGAGCATCAGGTCGTCGGCGGCGGCCAGCAGGGTGTTGAACTTGTAGTTGATCTCCGCCTGGCCGGCGGTGCCGACCTCGTGGTGCTGGCGCTCGACCTGGAGGCCGGACTTCTCCAGCTCCAGGGAGATCTCCGCGCGCAGGTCGGCGAAGTGGTCGACCGGCGGGGCGGGGAAGTAGCCGCCCTTGTAGCGGACCTTGTAGCCGCGGTTGTCCTCGACCGCACCGGTGTTCCAGGCGCCCGCCTCGGAGTCGATGTGGTAGAAGCCCTCGTTGGCGGAAGTGTTGAAACGGACCGAGTCGAAGACGTAGAACTCCGCCTCCGGGCCGAAGAACGCGGTGTCCGCGATGCCGGTGGAGGCGAGGTACGTCTCGGCCTTCTTGGCGATGTTCCGCGGGTCACGGCTGTACTGCTCACCGGTGATCGGGTCGTGGATGAAGAAGTTGATGTTGACCGTCTTGTCCCGGCGGAACGGGTCGACCCGGGCCGTGGACAGGTCGGCGCGCAGCGCCATGTCCGACTCGTGGATCGCCTGGAAGCCGCGGATCGACGAACCGTCGAAGGCCAGCTCCTCCGCCGGGTCGAAGATGCTCGCCGGGATCGTGAAGTGCTGCATCACTCCCGGCAGGTCGCAGAACCGGACATCGATGAACTTGACGTCCTCGTCGGCGATGAACTTCTTCACGTCGTCGGCGTTCTGGAACATCCAACTCCTCCTACTCCCGTCCCGGGCGGGGGCGGGTAGCTCGTCCGTGCGACCAGTGCGGTGGTCCACGCAAGGCCCGACCATAGGCAGGGGGCATTTCTCCAGCATGACCCGATTGTTTCCGGCGCGTTAACCGGGCGGGTGGTCGGCGTCGGCCGCATCACCCCAGGTCGTCCCGTCGGGGCCGACCCGGCCGCCGGGGGACGGAACGGGGCGCAGTACCGTGGACGGGTGGACAACAGGCAAGCAATCGGATCGTGGCTCTCCGGACCCCGCGCGGCGGCCGAGGACATGGGCGTCGACTTCGGGTACCGGGGCAAGCGGCTCGGCCTGCCGGAGGAGGGGCCCGGTGCCATCGCCCCCACCGGCCGGCGACTCGGGGCCGTCTTCGTCGACTGGGGTCTCTGTTTCCTCGTCGCGAGCGCCTTCTTCGCCGACGGCAACCGGCAGACCGCCGGGAACTGGGCCCTGGGCATCTTCTTCGTGCTGAGCGTGCTCACCCTGGGCACCGTGGGCTTCACCCCCGGGAAGCGGGTCTTCCGGCTCCAGGTGGTCGCCGTCGAGGGCGGTCGGCTGCCCGCCGGACGGGTGCTTCTGCGGAGCGTGCTGCTCTGTCTGGGGCTCCCGGCGCTGATCTGGGACCGCGACGGCCGCGGCCTGCACGACCGGCTCGCGAAGGCCGTGGAGGTACGGATCTGATCCGGATCCGACTCGGAGCTGCCCGATCCGGAGCCGGGTTCGGAGTGGCCGGGGTGCGGGGTCGCGGGCCTCTCGGAGGTACGAGGCCGTGCCCGGCACCCGGCCCCCGGACGGGAAGAAGGGGGCGGCCGGAGGAGATCCTCCGGCCGCCCCCTTCGTGTACCGGCGGTTCGGGCGTCAGCGCATCTTCGGGCCGCCGCGTGGCATGCGCATGCCCTTCGGCATGGGTCCCTTGGGGAGCGGCATATTGCTCAGCAAATCACCGAGCGCGCGCAGCCGGTCGTTGGTCGCGGTCACCTGCGGGCCCGAGAGCACCCGGGGCAGCTTCAGCATGGTCGTACGGACCTTCTTCAGCGGCACCTGGCCCTCGTCCGTGCCCACCACGATGTCGTGCACCGGGACGTCCATCACGACCCGGGACATCTTCTTCTTCTCGGCCGCGAGCAGCGTCTTCAGCCGGTTCGGGTTGCCCTCGGCGACGAGGACGATCCCGGCCCGGCCGACGGCGCGGTGCACCACGTCCTGGTTCCGGTTCATCGCCACCGCGGGGGTGGTGGTCCAGCCCCGGCCCACGTTCTGGAGCACGGCGGCCGCCGCACCCGGCTGGCCCTCCATCTGGCCGAAGGCCGCCCGCTCGGCCCGGCGGCCGAAGACGATCGCCATCGAGAGGAAGGCGAGCAGGAAGCCCAGGATGCCCAGATAGATCGGATAGCCGATCCAGAAGCCGATACCGAGGAAGACACCGAAGGTGACGATTCCCACGGCCGCGATGACCAGACCGATCAGCGGATCGGCCTTGCGGGTCATCTTGTAGGTGAGGGCGATCTGCTTCAGTCGCCCGGGGTTCGCGGCGGCGTCAGCGCCTTCCGCTCTCTCTGCTTTTGCCTTCCTCGCCATAATCCGAAGTTTACGTGGCCTTCGACGCGGGGTCCGCCACGGCCTCCAGTACGTGCAGGGCCTCGACCCGGTCCTTGGCCCGGCGGCGGTCCTCCAGGACGGCCGTCCAGGCGTTGCGGCGGGCCGTGCGCTGGCCGCCGGAGAGCAGCAGGGCCTCCATGGCGCGCAGCGCTCCGGTGACGGTAACGGGGAGGGTGGCGGGCGACGGGAGGGCGGTGGCGCGTACGGGACGTATCGGCGCGGCCTGCATGGCTGGGGCCCCCTTCGGGGAGAGCGGGGCCGGCCGGGGCCGCTGGCGGGGCGTACGGGCCTCGCGCGGCCGGGGTCGGTCCGACGACGGCTACGGGTGGTGCGGGCGGTGCTGGAGTGGTGCCGGGTGGCTCCGGGACGGGGCCGAAAGCAAGGCGGCGGCCCCGGTGCGCGGGGCCGGTGGTGTGCGGCGCGGCCCCGGTCCGCCGGACGGGTTCCGGAGGGTGTCCGGAGGCTTCGAAGCCGGTGACGACCAGGGTCACTGCTTGGTGTTACCAGGGCGTGACCGGCCGGTCAAACACGGGTGAATCCCGGAATTCGGCGCTCCGGGAGGGCCCGGGTCGCCCCTGTCCGTCCCTGCCTGCGGGAAGTGCCCGGACCGCGCCCGATCTCGCGATACCGGGCGGTAATGACTTGTGCTCGAATTCACACACGGGCGGCCGGAGCCGGAGGTGCCGGGGCGCCCGGAGAGCCGTACGGACCGGGGCCGGGAGCCGGGGCGGGCTTCGCGATCACGCGCGCCGCTTCCAGCGCGGCCTTTACCTGGCCGGTCAGATCGGCCAGCGTGGTGGTGGTCATACGTTCCTCATTCC
>NZ_JBEYIS010000100.1:0-15614 GCF_040635975.1 Streptomyces sp. NPDC006798
GGTGCTGTGGTGGGTGTGGCGCCGGGTTCGGTGTCGGGTGGGGGTCGGGTGGAGTTGCCGACGTATGCCTTCGACCGCAAGCGCTACTGGATCGGAAACCGGACCCAGCGCCAGGACGCCTCCGGCCTCGGACTCGGCTCCGCCGACCACGGACTGCTCGGCGCCGTCGTCCATCCGGCCGGCACCGACGAGGCCATCCTCACCGGACGGATCGGCGCCCGGACCCATCCCCGGCTCGTCCACCGGCCGTCCGAAGGGCCCGCCCGGGTCCGGGACGCCGTACTGATCGACCTCGCCCGCCGGGCCGGTGACGAGTTCGGCTGCACCACCGTCACCGGACTGACCGTCACCGCCCCCCTGACGCTCCCCGCGCACGGCGGCCTCCAGCTCCAGATACGGGTCGGACCGCCCGGCGCCGACGGCGACCGCCCGGTCACCCTCGCCGCCCGTACCGACGCCGTCGACACCGCGTGGACCGTCCACGCCCACGGCCTGCTCACCGCCGAAACCTCCGGAACCGCGGCCGCTCAGGCCGGTGCCGGGGCCGATCTCGCCCCCTGGCCGCCGCCCGGCGCCGAGGCCCTCGACGTCCCGCCCCCGCCCGGCGTCGGCACCGCCGAGCCCGAACCCGTCGAGATCACGGCCGTCTGGCGGGCCGGTGACACCCTGTGGGCCGAGCTACGGCTCACGGACGCCGCCAGGGCCGACGCCGACCTCTTCGGGCTGCACCCCGCCCTCGTCGACACCGCCGTCGGCCTCGCCGCCCGGACCGACAAGACCATGCCCCAGGGCCCGCCGGAGCGGTCCGCGACCCACTGGGCGGGCGTACGGCTGCACGCCACCGGCGCCACCGCGATCCGGGCCGAGGTCACCGGCACCGACGGGGTGTACGCCCTCCGCGCGGCCGACCGCACCGGACGCCCCGTCGCCACCGCCGAAGCCGTCACCCTCACCCCCGTGGACACGGCGGAGCTGGACACCGCGGCGGCCCGCGCCCACGACGCCCTGTTCCGGATCGACTGGATTCCGCGCGCCCTGCCGGAGCCCGGCACCCCGCGATGGGGCGTCCTGCCCGGGGACGCGCCGGTCCTGCCCGGGGCCGTGCCTCTCGACGGCGTACCGTCGGCGGCGGCCCGCGCGGCCGGGCTGGACGCCGTGGTGACCGCGTACCGCACCCCCGTCGGCGGCGGCTCGCCCGCGGAGATACACCGGGCCACGGCCGACACGCTGGAGACCGTACGAGCCTGGCTCGCCGACGACCGGCTGGCCGACACCCGGCTGCTGGCCGTCACCCACGGCGCCGTCCCCGCCGGGGACGGCCGGGTCACCGACCCAGGCGCCGCCGCCCTGTGGGGACTGCTGCGCTCCGCCCAGACCGAGGCACCCGGCCGGATCCAGCTCGTCGACCTCGACGGCACCCCGGAATCATCGGCCGCCCTGGCCGCCGTACTCGCCTCCGGCGAACCCCAGACGGCCCTCCGCGCCGGACACGCCACCGTCCCCAGGCTGCGCCGTACGGACCCGCCCGCGCCCGGCACCGAATCCGGCCGGAGCTGGCACCCCGACGGCACCGTACTGATCACCGGCGGTACCGGCTCCCTGGGCTCCCTCGTCGCCCGCCATCTCGCCCGCACACACGGCGTGACCCGGCTGCTCCTGCTCAGCCGGCGCGGCCCCGACGCCCCGGGCGCCGCCGCCCTCCGCGCCGAACTGGCCGCGCTGGGCGCCGAGGCCGAGATCGTCGCCTGCGACGCCGCCGACCGCGACGCCCTCGCCCGGCTGCTCGCGGACCGGCCCGCCGACCGCCCGCTGACCGCCGTCGTCCACACCGCCGGTGTCCTCGACGACGCCCTGATCGCCGACCAGACCGCCGACCGGCTGCGTACCGTACTCCGCCCCAAGGCCGACGCCGCCTGGAATCTGCACGACCTCACCCGCGGCCACGACCTGTCGGCCTTCGTCCTGTTCTCCTCCGTCGCGGGCGTCATCGGCGGCGCCGGACAGGCCAACTACGCCGCCGCCAACGCCTACCTCGACGGGCTCGCCGCCCACCGCGCCGCCACCGGCCTCCCCGCGACCTCCATCGCCTGGGGCCTGTGGGAACAGGACGGCGGCATGACCGGCCATCTGGGCGAGGCCGACCTCGACCGGCTCACCCGGGGCGGCTTCCGGCCCATCCCGCAGGACCGGGGCGTCGCCATGCTGGACGCCGCCCTCGGGCTCCGTACCCCCGTCCTGGTCGCCACCCCGGTCGACCTCGGGACCCTCCGGTCCCGCCCCGCCCAGCTCCCCACCGTCCTCACCGGACTGTTACGCACCCCGGTCCGCGACACCGCCCGGAACATCGACAACGGCTTCGACTCCCTCACCGGACGCCTCGACGGACTGGCCCCCGCCGACCAGCGCAAGCTCGTCCTCGGCCTGGTCCGGGCCGAGGCCGCGACCGTACTCGGCCATACCGACCCCTCCGGCATCGGCCCCGACCAGCCCTTCCCCAGCCTCGGCTTCGACTCCCTGACCTCCATCGAACTCCGCAACCGGCTGAGCACCACCACGGGCCGCAGGCTCCCCGCCACCGTCGTCTTCGACCGGCCCACCCCCGCCGGGCTCGCCGACTACCTCCGTACGGTGCTGGTCGACAGCGGCTCCGAGGAGCCGCCCGCCACCGCCCGGGAGACCGTCGACTTCGACGCCGAGACCGGGCTCCCCGACGACATCGTCCCGGCGGCCGGGATCCGTACCGTCGCCACCGACCCCGACGAGGTCCTGGTCACCGGCGTCACCGGCTTCCTCGGCGCCTTCCTGCTCCGCGATCTGATCCGGACCACCCGGGCCACCGTCCACGTCCTGGTCCGCGGCCGGGACGAGGCCGACGCCCGGGACCGGCTCCGCCGCAACCTCGACTGGTACCGGATCACCGATGTCGACGACGCCCGGCTGAGGATCGTCGTCGGCGACCTCGCCGCACCCCGGCTCGGCCTCGGCGAAGCCGCCTTCGACGACCTCGCCCACCGCGTCGACGCCGTCTACCACGCCGCCGCCCAGGTCAACTGGCTCTACCGGTACGAAGAGCTGAAGGCGGCCAACGTCACCGGCACCACCGAACTGCTGCGGCTCGCCGCCCGCCACCGGACCGTACCCCTGCACTACGTCTCCACCGTCGGTGTCTTCGCCCCGTCCGACACCGGCACCGCCCGGTCGGCCGGCGAACCGACCGGCCCCGGCGCCGCCCTGCCCACCGGCTACGTCCAGAGCAAATGGGTCGCGGAGCGGAATATCGCCACCGCCCGCGACCGCGGACTCCCGGTCTCCGTCTACCGGGTCGACGTGGTCTGCGGCGACCAGCTCAACGGCGCCTGCCAGACCAGCGACTTCGTCTGGCTCAGCCTCAAGGGACTCCTCCAGGCGGGTGCCGTACCCGAAGGGCTCGGCGGACGGCTCGGACTCGTACCCGTCGACTACGTCAGCGGGGCGCTGCTCGCCCTCTCCCGGCGGGCAGAGGCCGCGAACCGCACCTTCCACCTCGCCAATCCGCACGACACCGGCTTCGCCGAATGCGTGGACCATCTGCGCTCCCTCGGCCACCGCCTCGACACCCTCCCCTGGGACGACTGGGCCGAACTGGTCCGCTCCGACCGGGACAACGCCATGCTGCCCCTGTACGGCGCCTTCGAACTGATGGCCCGAGACGGCGCCCCCGGCACCCGGCTCGACGTCACCGAGACCGAGACGGCCCTGGCGGGCACCGGGATCGTCTGCCCCCGGGTGGACCGGGAACTCTTCGCCACCTATACCGACTTCTTCACGGCGGCCGGCTACTTCCCGCCCGCGCCCGCCGCCACCGGTACCGCTACCGAAACCGCCACCACCGACCCGGAGAACTGATGTCCGCGCACCCCCTCACCGGGGCACCGGCCGGGGCCGCGAAGGCCCCGGACGCCACCTGGCTCCGACGGCTGACCCCGCCGGGACCCGCCGCCCCCGAGGTCCGGCTGATCTGCTTCCCGCACGCGGGCGGCGCCGCGGGCGCCTTCACCCCGCTGGCCCGCGCCCTCGCCCCCGGGGTCGACGCCCTCGGCGTGCAGTACCCGGGGCGGCAGGACCGCCGCCGGGAACCGGCCCTCGACATCCCCGGACTCGCCGACCGGCTGGCCGAGGTCCTCGCGCCCCTCACCGACCGGCCGTACGCCCTGTTCGGCCACAGCATGGGCGCCCTGGTCGCCTTCGAGACCGCCGACCGGCTCCGGCGGCTCCCCGGCCCCGGGCCCGTACACCTCTTCCTCTCCGGCCGGGCCGCCCCCGTCGTCGGACCGGTCCCCTCCGACCGGCTCGACAACGACGCCGACCTCCTCGCCCGGATCCGGGAACTCGGCGGCACCAGCGGACTCGTCCTCGACGACCCCGAACTGACGGAACTGGTCCTCGGACCGCTGCGGGCCGACTACCGGGCCCTCCGCGGCTATACGTGGCCGGGCGGCCCGCCCCTGGACCGGCCCTGCACCGTACTCACCGGGGACGCCGACCCGCTCGTCCGGGTCACCGACGCCGCGGCCTGGGCCCGGCACACCACCGCGCCCACCGGGGTCCGGGTCTTCCCCGGCGGGCACTTCTACCTCGCCGACCGGGCGGCCGACGTCGCCCGGGCCGTGACCACCACCCTCACCGGAGCATCCGGGCCGACCGACTCCGGACCCGGCCCGGGCCACCCCGCGAGCCACCCCCCGACCGAACCCGCCCGAACCCGACCGAGGACGTGAAGATGACGGAGCCGCTGCGGCGCGTCCGGGAGTTCACCGCCGAAGAACTCTCCGGAGCCCGGCCGAACCTCGACACACTCGACGAGATGCCCTTACCGCTGTACGAGAGGTTCGGCGACGCCGGACTGGCCAACTGGTGGCTCCCCGAGGCGTACGGCGGCCTCGGCCTCGGTCTCGCCGACAGCGTCGAGATCACCAATGAACTCGCGTACCACGACGCCGGAGTCGCCTTCACCCTCTTCATCTCCGTCCTCGGCACCAGCATGGTCGATCTGTACGGCACACCGGAGCTGGCCGAGCGCCATCTGGTGCCGCTGGGCAAACGCGGTGCCTTCTGCGCCACCCTGGGGAGCGAGGAACGCGCGGGCAGCGAGCTGGCGAAATCCGAGACCACCATCGCCCGGGACGGCGACGAACTCGTCGTCACCGGCGAGAAGTACTTCTCCACCAACTCGGGCTTCGCCGACTTCCTCGTCGTCATCGGGGTCTCCGCCGAGGACCCCACCGAGTTCCAGGCCGTCCTCGTCCCCCGCGACACCCCCGGGGTCACCATCGACAAACGCTGGGACGTGATCGGCCTCCGGGCCTCCGGCACCTACCGGGTGATCCTCGACCACTGCCGGATCCCCGCCGGGAACCGGCTGAAGGGCTCCGGACTGCGGCTGCTGGAGATCGGGCTCAACGCCAGCCGGATCCTGATCGCCACCACGGCGGTCGGCATCGCCCGCCGGATGCGCGATCTGTGCGTGGAATACGCCAAGAGCAAACCGTTCCGGGACTCCACCCTGCTGGCCAGTCCGGTCTTCGCGGCCAAGCTCGGCCAGATGGAAATGCAGATCACCGTGATGAAGAACCAGTGCGAGGCCGCCGCCCGGGAATACGACGAGATCCGGGCCCGCCCCGACGCGGCCGAGGTCTTCTTCCGGCTCGGCACCCTGAAGTCCGCGGTGGCGGCGAAGATGTTCTGCGGCCAGACCGGCTGGGAGATCGCCGGGGTCGCCTCCCAGATGTTCGGCGGAATCGGCTACACCGACGATTCACCGATCGGCAAACTCGTCCGCGACATGCGCCATGTCTCCATCATCGAAGGCGGCGACGACGTCCTGCGGGACGTGATCTTCAGCCGCTATGTGATCCCGGCGGCCCGCCGCACCTGAGAACGGCGGTACGGGCCCGGCCGCGCGGCGGGCCCGCAGTCCGTACCGGGCCCGACGGCCTGCCACCGCCGGCTCCGGCCCGGCAGCGCCCCGGGCCCGTACGGGTCCCCGGCACACCGAAAGGGGGCGGACCGGCCGGTCCGCCCCCTCGGTACGTCCGTCCGTCAGGAGAACAGCCCCGCCTCGTCCCGGTCGCGCAGGATCGCGCAGATCTCCCGCAGCCCCGCCTCCAGCTGGTCGATCTCCTCGTCGCTCACCTCGATCGACGGGGCGAACCGCAGGGTGTGTACGGCGCTCGCGGTCGGCAGCGCCCGGATCCGGTGCCGGCGCAGCAGCCAGCCGGAGAGCAGATATCCCAGCACCCCGTCCCGGGCCAGCGCCGCGATCGGCTGGGACGGACTGCCGGACTGGTCCCGGAATTCGAACCCCAGCATCAGCCCGCGCCCCCGGACGTCCGCGACCACCTCCGGGAAGTCGGCCCGGACACCCCGCAGCATCGCGGCGATCCGCTCGCCGCGCTCGGTCGCCCGCCGGTAGGCCCGGCCGCCGTCCGCCTCCAGCAGCTCCAGCACCTTCAGCGCCACCGTCGACGACAGTCCGTCCTTGGCGAAGGTGGAGCTGTGGACCAGCTCGAACTCCTTGCGGTAGCGCGCTTGGCGCACCAGCATCACGGAGTTCTTGGTCAGTCCGCCGCCCAGGCTCTTGGAGAAGACGTAGTAGTCACCGCGGAGACCGATCGCGGCACTGGCGAGGAAGGCGCCGGTACGACCCAGACCGGTCTGGATCTCGTCGACGACGATCGGACAGTCCACCTCTGCCGTGACCCGCTGGATCTCCGCCGCGGTCTCCGCCGTCACGGCCCTGATCCCGCCCTCGCCCTGGATCGGCTCGATCAGGAACGCGCAGAACACCGGGAAGTCACGCTGCTCGACCTCGACCCGGCCGTCCCGTACCACCACGTCCCAGATCCGGGCCCGCTCCTCCTCCACGATCTTCGCCAGCGCCTCCGGCCGGTCGAACGGGACGAAGACGGCCTGTGCGGCCAGCGCCGAGAAGGCGGTACGGAACCCCGCGTTATGGGTGAACTGGACGCTGCCGACCAGCTTTCCGTGGAAGGAGCCCTCCAGGGCGAGGAAGACCGGCGGCCGGGCCGCCGTCCGGGCGTTGCGCCGGGAGACCTCCGCCACCAGTGCGTCGAAACCGGTGCCGTCCGCCCCGGGCGCCACCCCCAGCGCCGCATACGCGGACTCCGCCACGACCGCGTCCCCGGCCCGGACCGCCGCCCCCGCCGCCTCCACCCGTGCCCCGGTCTCCCCGAGCAGCGTCGCCGCCCGGATCGACCGGTCGAACTCGGCGTGCTTGACCGCCGCCTCGATCGCCTCGGCACCGGTACTGGCGAAGGTGGTGAAGTACGGCTCGGCGGCTCCGGCGTCCCGCCGCAGGATCTCGTTCAGCCGGGCCGCCACCCGATTCGCGATCGGATGCCGGGAGAACTGCGCGTAGACCGGGGTCTGGGCGTCCAGGGCCGCCCGCAGCGCCCCGACGATCTCCGGATGGTGGTGACCGAAGATCAGGGATCCGTAACCACCCGCGAAATCGACCACGGGTACCTCGGTGCCGTCGTCCGCACGGCGGAAGAGGGTGTTCCCGTCGGCCCGGACGTATTCGACGTCCAGCCCGGCCGTGGCCAGCATCTCGCCGAGATGAGGTTCGGTGAGGTCGATATCAGGGGACGCTGCGCTCATTCCGGTCCTCCGCTGTTCCACTGTTCCGAATGACGGTCGGATTACTTTCGCCGCACGATACGGGCGGGCAGTCATGCCCCGGTAACCCCGCATTGCGGAGGCGCCGGAGGGTCGATTATCGGCCAGTGATCGGGTGATGCCGCGTGCTGCGTACCTTTCCCTCCTCGGACGCATTCCGCGCCCGCGCACAGGAGGAGCTGGTGACATGGAATTCGAGAGGGAACGGCACGCGATCGTCCTGGGCGCCGGGGTAGCCGGTCTGCTGGCCGCCCGAGTGCTGACGGACTTCTACGGCCGGGTCACCGTCGTCGACCGGGATCCGCTGGACGGACCGCCCACCGAACGCCGGGGCGTCCCCCAGGGCGGCCACTCCCACGACGCCCTGGCCCGGGGCCACCAGATCATGGAGGAACTCTTCCCCGGGCTGGGCGCCGAACTGGTCGCGGCGGGCGCGCCGACGGGCGATATCGCCCGGGACGCCCGCTGGATAGTCGGCGGCCGGACCCTGAGCCGGTCCGAGTCCGGGCTCACCACCGTCACCTGCACCCGGCCGTTCCGCGAGTACCACCTCCGGCGGCGGCTGGCCGCCCTGCCCGGCGTCGAACTCCGCGGCGGGACCTCCGTCATCCGGCCGGCGGTCGACCCGGAGCGCCGCGCGGTCACCGGAGTGGTGGTGCTGCGGGACGGAGTGGAGCGGACCCTGGACGCCGATCTGGTCGTGGACGCCACGGGACGCGGTTCGCGGACCCCCGTCTGGCTGGAGGAGCTGGGTCTGCCCCGGGTCGCCGAGGAACGGCACAAGATCGACATAGGCTATGTCACCTGCTTCTACCGCACCCAGCCCGAGGCGTTCGACGGCGATATCTCCATCAATACGGTGGCCTCGCCCGAAGTGCCGCGCGGCGCGAGCTGTGCCCGGGTGGAGGGCGGCCGGACCGTCATGACGGCGTACGGCGTCCTCGGCGACCATCCGCCCGTCGACCACGAGGGCTTCCTCGACTTCGTGAAGTCCCTCCAGGCGCCCGACGCCCATGAGGTGCTCCAGGACGCGGAGCAGTTGACCGCGCCCGCGCGCTACCGCTTCCCCACCAATCTGCGGCGGCGCTACGAACGGCTCCCGGACTTCCCGGCGGGGCTGCTGGTCCTCGGGGACGCGGTGGCGAGCGTCAACCCCCGCTACGGGCAGGGCATGACGATCGCCGCCCTCGAAGCGCTCGTTCTCCGCGGCCATCTGGCCGGTACGGCCGGGGCCCCGGACGGGCCGCGGTTCTTCCGGGAGCTGGCCGACCAGGTGATCGACGACGTCTGGGAGATGACGCTGATCAGCGATCTCAGCATCCCCGGCGTCGAGGGCGAGCGCACTCCCGAGGTACTGGCGGCGCACGAGGTGGTCGGCCGGGCCCAGGCTGCCGCGGCCCACGACAGCACCGTCGCCCTGGCCTGTCTGCGTCTCTTCGGGCTGATCGATCCGTTCACGGCGCTGCTGCAACCCCCTGTGCTGGAGCGGGTCGGAAAGGTGCTCGCCGCGGCCGGCGGCCGGCCGCCGGGCATCTGACGGCCTGCTGACTGCTTCCGGCGGTTCCCACGGCGCCTTCGGCGCTGCCGACGGTGTGTCCACCGCCCCGGGCGGTGTGCGCCGCGGCCCTTCGGCGGCCCGTGCGCGGCGAGTGTGCCGCGCGCGGGCCGGTCGTCGTGTCCCGGCGGCTCAGTGGTGGAGTCCCTTCTTGCCGGGGGTCCAGAACGGCTTCACCGTGATCGCGGTCCGGTCCCAGCCCCGCTCCTGTACCAGGTAGTTGCGGATCGCCTGGCCCGTCCTGGCCTCACCGGCGATATAGGCGATCCCGGGGGTGTCGGGGAGGTCGAGGGCGGCGACCGCGTCGGCCAGCACCCGCGAGGCCACCGGCGACGCGCCCCGGCGATGGACCCGGCCCAGAGTGTGCGGACCGGGCACGGGCACGTCGTCGTCGGGCGTCTCGCTCTCCAGCACCCCGTAGACCTTCTCGTCGGGGCCGAGCGCCCGGAGCAGTGGTCCGAAGGCCGCCGAGCCCGTCTCGTCCCCGGCGAAGAGGTGGTACGGGGCGTCGGGGGTCAGGGCCAGATCGCCCAGCGGGCCCCAGAAGGGGACCGTGTCCCCCTTCTTCACGCCGTGCAGCCAGCGCAGGCCGATGCCGTCGCCCTCGTAGAGATGGCCGCGGATCTCGAAGGTCGTGCTCTCCCGGTCGAAGTCCCAGATGGAGTAGGTCCGCAGGGTCTCGCTCGGGCGGAAGATGCCGTACAGCGACAGCGGGTCGTTGATCTCGATCCGGAAATGCTGGCCGGGTACGAAGGTCATGTCCGCCAGCCGGTCACAGGCGATCCGCACCCGCTTCATGGTCGGGGTGACCAGTTCGGCCTCGGTCACCACTCCGTCCTTGCGGTTCTTGGCGAAGCGGTCCAGCGGGTTGAGCGAGCGGCGGGCGGTGGACGGCGCCGGGCTGTTCGACATATGCCCTTCCTCCTCGGATACGGACCGGACATCGGCCGATCGCGACGGGCGTAGCGGTGGTCCGACGAGGCCCGCGCAACGGCGGAGCGTCCGGCGGTGCCGTCGGCATTGGCCTCTCCGGTAATGTAAGTTACAGTGACGTACGCTTCAACTCGTAACCTAAGTAACTACCCTTAACTAAGCATAGATGGTCTACCGTGTCAATGGACGTGAGGTGAGCGACGGGATGACTCCACAAGCGCAAGCGACAGGCCGGGTGGCGCGGCGTCGGCAGGCGACTCTGGCGGAAATCCGTGCGACCGTCCGGCGGCTCCTGAACAAAGGGGGGCCGCCCGCCGTGACGATCAACGCGGTCGCCCGCGAGATGGGGATGAGCGGACCGGCGGTCTACCGCTACTACGCCAGCCACGACGAGCTGGTCGAGGCCGTCATCGCCGACTTCTACGACGAGCTGACCGAGGCCATCGTGGCGGCCCGGGACGCCCAGGCGGCCGACGCCCACGGCGCCCGGCTGCTGGCCGCCTGCCGGGCGATGCGGGGCTGGGCCACCACCCACTCCACCGAGTTCACCTGGATGTTCGCCAGCCCCGCGCCGCCGTTCGACGAGCGTGGCGACGACTCGCCGAGGCGTCGCTCCGGGCAGGCGTTCGAACGGGTGTTCTTCGATCTGATCGTGGACGTCTGGGCCGTGGCGCCTTTCCCCGTCCCCGGTCCCGGGGATCTGCCGCTCGCCCTGCGCGAGCAGCTCGCCCGCTACGCCGCCGAGACCGGCGGGCTGCTGCCGCCCGAGGCGATGCATGTCTTCCTCTCCGGCTGGATCAAGCTCTACGGGCTGCTCTGCATGGAGGTGCTGCGGCAGCTGGACTTCGCCCGGATCGACCTGGAGCCGGTCTTCGAGGAGTGTCTGCGCGACCTCTGCGCCACTCACGGCCTGACCTACGAGCCGCCCGTCCGGTGAGCCGGCCGTTCACCGGAAGCCGCCGCCGGGGGAGTTGACACGGCGTGAGGAAGTGTTGACAGATCATCGGGTCCATGTTTTGCTAGAGGTCGTAACTAACCCTAGAGCTTAAAACTCCCGCGAGAGTTCATCGCGTCGGTCTTTTTTCCGGTGGGGACACGGACGCCGCGCGTCCCGGTCCCCCTTCCCGCGAGGGCCCCCTCACCCCCTGGGGGCCCTCGCGGGATCGTTCGGGAGCCCGCCGGCTCCCGACCTCCACCGCGACCCCGCGCCGATCGGGGCATGTCCGCGAAGTAGTGCCGTCCGCCCGGACTCCGGGCCGGGCGGGACTCCGCGGACCCGCCCCGGGCGCCGCGTCGCGGTGCCCGGCCCCTTCCGAGGGCCGTGGAGAACCCGGTGACCCCTTGTCCGGCCGATCGGCCGGAGCGCGTCGTATCCAGCGGGCCGAGAGGACCTCAGCAATGGCGTTCTGGGCGAACGAACCCGTGGAACGAATGGACCGGCCCTACGGCCGTCGGTGGTGGGCGCTGGCCGTGCTCTGCCTCAGCCTGCTGCTGGCCGTGATGGCCAACACCTCGTTGACCGTGGCCGCCCCCGACCTGATCGACGACCTGGCCCTCTCGCCCACCGGTCTGCAATGGGTCATCGACGGCTACACCGTCCCCTACGCCGCGTTAATGCTGGTCCTGGGCGCGGTCGGGGACAAGTACAGCAGGCGGGGCGCGCTCGTCGCCGGACTGCTGATCCTCGGCGCCGGATCGCTGGCGGGCGCCCTCGCCGACACCTCGACCGGGGTGATCGCCGCCCGGGCCGTGATGGGGGCGGGCGCCGCGATGATCATGCCCGCCACGCTCTCCCTGCTGGCCGCCGTCTTCCCCCGGTCCGAACGGGTGACGGCCATCATCCTGTGGAGCGCCACCGCCGGAGTCGCCATCGCGCTCGGCCCCCTGGTCGCCGGACTCCTGCTGAAGCAGTACGGCTGGGCCTCCGCCTTCGCCATGAACATCCCGGTCGCCGTCCTGGCCGTGCTCGGCGCCTTCCTCCTGGTGCCGCCCTCCAAAGCCGACGACTACGGCCGGATCGACCTGGTCGGCGGAGCGCTCTCGGTGCTCTGGATCGGGGCGCTGGTCTATGTCGTCATCCAGGCCGCTCACCTCGGCTGGGGGAGCCCCGAGGTCATCGCCGCCACCGTCGTCGCCGTCGGCGGCTGCGCCCTCTTCATCGGCTGGGAACTGCGCCACCCCCAACCGGTCCTGAACGTCCGGCTCTTCAGGCGCCGCCGCTTCACCGGCGCCAACCTGGCCGTGGTGCTGTTCTTCGTCGCCGTCTTCGGCGCCTTCTACTTCCTCACCCAGTACCTCCAGTTCGTCCTTGGCCTCACCCCGCTGGAGACCGGGGTCCGGATGGTCCCGCTGGCCCTCGCGGTCTTCGCGGGCTCGGCGCTCACCGGGCCGCTCACCCGCCGGTTCGGGATGCGGGTCACGGTCACCGCGGGCATGCTCGGCGGTACCGCCGCGCTGCTTCTCTTCGCCCGGGTCGACGGCTCCTCCGGCTATGCCGACCTGGTGCTGCCGCTGGTCCTGCTCGGCCTCGCCAACGGCCTCGCGCTCTCGCCCTGCACCGAGGCGATCATGGGCGAGTTCCCCGAATCGGAACTCGGTATCGGCGGTGCGGTCAACGACACCTCCTTGGAGCTGGGCGGTTCCCTCGGCATCGCGCTGCTCGGTTCGGTACTGGCCGGTTCCTATACCGACCGGCTGCGCGCCGCGGTCGGCGACCGGGCCCCGGCCGAGGCCCTGGCCGCGGCGGAGGAATCGGTGGGCGCCGGACTCGCGGTGGCCGCCGAGACCGCCCGGCAGGCCGGGCCGGAGGCGGGGCGGAACATGCTCGCCGCCGTGACCGACTCCTTCGCCGACGCGGTGGCCAGGACCGGACTCGTCGGGGCCGCGATCCTCGGCGCCGGCACGATCCTGGTCGCCGTCGTACTGCCCGGCCGGAAACGGATCCCGAACATCCCCGCCACCTCCGAAACACTGGCCGAACCGGTCCGGGAACCCGTGTCGGCCCGCCGCTGACGATCGGCGCGTACGGGCCCTCCCGCCGGAGGTGCCCTGTCCGGCGCCGCCGCAGCTCCCCTACAGTGCGTGATGACCGTCATCGGACCGTGACGGCGCGCCGTCGAACAGGAGCTGCTCTGTGGCCGGTACCGCCAGCCCCCGAACCCCTATCGGTTCCGCCTCCGCCCTGCGGCCGATCCCCGGACTGGACGCCGCGGCCGTGGCCGGATGGCGGGCCGGCGGCGGTCCGCTGGTGGACCTCTTCACCCTGGCCCGTGAGCGGTTGGGCGGGGTCGCCGCCGTTCCGCTGGGGCCGCGTCCCACCGTCCTGGTCACCGCCCCCGACGCCGTACAGCATGTCCTCGCCCTGAGATCCGACCAGTATGTGAAGCGCTCCCACCGGGCCCGGCTGCTGATCGGCGACGGCGTGCTGTCCGCCACGGTCGACGCCTGGCGACGGCAACGACGGCTGCTCCAGTCCCAGTTCACCGGACGCGGTATGCGGCGGTACGAGGCCCGGATCGACGCCGCCGCCGATACCGCCGCCGCCCGCTGGGCCGATCTCGCCCGCACCGGCGCGGAGTTCGACATCGGCGGGGAACTGCGCCGCTACGCCCTGGACACCATCTGGCGGTCACTGACCGGCCATCCGCTGGACGACACCACCGAACACGAACTCGGCGCGCTGGCCGTGGTGGCCGCCGCGCTGCCGGGTCTCCCCGTCGACGGCACCGCCGCCCGGGACGCCGTCGCGGCCGAACTCGACCGGATCGACACCGTGGCGCATCTGGCCGTGGCCGCCGCCCGCGACGACGGACCGGGACCCGAAGGCCCCGGACTGCTCCATGTGCTGCTGGAGGCGGGCGTCACCCGTCCCGAGTACACGGACCGGTTGATCCGCGATGAACTGGTCACCCTGCTGGTCGCCGGGCACGAGACCACCGCGTCCACTCTGACCTGGCTCTATCTGCTGCTGGACCGTCACCCGGAGGCCCGGGAGAAGGCGCTGGCCGCCGGACCCGCCGGATCGCCCGAACGGCACCGGGCCGTGCGGGCGATCGTCCAGGAGACGCTGCGCTTCTATCCGTCGGCCTGGATCCTGCCCCGGTACGCGACGGCCGACGACGACCTCACCGGCTATGCGATCGAGGCCGGTACGGATCTGCTGGTCTGCCCGTATCTGACCCATCGTGACCCGGACCTCTGGCCGGACCCGGAGCGGTTCGACCCGGCCCGCTTCATCGTCCCGGGCGGGCGGCCCGCCCATCCGGGGAGCTATCTCCCCTTCGGTGTCGGCCCCCGGGCCTGTCTGGGGCTGCAATTCGCGCTCCGGGAGTCCACGGTACTGCTGGAGCGGCTGCTCCCCGCCCATGTGCCGATGTTCCGGAGCGTTCCGGCGGGTGCGGAGTACGGCATCACCGTCCGCCCCGACGGACCGGCCCCGGCGACGCTGGCGTAACACCCGGAGCGGGGCGCGGCGGAGGGGCGCGCCGGCGGGTCCGCGCACCCCTGGTCCCGCCCCGGGGCGCGGACCCCGTCTCCCGGACGTGCCGGTCCGTGGCGCCGTACGGGCGGACCATAGGGTGTCTCGCCATGATCGATACGTTTAGGGATCCCGACGACACCGAAATCGCCACGGCCGCCGCCCGGGCGGGCGCCGAGGTGGTGCGCGGTATGTACGGCGGCAGTCTCGGCCGGATCGACAAAGGGGCGGGGGACTTCGCCACCGAGGCCGATATCGCCGCCGAGCCGAGGATCGTGGAGGTATCGCGAGCGGCCCGGCCCGGGGACGCCGTGCTCGGCGAGGAGGGCGGTCGCACCGGGCCCGCGACGGCCGGCGGCAGCGCCTGGTCGACCCCTTGTGCGGCACGCTGAACTACGCGGCGGGCCAGTTGTCCGTCGCCGTCAATGTGGCGCTGCGCGACGGTGCCGCGGCGGTCGCCGACCCCTTCGCCGACGAGGTGTTCGTCACCGACGGCACCACCGCCCGGCTGCCGGGCGCCGGGGGCGAGACCCCGCCGCTGCCCACGGCGGCGACCCGGCTGGTGGAGGTGAACCTCGATCCGCCGTTCCCCGCCGCCCCGGATTCCGGGCGGTCGAACTGCTGGCCCACCCCGGGTTCGCCGAGCACTTCCGCCCCCGGGTCCTCTCCGCTGCGCCAGGTCGTGTCCGGAGAGTCCCGCCTGGCTCGCGACGCCCGGTACGCGCACTCTTCCCCTGTGCCCTTCGGGCAGGGGAGGTGCTCCCGGTGTTGCCGGGGTTTCCCGAGTACGTCCCGTACGGGGGAAGCCGCCCCTGGCTTCGCCGGGGGGACTCCCGCCGCCGTCGCGAATTCGCGCGCACCGGACGCCGCGGGCCCCGCCCTCCGGGCGGACGGCGCTCCCTTCCGGACCCGCCCCGGGGCCGGCCCGGGTCGCCGCCGGGCGCCGGGCCGCCTATGTCACCGACGGCGGTG
>NZ_JBEYIS010000101.1:0-15147 GCF_040635975.1 Streptomyces sp. NPDC006798
GTGACCGAGCTTACCCCCTGTTAAGCACCAATACTTTTACGCACTATTTCGGGCATTTCTGCCGAGGCGAAGCATGTCGATGATCTCTCGCCTCTGAACCTCCGGAATGCCCATCTCCCAAATGGCCCGCTCGTGGGGGTCGGACAGATCGGCGTAGGCCGGCGGGCCGGGATCAGCGACATCCCCGGCAGGTTCCAGGTCCGAGCCTGTCGTGTAGGCGCGGCTGATGGTGCCGGGGGTCAGCCGGAGAACCCTCTCCCAGTCGGCCCGTCTGCTGCGCTGGATTTGGTTGAGGCCGCGCTCGGCTGAGCTGACGCTTGTCGGGGTTACTCCGATGCGGTCGGCCGCGAGCTGTTGCGTGAGGTCGAGGGCGGTGCGGCGCGCGGCGAGCTGCTGGCCGACGCGCTGGATGCGGGGGGTGTCCATGTCTCCAAACGATCCCATGATCGCTAGTGGAAATCTATATGTTCTCTAGCCAATCGCTAGGCGCTGAGGCGCATAGGTAGGGCGCACGCAGTCAACCTCTTGAAAATCTCTAGAAGTTTTGCAACGATTCTCTGCATGGCACTCAGGACCAACGGGGCCGAGATCCGTCGTCGGCGTGAACTCGCGGGGACCACCCTCGCCGAGTTCGCGCAGGCCGTCGGCTACGGCCCCAGCTACGTATCCATGATCGAGCGGGGGCGTATGAACGCAGGCCCCCGACTCCTCCGTGCGGCGGCGAAACACCTCGGCTGTGACATCGCCGACATCACTGACGGGCCGCTCCCGTACGGCGCGGTCCGCCGGGTCTTCCCGAGGTCGGCAGCGTGACCGCCCGCCGGGTCTGCCGAACGCCGGACGAGATCTTCGCGGCTGGCATGAACGCGGCGTGTGAGCACGGTATTTCGCCGATGCGGCGGTGCGAGCACTGCCGCCTCTCCCCGGCCGAGATCGGCCGCCTCGCGGTTCTCCACCGGCCGTACGTCCAGGCCCAGGCCGAGGCTGCCGCAGCTGCCTGACGGCACAAGACGGGGCCATCCCGGACGGCAATCCGGAACAGCCCCTGCGCATCACCCATCCCTATCCGACCGGTGCACGGTCGAGAGAGGAGAGGACGCGATGTCCTCATCATCCCCTGAGCCCCGGACGGTCGTGCAACTCGACCTGTCGAACGGCTCGATCAGTACGACCCTCGTCGACGGGGAGCCGCACGTCGTGCTCCGTCCGGCCGTCGAGGCCATCGGTCTCAGCTTCCCGGCCCAGCTCCGCAAGCTGCGGGACCGGTCGTGGGCCAACCGTTGCGATATCGCCACGGTTGCCGAGGACGGCAAAACGCGGCAGATGGTCGCGGTCGACGTCCGGACGTTCCTGATGTGGCTCGCCACGGTGAACGAGAACAAGGTGTCGGCGACGGCCCGGCCGACGCTGGTCGCGTACCAGCAGGAGACCACGACCGCGGTTGAGAGCTATTGGACGCGGGGCGGGGCCGTGAACCCGGCCGCTTCGGTGGAGCAGGCCGCCACCCTGCGGCGCGAACTGGACGATGTCGACCGCGCTCGGGCCGCCGAGGCCCGGCTGGCCGCGATGGGTGTGGCGAAGCAGTTCGGCTTGGTCAATCCCTCGTACGTCGAGGCGATGGCTCGTACGGAGCTGGCTCGGATGACCGGCACGGAGCCGGACATCGACCCGCTGGACGTGACGGTGACCTGCGAGGACTTCCTGTCCGAGGCGGGTGTCGCGAAGGCGCAGATGCGGTCCGCTCGGACGCGGCTGGGGAAGACGGTCGCGGCCTTGTACCGGGCTCGGTACGGCCGGGACCCGCAGAAGATCCAGCGGCCGGTCGACGGGGTGTTCAGGGACGTGTCGGTGTACACGGTCCGGGACCGGGATCTGTTCGAGACGGCGTGGTCGGAGCTGGCGCGGCATTACGACGTGCAGGGCTCGATCGAGCTGGGCGGTGCGGCGTGAGTACCCCGACGAGTGCCCCGACGGTGCTGCCGGTGTCGGTTCCGTCGCCGGAGCGCCGGGCCTACGGGCGGGCGCTGACGCTGCTGGAGACGGTCCTGGAGACGTCGCCGGTGGTGCCGACGAGCGTGGAGGTGTCGGTCGCCCACGGCGCGCCGAAGGTGTACTTCCGCTTCCCCAGCGACCCCGACGCCGTGGCGGTCTTCGCGGCGGAGTGGGGGCTGGCCGTGATGTCGGAGGTATCGGAGTCCGGGGACGTGCACACGACGGCGTCCGGCTCGGTGCTCGGCGTAGCGCTGGAGGCGTGGGCCCTGGTGACCCCGGCTGCCGAGGGTGGTGACGGGTCGTGAGCCAGTCGATCAGTGCGGCAGCTCGGGTGATCCTGGCCGCGCACAAGACCGGGACGCTGACCGCCCGGGGTATCGCGGCGGCGCTGGATGACGCCGGTCTGCTGGCCGTCCCGGGCCGTGTCGATGCCCTGCTCGCCCGGGTGGCTGAGCTGGAGGCGACCTGCGCCCGGCTGGCCCGTCAGGCGGCTGGGGTGGCCCTGCTGCCGGACACGACCGGTGTGGTCGCGGCGGCTGAGGCGTACGCCGCCGCGAAGGCCGACCCGACGACCCCGGTGGACGCGTGCCCGGGGTGTGCGGCGCCGCCCGGTGACTGGTGCCCGGGCTGCGGGGCGTGCTTGTGCGACCCGGTGTGCGGCTGCCCGAAGGCGGGTGACGCGTGATGGCTTCGATCGTGGTGAAGACGGTTCGGCATCAGTGCCCGCACTGCCGCCGGACGTGGGCTAAGCGGCTGGCCGCCGAGGCTCACATCGCCCGCTGCTGGCGGAACCCGGACGTCCTCGGGTGCAAGACGTGCTCCCTCCTTACCCCGCCGGAGGACGGCCCGTACCCGGAGCACCCGGGGTGGGGCGAGGAGTGTGACGCCGAGATCGATCTGCGGTCCGGTCTGCGGACGGGGTGCCCGTCGTGGCAGCCCGACGGGGGTGACGCGTGATGGATGCCCTGTCGTGGGTCCTCGTCGCCTTGGTGCTGCTGGCCGCTTTGGCGGGTGCGATCGAGCGGTGGCCGTACCGGCGCCGTCCTTCCGCCGTCCGGCTGGCGACCGTCGCGCACTGCGAGTGCGGGACCCCGATCCCGTCCGGCTGCCGCTGGTGCCTGTCCTGCTACGACCCGGCCGCCCGGGCCATGGCGGAGGACGGCTTCGGCTCGTACGCCCGCTTCCGGCCCGCGCTCCCCGCCTCCCCGATCTCCCCGACCATCCACACCACGCCCGGAGGCACCCTGTGAGCGCCGTCCGTACCCGTACCGAAATCACCCTCACCATCCCCGTGGCCGGGGTCCCCGACCTGGCCGCCCCCGTCACCGGGCGGACCGTCGTCCCGACGGAGGTCGAGATCCGGCTGACCGAGACCAGCACGATCGACGGCGTCGAGGCGTACGCGATCGTCAGCGTGTCCGGTCCGCGCCGCCTCAAGTCCGGCGATACGGGACGCCGGATCACGTCGGCCGGGTGGGAGCGCTTCAAGGCGGACCAGCGGCCGGGCTGGCTGACGGGTCTGCTGGCCGCGCACTGGCCGAAGGGCTGGGCCCGGGGGCTGGCCGGGCTGCCGGTCCTTCCGGCCGAGTCCGCCGCCCGTCTGCGGACCATCCTCGCCCGCCCCGCCGAGACCCCTGCCGGGGGTGCCCTGTGAGCGCCCGCGACGACCTGTACGCCGCGCTGACCGCCGGGGTCCGGCACGCCCAGCTCCGCCAGCGTCACATCGACGCCCACGCCGCCGAGGTGCTGCTGGAGGCCGCCGAGATGGCGACCGACGCGGCCGTCCGGCTGTACGACGACATGGGGCAGAAGGCCGCCGAGGGCGCCCGCGCCGTGGCCTCCCGTCTGCGGAAGGAGGCCGCCGAGGCCCTGCCCGACCCGGCCTCCGCGCAGGAGCCGCGAGTGGGGACCTGCGGACGGACCGTCAGCGTCACCGGCACGACCTACCCTCCCTGCCAGCTCCAGCCCGGCCACGTGGAGGCGTACTGCCAGACGGAAACAGCCCTGTTCCTGGCCACGCTCGCCCCGGCCCCCGCGCAGGAGCCGCTGGTTGTCCGGCGGTTCGACACGGCGATGGAGCCCGCGCCCGAAGAGGACCCGGTCCTAGTCGTCGGCGCGATCGCGGTCGACGGTCGGCCGGTGGCGCTGTGCTTCGAGCCGGAGGACCGGGCGAAGGTCGGCCGCTGGCTGACACCGGCCAGCGAGTGCGGGCACGACGACTACCACGACCCCCACGAGTGGGCCGACCTGCCGCACATCTGGTGCCCCGGCCACAGCCACGCCCCGGCCGACGAGGGGGGTGACGCCTGATGGGCACCCGCCGCCGGGACCTGATCGCCCTCGCCCGCCACGGCTATCTCACCCCGCACGGCCCCGACAACCGGCGCTACTACACCCCCCGGAGCACCTGATGAGCACACCCACCACCACGGCGGAGGCCGGGGTCGAGGCGGGTCCGCTGGTCTGCCGCCGGTGCGGAGACGCGGCCGGGCCGTTCACGATCGACGGGCTGTGCGAGGACTGCGCGCTGGCCGACGTGCTCCCCGGCGTGTACGGCATCCAGGCCGAGGAGTACCACGCCGACCCGATCCCCGGCGGGAGTCTCTCCTCGACGGGGGCCCGGCGGCTGCTGGAGTGCCCGGCCCGCTTCCGCTACCTGCTGGACCACCCGGAGCCGTACAAGCCCGCGTACGAGTACGGGACCGCCGCTCACACGGTGGTCCTCGGTGACGGGCCCGAGCTGGTCGTCGTCGACGCCGCCCGCTGGGACACCAACGAGACCAAGACCCTGGTCCGGGAGCTGCGGGCCGCGGGCAAGGTGCCGCTGAAGAAGGCGACGAAGCAGAAGATCGACGACATGGCCGCCGTACTGGCCGCCGATCCGGAGGCCGCCGATCTGTTCGCCCCGGGGTCGGGGGAGGCGGAGCAGTCGCTGTTCTGGCCGGACCCCCGGTTCGGGGTGTGGCGGCGGGCCCGGCCGGACTGGCTCCGCCCGGACCGGATCGTCGACTACAAGACCGTCCGCTCCGCCCGCCCGGAAGACCTGCGGCGCGCCTTCTGGGAGCACGGCTACGGCCAGCAGCAGGAGTGGTACCGCGACGGCGCCGCCGAACTCGGGATCCTCCCGAGGGACGCACCCTTCACGTTCGTCTGCCAGGAGAAAGAGCCGCCGTACGTCGTCACCGTCGTCGAGCTGGACTTCTTCTTCGCCGAGGCCGGACGCCACCTCACCGAACGCGCCCTCGCCCGGTACGTCGAGTGCCGCGAGACCGGGCACTGGCCCGGCTACGTGACCGGCACCACCTACCTCTCGATGCCCCCGTGGGCCGAACGCGAACTCCAGGAGAACTGATGAGCAAGCTTCCCGCACCCACCCACGTCGGCCGCCGCCCCGCCCCGGCTACCCCGAGCGAGTTCGACGACGGTCCGTTCGTCTTCCGGCCCGCCACCAAGGACGGCGCCAAGGCCCGTGTCTCCATCCAGGGCCCGTCCGGGTCCGGCAAGACGTGGACCGGGCTGTCGCTCGCCAGCGGACTCGCCGAAGGACAGCGGTTCGCCGTCATCGACACCGAACGCGGCGCCGCCGCCCTCTACGTCAACGACCTCGACGCCCAGTTCGACACCCTCCCGATGCACCGCTACGACCCGCGCGACCTCGTCAAAGCCCTCGCGGCTGCCGCCCAGGCCGGGTACCCGGTCGTGATGGTCGACAGCCTCTCCCACTTCTGGAAGGGCACCGACGGCACCCTCGACCAGGTGGAGCGGGCCGCCAGCAAGTACGGCGGGAACAAGTTCGCGGGCTGGAAGGACGGCGGCGAACTCCAGTCCCAGATGATCGAGGCCCTGCTTGCCTACCCCGGGCACGTCGTCGTCACGATGCGCGCCTCGGTGAAGTGGGTCCTCCAGGAGAACGACCGCGGCCAGAAGGCGCCGGTCAACAAGGGGATGCGGGCCGAGCAGCGCGAGGGCATCGAGTTCGAGTTCGGTATCGCCGCCGAGATGGACAAGGACAACCGGCTCCGCTTCATCAAGAGCCGCTGCCCCGCCTTCCGGGGTCTGGTCTTCGAACAGCCCGACGGCGGACGGGATATCGCGAAGCCGCTTCTCGACTGGCTGAACACCGGGTCGAAGCCGGTGGACACCGCGGCATGGGTCGACGCCGCCACCTCGAAGGAGGCGACCTACCAGGGGCTGCTTGACCTGCACCGTCAGGTCGAAGCCGCGAGCGCGCTGGCGACCCCGCTGATGCACCCGGACACCGGGGCGCCCACCAGCCTCGGCAACTACATCAAGGAGCGCGGCACCGCCCTCCGGACCGCCGGAGGTGAAGACCGGTGATCCCCGCGTACGACTGGCGCGAGCAGGCCGCGTGCCGCCAGGCCGACCCGGAAATCTTCTTCCCCGGCCAGGGCACCACTCACTTCGAGGCCGTGAGGATCTGCCGCCGCTGCCCCGTCCAGCTCCTCTGCCTCGAGGACGCCATGACCACTGAGGCGGACCGCCGCGGGCCCCGCCACGGCGTCCGCGGCGGCCTCACCGTCCCCGAGCGCCTCCGGCTCGCCACCACCCGCAAGGCCGCCACAGCCCGGGAGGCAGCGGCATGACCGGCACCTGCGCGGTACCCGAATGCCAGCGCCCGCGCGATACCCGGGGCTGGTGCAGCCGCCACTACCGGCGCTGGCAGCGCTGGGGCGACCCCCTCGGCGGCCGGCACCCCCGGACCGGGTGCACCGTGCCCGAATGCCCCAAGCCCCACAAGGCTTTCGGCTGGTGCATGACGCACTACGAGCGGTGGCGGCGCCACGGCGACCCGTCGTCCATCCCCAGCCTCGACGTCGACGAGACGGCAGTGGAGCGGGCCGTCCGTGGCGAGCGGGCCGGGGCCCTCACCCGGGCCGAGCTGAAGCTGGCCGTCGCCCGGCTCTACGAGGCCGGGCTGAGCGACCCGCAGATCGGGGCCCGGACCGGGCTGACCGCGGCGGGGGCGCGGGCCGTCCGGCTGCGGCTGGGCCTGCCGTCGAAGTGGATCCGAGCGGGACGTCCGGGGGTGGCGGCATGAGTCGGCTCGCCTGGCATGCCGCCGCCGCGTGCAGCGGCCTCGACCCCGACATCTTCTTCCCGAAGCGGTCGTCGCAGGTCGAAGACGCGCTCCGGATCTGCGGCGGCTGCTGGGTCCGGGCCCAGTGCCTCGCCCAGGCGATGGCGACCGAGGACTACCACCGTCACGGCGTGTGGGGCGGACTGACCGCCGACGAGCGCCACGACCTCGCCCAGCAGACGGCCGACACGGCCGCCGCCTACCAGCAGACAGGACACCTCCGATGACCAGCACCCACATCGTCATCCACGCCCCGGCGGGGGCCGAGCCGCACTCCAGCGCCTACCGCCACACCGACGTCGACGGCGACCGGCTCCTCATCTCCACCGCCGTCTTCGACGACGGCACCCCTGGCATCTACTTCCGCACCGACCCGAACGGCAGCAGCGTCCCCCTGACTGATCTGGCCGCCCTCGTCGCCCAGCTTCAAGTCATTGCCGACGCGTCCCGCGCCGAAGCGGCGGCAGAGACCCCGCCGACCGCCTGACACCCCTGCTGCTCCGTCCGGGGCGGCTGGCCGTGTGCCCCGCCCCGGACGTGAACCACCCCCGCACCGCCCGTACCGCCGTTCGACCGAGAGAAGGACCCGTGGGAATCCGCCTGATCGTCGAGGTGCTCACCAGCGCCCCCGAGGCCCTGACGCACCGGGAGAAGCTGCTCCTCGTCGTTCTGGCCGAGGACGCGAACGACGACACGCGGATCACGTGGAACAGCGTCGAGCGCCCCGCGGTGCTCCGGGGGGCGAAGCTCAGCCGCGCGCAGCTGTACGCCGTGCTGAAGTCGCTCGCGGCCAAGGGGGCCGTGGAGAAGCTTGCGGCGGGCCAGCGGAACGGGACCGCGAAGTACAAGATCGCGCTGCTCGAACCGTCTCAGTGTCCCGGAATCCCTGACACTGACACCCCTTCTCAGTGTCCCGATTCTCCTGACACTGAAGCCTCTCAGTGTCCCGGAACTCCTGACACTGACGAGAACGCTCAGTGTCCGGGAAATGCGGACACTGAACAGTCTCAGTGTCAGGGAATCCCTGACCTCAGTGTCAGGAAATCCCTGACACCTACCCCTCACCCCTCTTCTACTACCCCCTCAACCAGCCAGCAGGAGAGGCCCGCCCCGGCCGCCGTCGACTACGGCATCCCCGAAGCCGCCCGCCCCCTCGTCGACGCACTCACCCACGCCGGGATCCGCGTCCGCTGGCCCTTCCGCGGCGACGGCTGGTTCCCCGTCCTCTCCTTGATCGCCAAGTGCGGCATCCCCGCGATGGTCGAGTACGCCGCCCGCGCCGCCGAACGCAACACGGCCATCGACTCCGCCCGCTACTTCATGCGCGGCTGGGCCGAACTCGCCCCGCTCCCCGAACCGGGAGCCGCCCGCCCCCAGCTCCGCGCCGTCCCCACCGCCTGGCAGCCCTACCAGAACCCGACCGACATGTCCGTGTACGAGAACGGATTCTGACCATGACCGAACCCGCCAGCCCCCTCGCCGGCCGACCGGACGCCCCCCTCGGCCGCGTCCTCGCCGGGATCCGCGAGAAGCAGCGCCAGGGCGTCACCGGGGGCCCGGTCGACGACGGCCCCCGGCCCGACGAACCCGGCCACCCCGAATACCACCGCCGCAACCGCGCCGAGTGGGCCCTCCAGCGCTGGGCCACCGCGACCCCGCCCCGCTACCAGAAAGCCGACGCCGTGCACCCCGCCATCGCCGCCTGGGCCGACCGAGCCGCCACCGACCCCGCCACCGCCGGGAACCTCCTCCTCACCGGCACCACCGGCACCGGCAAAACCCACCAGGCGTACGGAGCCCTCCGCCGCATCGCCGCCGCGGGCAGCACCCACCCCTACGAGATCCGGGCCACCACCGCCGCCGACATGTACGGCCTCCTCCGCCCCAAAGGCTCCGACCGCGGCACCGAAGCCGAACTCGCCCGCCTCACCCGGGTGCCCCTGCTGCTCCTCGACGACCTCGGCTCCGCAAAGGCCAGCGAGTGGGTCGAGGAGATCACCTACCGCCTCGTCAACGAGCGCTACAACGCCTGCCGCCCCACCATCTACACCTCCAACCTCCCCGCCCGCGCGGACCGAGGCCCCGACCTCGCCACCGCCCTCGGCGACCGCATCGTCTCCCGCCTCTCCGAAGACACCACCGTCGTCGCCATCACCGGCACCGACCGCCGACGCCAGAACAGGAACGCCGCGTGAACATCACCCCCAAACCGGTCGAGTACCTGTACGAACTCTGGGACGCCAACTGGGACGACGGCCCCCTCGGCAACTACCAGATCCTCCGCTGGGAGATCACGAAGAAGACGGCCCGGCGCATCCACTTCGTACGCAACGGCCACCCCGGGTTCGTGGACCGTCAGCGGATCGAGGCGAACGGCGAGATCTTCCACCGCCGCTTCGCGCGGACTCTGCACCTCAACCCACCGGACATCCCCGGCCCGCCGAAGCCCCCGTCCCTGCCGGAGCTGAAGGCCGCTATGGCCGCCGCCCACCCCGACCGAGGCGGCACCGACGCCGAGTTCATCGCCGCCCGCCAGCGCTACGAGACGGCCCGCGCCGCTGGGCCTGCCGCGTGACGGTCCGCTGCCGCATCTGCGGACGCCCCCTCCACACCCCCACCACCGCCGCCCGAGGCATCGGCCCACACTGCGCCCGCAAAACCCGCCACGCCACCACTTCCCGGCACCGGGAAAACCCCAGCCCAGACCACTGCCCGGGCCAGCAACCCCTCTTCGACCCCACCACCGGCACCACCGACCCAGCCGCCTAACCCGACGCCACCCCGGCCGACCCGGTTCGGCCACGAACGCGCCCAGAAGGAGAACCCCTGATGCCCGTCCCGCACGCCACCGCCGCCGAGACCATCCCCGCCCTCCTCGCCACCATCAAGGAACAGCTCGCCCGCCAGCAGCCCCTCATCGACGCCCTCCGCCTCATCCACGAAGACATGGACCGCGCCCACCGCGCCGGAGACGAATGGGCCACCGACTGGATCGCCCAGGTGTGGACCGAGCTTCCCCTGGCCGTCCGAGCTGCCGGGGGCGACCGAGACGCCGCACAAGAACTCGCCGACCAGACCACGCAGGAGATCCGCTGATGCCCGAGCCCGCCGACACCCTGCGCGACCGGATCGCCCACGCCCTCGAGCGCGAAGACGCCCGCAACTGCGGCTACGACCACGGATTCGCGCCCGCGTACGGCCAAGACGACGAGACCGACGGCTTCGTCAACGCTGTCCTCGCCGTACTACCCCCGCCCGCCACCGACCGGGCCGAGACCCTCCGCGAAGCCGCCGCGCAGTACGAGCAGCTACTCAAGGACATCGGCCCCAAAACCGCGCAGGACCCGCGCTACTGGACCGGAGTCCAGCACGTCGTCACCGGCCTTCGCCGCCTCGCCGCCGAGGCTGCCGCCGGGGCACAGCAGCCCGCCGAGGACACCGCCACCGAGGCCGGCTGCTGGTGCGGCCACCCCGAAGACCGCCACTGGGCCGACGCCCTCGGCATGGTGTGGTCCGACGGCTGCCACGACTGCACCGGCTGGACCGGGGCCCACGGCTACGGCAAGGACCTCCCCTGGGCCCCGTAGATGCCGCTGTACGCCCGCCTGAGGCCCGAACACCCGTACAGCGGCCCCCAGTCACCCCCGACCGCCACACGGCCCGCACACGAACACAGGAGACCCCGTGAACCCCGCCGACGAACTCCGCGCAGCCGCCTTCCTCATGCGCAACCCGATGCACATCACCACAGGAGTCACCCTGCCCGACCTCGCCGCCCAGCTCGCCGACTGGCTCGACCACGCCGCCACAGCCCACGACGCTTCCGTGGCAGCCGCCGCCAGCGTCTGGCCCGATCCGGCTGACGCCGCAGAACGCATTGCCTGGGTAGCCCGGCAGACCGAGCTGCCCGCCCTCGCCGTCGCCCGCGCGATCACCCAGGACCAGCCGTGACCACGCCCGCCCCCGCCGTCGGCCAGATCTGGCAGGACAACGACCCCCGCAACCCCGGCCGATACCTCCGCATCGTCGAAATCAACACCGCCGTCAGCCGCGCCTGGTGCCGCCCCGTCGCCTACAACCCGGCCACCGGGGCCGTCGCCGACCTCCCCGGTACCCGAGCCACCGGCATCCGCCTCGACCGCCTCAAGCCCACCAGCACCGGCTACCGCTACATCCAGGACCAGCCGTGACCGGCCCCGGCGCCGCCCCGGCCGTGCCCTGCTCACTCGCCGCCCTCCACCACCCCCACACCGCCCACCCATGGGAGCCGCAGCCCGGCATGGACCCCGTCCACTGCCCCGGACACCCCACCCCGCCCGACCGGCACACCGCCGACACCATCACCGACGACGCCCTCGACGAGCTGTACCAGCAGATCGACACCCTCGAAGGCGTCGCCACCCGCGCCGAGCAACTCGCCACCGAACTCCGCACCACCGCCATCACCCACCAGCAACGCGCCGACACCGCCGAGGCCGCCGTCGCCCGCGTACGGCAACTCCACCGCCCCGTCGAGGGCCTCGGCCGCGACAGCGACGACAACCCCGGCGGCTACGGCCTCATCAACCAAGCCTGCACCACCTGCGGCACCCCCGACGAGCTGGCCGTCCCCTGGCCCTGCGACACCATCCGCGCCCTCAACGACGAGCACCCGTCATGACCACCGGCCCCTACCCCGCCTGCTACGACGACCCCGACCTCACCTGCGAATACGACGAAACCGACGGCTACTGCCCCTGCGAAGAACCCGACCTCACCGGCGTACGCAGGATCGACGACGTACCCGTCGGCAACTACCTCTGACCGAAGGAGCACCCCATGGGATGGGGATCCGCCTACCGCATCTTCAACACCGTCGCCGACGCCCTCATCACCGCCAAAGCCAGCGACGAGACGAAGGAGCAGACCCTCAGCACCCTCATCGGCGACCTCCGCGACGGCGACTGGGACACCGAACTCGACAGCCTCCAGAACTACCTCAACGACCCCGCCATCGTCCGCGCCTTCGCCCACCACGACATCCACTGGCACGACCAGACCTGACCCCGGACAGCACGACGGGGCGCGCCCTTCAGACCTCCCCAGGCCCGGCGCGCCCCACGGCGGGCCCACCGTACCGCCACCACCGCACGGAGCACCCACCATGGACACCACCACCGCACAGCAGCTCCAGCACATCGCGACCCTCTGGCCCGACCTCCAAGACGCCCTCGGCGCCCCCACCATCACCGACGGCTTCGGCAAAGGCCTCCGCGCGTACCTCCGCGCCATCGAGGAGTACGACCCCGAAGACCGCATCGCCCTCCGCCCCCTGGAGCGGTCACCCGAGCAGATCGGCATCCGCCCCGTACCCATCAGCCTCACCGTCCACGAGACCATGCGCACCGTCGGGTCGGTCCTCCACGCCACCGCCACCCAACTCGCCGCCGACATCACCCGCGCCCCCATCCCCATGCCCCCGCCCCGCCGCGCCGCCCACGCCCGCACCCGCACCGAGCGCAAGATCTGGGCCGACCACGCCCGCCGCATCCAGGCAGCCCAGGGCGACGCCGCCGACCCCCGCCGCTGGCGCCACACCGGCACACCGCCCACCACCCCCTGGACCGCCCTCTGGCTCGCCGCCCGAGTCCAGCACCTCCCCGGCCCCTTCCGCCCCCTCACCGAACTGGAGCACCACCGGATCGCCGCCGTCACCCGCGAAGCCCACCGCCGCATCGAGAACGCCCTCGACCTCGGCGACAACCGGCACGCCGAACTCGACAACACCGCCCACCCCTGCGCCTGCGGCGGAACCATCCACATCCAAGGCGGCGCCGGCACCCAGCCGTACGCCCGATGCCGCTCCTGCGGCGCCCTCTGGACCGAGAACGGCATCACCGCCGCCTGACCAGCCCGGACACTATGTCCGGACACCCCAACGGACATCCGGACACAAGGACTTGCCGCATCCGGTAGGATCCTGCGCAACGCCACAGCGGATCGAATCGCAGCGACCCGCACCGGCAACAACCCCATAACGCAACGGACCCCGGACGCGGAGATCGCAGCTCCGGCCGGGGTCCTCACCACAGGAGACGAACCCTCCCATGGCTACGCCACACCATACTGGTGCTGGCCTGCGCACCCGCGCGGTCACCCGCACCCGGACCGTCCCCCACACCATCGACGGCCGCACCGTCCTCGTCACCGAGCCCTACACCGAGGAAGTCCCTGTCCCCCCGCGCGACTGGGACCGCATCGTCCTCGGGGCCGTCACCCTCGCCGCCGGGCTCCTCGTCACCGCCTCCGTCATCTGGTCCACCGCCTCCATCGGCGACCTCCTCGCCCGCGTCGTCACCCCGCCCGCCGCCTACTCGGCCGCCGCGGTCTTCGACCTCCTGTGGATCATGTGCATGGCCCTCGAATGGCTCGCCCGCTACGACGCCCAACGTGCCACCCTCCCGCGCCGCGCCGGACACGCCGCGCTCGCCATCGCCATGGCCGCCGTCGCCGCCCACGGATGGCTCGCCGACCAGATCGTCATCGGCATCATCGGCGCCGCCGTCTCCGGCATCGCCAAGACCGGCTGGACCATCGTCCTCGCCCACTACGCCACCCCCCTCGACCCCAAGACACAGCAGTGGGTCGACATCCAGCGCGGCGAAATCGGCGGACGCCTCGCCATGGTCGCCGTGCGGCGCGAACTCGCCCGCGGGGAAAGCCTGGTCGCCGCCGAAGCCGCAGCCCTTGCCCAGCCCGGCCCGGACACGCAGAACACCGTTCCGGACACGCTGCCGGACAGCCCGGATACCAGTCCGGACACCACCGTTCGGCCCATCCGGCCGTCCGCCCGCGAAGCCGTCCGCACCGCCCTGGCCTCAGGGATCACCGATCCGGACGCCGTCCTCCGCTACGTCCGGACGACCGCGGACCCCCAGGTCTCCTCGGAGACCGTCAGCCGGTACATCCGGGCCCTCCGCCGCACCGCGTAGCCCCGCGATGACCCTCATCGGTCTGCTGTTCGCGTTCGCGGCGCTCGGCGCGCTGCTCGGTCTCGCCATCCTCATGGCCCCCGACGTCCCACCCGTCCTCGGGACGCTCGCCCTCGCACTCACCCTCGCCGCCCTCGCCGCGGCCCTCCTCAACTGAGGCAGCACCCCATGCCCGATCAGCCGATCGTGCCCACCCGGATCATCCCGCCCGGCGTACCCCTCCCCTCCCGGCCCCCCGCCCCCGGAGAGACCCCGCCCTGGCGGCCCGGCGGCCCCACGAACCCGCCCGCCCCGCCGAGCCCGCCGCCCCCTCCGTCGTCGACCTGGCCGCCCGCCGAACCCCCGCCCGGGCCGCTCGAAGTCCGCGTCACCGTCGACCTCGCCCCCGCCACACCCCCCAAACCCAAACGCACCCTCTGGGACCGCCTCACGGACTGGCGCCTCGCCACCGCCGTACTCGCCGCCGTCGCCCCCTGGGCGGGCGGCACCAGCCCCGTCAGCGCCTGGTCGACCACCCTCGCCGACGCCCGCACCGAAGCCAGCCCCCTCGCCGCCTACACCCTCGCCATCGGCACCGCCGCCCTCTGCTGGTGGCTCGACCGCCGATCCGGACGCTGGCTCCCCCGCATGCTCCTCGTCACCACCCTCATCGGATCCACCGGCGCCATCCACCTCTTCGACCCCATCACCGCACTCACCGGAGTCACCCCATGACCGGCCTCACCCTCGCCGGACTGGCGATCAGCCTCGTCATCCTCTACGCCAACCTCCGCCCCTGGTGGCAGGGGAGCCGCGACCCCAAACAGCTGATCCCCTTCGGCCAGGGCTTCCTCCTCGGCACCCTCGCCCTCGCCTGCACCGGCGGCCTCCTCGGCTGGGGCGCCACCCGCACCAAGAGCCTCGCCAACACGGGCGGCGACAAGCTCACCCTCGGCGTCACCGGCCAGACCGCCGAGAGCGCCATCACCACCACCCGCCTCGGAGCCTTCACCCCCGAAGGCGCCGTCATCGTCGTACTCATCCTCACCGCCGTCGTACTCGCCTTCCGCGCCGCGAAGAAGCCCGACAAGCGCCGCATCATCGGCG
>NZ_JBEYIS010000102.1:0-12614 GCF_040635975.1 Streptomyces sp. NPDC006798
GGGGCGTCGCCCGTGTCGTCGGCGTACTCGGGCAGGCGGCGTAGCGTGCCGGTGGCCCAGGGGGTGTGGGGGGCGGGGTCGAGGCGGTCGGCGATCCGGCGGGCTCGGATGCAGGTCCAGCGCAGGGCCCGCCCGGGATACGGGGTCTCGAACGTCCCGAGCGTGACGCGGGCGGTGTGGAGGCTTCCGTAGACGGGCCCCTCCGCCGTGAACTCCACGCGATAGCTCGGTACGCGCACGCTTACCGCTCCGTCGCCGTGGCCGCCACGGGCATGCCGTCGTGGTCGGGATGACGGCGCAGCAGTACGCGACAGTCGACGGCCCGTGACAAATCCCCCGCCCGTCGCGCCTCCTTCAGCAGGGCGCGGAGCCGTTCGCACTCCCGGCACTGTTCCGGTGAGTTCACAGCACACCTCCAGCACGCTGGTTGGCTTCCTCCACCAGGGGCCGCAGCCGCGCCATGGTCCGGCTGTCGTGCTGGTCCGGTTCCTGGGCCGGTGCCGCGTCCGGGCATTTCGGGCCCCCGCACTCGCACGGCGGCCAGGTGAGCGTCTTCACGGAATCGGGGCGCTGCCCCACGGCACCGGGCCGGGGTACCTCGACCATCGGTAGCTCCTTGTCTTCATTCGGATTCGTTCAGTGACCACATGAGCACAACTAGCCCTATACTTGCGGCATTTGAGCGACCTGGCTCATGGATACGAACACCGTTCGAAGCCACTCCAAAGGCGAAGTGGGAGGCCACGGCATGAATGAGGATGGCGCCTCGGAAATTTTGAGCCCCTTTGAGGTCTTCGGGGCTGACGTGCGCGAGATGCGGAAGGCCCGCCGGATAACGACAACGGGCCTCGGCTCCGCGATCGGCTACTCGGCGGCCTATGTGTCCAAGGTTGAACGCGGCAAGATGCTGCCGAGCGCACGGTTCGCGCAGGGGTGCGACCGGGCCTTCGGTACGGGGACGGTGCTGTACCGGCAGTTCATCTACGCTCTGGAGGGGGACCACCCGTCGTGGTTCGTGCCGTATCTCCAGCACGAGCGCCAAGCGCAGACGCTCTATATCTACTCGACGCTCTACTTGAACGGGCTCTTTCAGACCCCCGATTACGCGCGGGCGCTGTACAGGATGAGCGTCCCCCGGCTCTCGGCTGAGCAGGTTGAAGCCAAGGTGCTCGCCAGGACGGCTCGGCGGGAGATCCTGGACCGCGTCGACCCTCCCGCCCCTGATATCTGGGTCGTGCTCCATGAGGCGTGCCTGCATGTTGAAGCAGGTGGGCCGACTGTGATGGCCGGTCAGCTTCAGAGCCTGCTGGAGGATGCGAAGCGGTCGAACGTGTCCCTTCAGCTGCTCCCGTTCAAGGCTGTGCCAGCCACGAGCCGACCATTCACGGTTTTGACTTTTGAGCGTGAGCCCACGGTGCTCCATGCTGAGGGTCCACAAGGCGGACGACCGCAGGATGCGCCCAAGATCACCAAGGCGGCCATGGCTACCTACGATCTACTGCGGGCAGAAGCCTTGGGCCGCGATCAGACACTCAGCCGTATCCAGACCGCCTATGAGGAGTACTTGAGATGACCCCCCGAGCTGCTCACCCGTACACCTGGGTCAAGTCCAGCTACAGCGACCCCAATGGAGGCGACTGTGTCGAGTGGTCCCCCTCCCGCGCCTCCGTGACCGGCATAGTCCCCGTGCGGGATTCCAAGCGCGCGGGTGGGCCGGTTCTGCTGGTCTCCGCCACCGCTTTCGCCGGGCTCGTGGTGCTCGCCAAGACCGCCGACGTCTGAGTTCCGCAGGACAGAAGCCCCGGGCTGCCGCCGGATCGGACCGGTAGTCCGGGGCTCTCGCCTGTCCGGAGCCTGCGACAGGACAGGGCGCGGTGGCGTCGGGAACGCGCCCCGCTTGCCTGTTGCGGAGCGGCATTCCGGCCACTTCACGGAGTGCGGAGGGGCCGCGTCGGGTGCGGGGCTAGGGTGAATGCTCCGTCTGTGGAGAAGGGATCGGCGCGTGGGGGACAGCCGTCTGGGGCTCGTGATGGTTCACGGGTTCATGTCCGGGCCGAAGGCATGGGAGCCGTTACGCCGGCTGATCGCGGCGGATCGAGGGCTCGGGTTCGTCAGACCGCTGATGTTCGAGTACGCGACCGGGCTTCAGACGGTCCATCCGTTACGGGTCTTTCCGTCGATCGACACCGTGGCCGACAGCCTCAAGGAGTACCTGGCCACCGAGGCCGGCTCGTTCGACCAACTGCTCCTGGTCACCCACAGCCAGGGTGGGCTGGTGGCCCAGCGCTATCTGGCCCGGATGCTGAACGACGGCAGGGGGCGTGAACTCGCCCGGATTCAGCGGCTGATCATGCTGGCCTGCCCCAGCAACGGCTCCGAGCTGATGCTGTCTTTGCGGCGGCGTACGTTGGGTCTGCGCAATCCGCAGGAGAAGGACCTCCGGCCGCTGAACGACCGGGTCAGCGAGACGCTGCGTACGGTGATGCGCGATGTCGTGCACGCGACCGAGGTGACCGACCGGACCTGTCCCATTCCGGTCTCGGTCTACGCGGGCGAGAGCGACGGCGTGGTGCCCCGGGCTTCGGCGCAGTCCGTCTTCCCGGACAGTTCCGCCCTCCCGGGGGACCACTCCGGCATCCTCAGGGCCGATTCGCCCCGGCACCGGACGTTCACCGCTCTGCGTCGTCACCTTCTCGCCACGCGTACCGAACCGTACGTACCGGGCCCCGAGCCCGAGACGGGATCCGAACCGGAGGTGCCCTTCACCCGGCGCCGGGCCGCGCGTGAATCCGCCACGAAACGGCGTCGGGTGATCGCGATCGGCGCGGCCGTCGTTCTGGCGGTCGTCGCCTCGGTCCTCTACTTCGCCCCGATGCCCTGGGAATCCGACGACGACCCGCCTGCCGCCGACCCGGCCGCACCCGCCGCCGACAACGCCGGGGCGAGCAGCCCGAGCACGGCTCGGAAGGGCGGCGGCGCCACCTCGGCTCAGGAGTCCCCGGCCCCGGAGGCGTTCCGGTTCGTCCATATCAACGAGGACCGCAAGGCCGAGATCGTCACGGTCGGCAAGGACCAGAGATTCCAGTTCTGGTGGAACGGCGGTGTCGAGAACGAGCGCTTGCGCTACGGCGACAAGGGGACGAACTCCTACGTCCCCGCGCCCGGAGCGGACCCCGCCGCCTTGCGTTTCGGCGATCTCGACGGTGACACATGGCCCGACTGCGTCGTGGTGGACCGGACCGGCGGGGTGACCGCCCACACCTGGATCGACGAGAATCCGGACGGCCGCAAGATGTGTCAGCGCGAGGACGCCGTCGACGCCACGGTTCCCCTGTCCGCCACCGCCGACCGCGTACCGGAACTCAAGGAGATCCAGTTCGCCGATGTCGACGGGAACGGCGGTCTCGACTATCTGTGGGTCGAACCGAGCAGCGAGGTGACGGCCTGGTTCAACCAGGGACTGACCCACAAGGACGGGCGGAAGCAGGTGAAGTGGTCCGCTCCGACGAGGATCGGCACGGCCGTCTTCGACCGTGAAATGAGATTCGCCGATCTCGACGGGGACGGATACGCCGACCCGATTCTGCTGACCCTCAAGGGCGGCGCACGGGCCTGGCTCAACCTCGGGGTCGGGGGAGGGGGCATCCGGACCAAGGACATCTGTCAGGTCGTGCCGGACACCGGCGCCTCTCCGGAGGAGATCCAGTTCGCCGACATCACCGGGGACGGGAAGGCGGAGTTCCTGCACGTCGACAAGACGGGCACGATCGAGGTCCGGTATCCGAACGTGCGCAGCCGGTGCTGACGGCGGGACCGGCACTTACGGCCACCTGTGTGGTCACCGGTCCGACGGGGTCCGCAGGCGGGTGATCGTGAGGGTTGTGTGGCGGGTCGTGCGGAGGGCCGTTTCCGCGAGCAGGCCCGGTTCGACCTCCCGGTACGTCACCTCGCCCAGGCCCGGCGCCGTCGCCCGGCCCTCCGAGCCCGTGGGCGGCGGCAGCAGCCCCGCCGCCTCGGCGCGGAGGGCCGGACCCAAGGGGCCGGAGACCATCGGGGTGTCGTCGTCGGGGAGGACGACCACCAGCGCGCGGGGGCGGTCCGCCGGGCCCGTGTGACCCACCACCGCCGCGTCGCGGGGGGTCGTATGGCGCAGCTTCCACCAGATTCTCGCCCCGGCCCGGTACGTGCCGTCGAGGCGTTTGACCACCAGGCCCTCGACGCCGATCGCGGGCAGGGACTCGTACCACTCCGTCGCCTCGTCCGCGTCGGACGTCATGGGGACCGCCTGGAGCGGCGGGCCGAGCGGGGTCAGCAGGGCGACCAGCCGGGACCTGCGGTGGCGGTAGGCGCGGCCCCGCAGGTCACGGCCGTCCTCCGCGAGGAGGTCGAAGGCCGCGTACGACGCGGGCAGCGTCCCCGCCAGGACCGGCGCGTGGCGTTCCGTCGCCATCGCCCGTTTCTGGACGGCCGCGAAGTCCGTACGGCCGTCCCGCCAGACGACGACCTCGCCGTCGAGGACCGTGCCCGGTGGCAGCCGGAGCGCCGCCGCCGCGAGGTCGGGGAACGCGGTGGTCACGATCCGGCCGGAGCGCGCTTGGAGCCGTACGCCCTCCGGTCCCGTCCCGGCGTCCCGGAAGATCAGCATCCGGTGGCCGTCGAACTTGGGTTCGTACGCCAGGCCCGCCCCGCGCGGCAGGGTGTCCACGGGCTCCGCCAGCGCCACCCGTACGGGGGGATGAAGGCCGGGACCGGTCATGGCAGCGGCCGGGCCCGCGCCGGGTCCAGGAGCGGGGCCAGCAGGTCCCCGTACCGCTTCAGCCGGGGCCCGATCGCCTCGAAGCGGAATCCGAGGCCGGGGCCGGAGGAGGCGATCTCCTCCCAGGTCACCGGGGTGGAGACGGTGGGTTCGGGCCGGGCCCGGAGCGTATACGGCGCGGCTGTGGTCTTCGCGGCGGCGTTCTGGCTGAAGTCCACGAAGACCTTGCCCGGCCGCAGCGCGCGGTTCATCCGGTGCAGTACGAGCCCCGGCAGCGCCGCCTCGCCCTCCCTGGCCAGTTCCTTGGCGTAGGCGGAGACGTCCTTCGAGGGCGTCGGGGTCAGCGGTACGAGCAGATGCAGCCCCTTGGCCCCGGAGGTCTTGGCGCAGGCCGTGAGCCCGTCCGCCGCCAGCCGGTCCCGCAGCCAGAGCGCGACCTCGCAACACTGTTCGATCGTCGCGGGCGGTCCGGGGTCGAGGTCGAGGACGAGCCGGTCGGCGACTCCGGGCGTCCCGGCCCGCCACTGCGGGGTGTGGAACTCCACGACCAGGTTCGCCGCCCACACCAGCGACGGCAGATCGTCGATCACCACCTGGCGGGCCCGGGGGTCGTCGGAGTGCGGCACCGGGGTGGTCCGTACCCATGACGGCGTACCGGGCGGCGGGTTCTTGGTGAAGAACCGCTGGCCGTCGGGCCCGTCCGGGTAGCGGAGGAAGGAGACCGGCCGGTCCCGCAGATGCGGCAGCAGGGCCTCGGCGGTGACCGCGTAGTAGTGCAGCAGCTCGCCCTTGGTCGTCCCGGTCGCCGGGTGGATGACCTTGTCGAGGTTGCTGAGCGCCACTCTTCGCCCGGCGACCTCGGTAATCGGCGTCATACGATGAGAATCACATGTTTATCGGGCGAAAGGGATCAAAGTGCGATCCATTTGGAACGGTGCGATCTCCTTCGGGCTGGTCAGCATCCCGATCAAGCTGGTGAACGCCACCGAGAGCCATTCGATCTCCTTCCGCCAGATCCACACCACGGACGGCGGCCGGATCCGCTACCGCAAGGTGTGCGAGCTGGACGACGAGGAGGTGCCGACCGCCGAGATCGGCAAGGGGTACGAGGAGGCGGACGGCTCGATCGTCCCGATCACGGACGAGGACCTGGCGGCGCTGCCGCTGCCGACGGCGAAGACGATCGAGATCGTGGCGTTCGTCCCGGCCTCGTCGATCGATCCGCTCCAGATGGGGGCCGCGTACTACCTCTCGGCCAATGGTGTGCCCGCCGCCAAGCCGTACACCCTGCTCCGGGAGGCGCTCAAGCGGAGCGACAAGGTGGCGCTGGCCAAATTCGCCCTCCGGGGGCGCGAGCGGCTGGGCATGCTGCGGGTGCTGGACGATGTGATCGCCATGCACGGGCTGCTCTGGCCGGACGAGATCCGTACCCCGGAGGGGGTGGCGCCGGAGACCGAGGTCACCGTCCGGGACGCCGAACTCGATCTCGCGGACGCCCTGATGGACACGCTCGGCTCGGTCTCCATGGACTCCCTGCACGACGACTACCGGGTCGCCCTGGAGCGGCTGATCGCGGCCAAGGCGGAGGGCGGGGGAGTCGTACCGGAGGCCGAGCCCGCCGAGGGCGGCGGGAAGGTCATCGATCTGATGGCGGCGCTGGAGAGCAGTGTCCGGGCCGCCCGGGAGGCCAGGGGCAGTGGATCCGGTGAATCCGACGGATCGGGGGAGTCCGCCGAGGTCACCCCGATCTCCTCCCGGAAGCGGGCTGCCGGGAAGAAGGCCACCGCGAAGGCGCCCGCCAAGGCCCCGGCCAAGAAGGCGGCGGCGAAGAAGATCCCCGCGAAGACTTCCGCGAAGACCCCCGCGAAGACCGCCGCGAAGGGATCCGCTCGGGGAGACGCCAAGAAGTCCACCTCGGCGAAGACGGCCAAGACCGCCAAGGCGGCGGCGAAGAGCGTGAAGTCGACCGGCTCCGCGCGGACCGCGAAGAAGGCCGCGCCGAAGAAGCGCGCCTCCGCCTGACGGTCCGGGCGCCGCCGGGCCCGGTGTCCGTCTCCCGGTGGCGGTGCCGCTCGATCCGCCTGCCCCGTACCGAGGTTGGCTGAAATTTGCAGCCTGTGAAATCTTGCAGAATCTGCACTCTTATTCGTACGGTGGAACGGTGACGACGGAAGGACAGGCGCGCGGCCGGGCCCCCGACGGGTCCCCCGGCCTTCGGGAGCGCAAGCGGAGGCAGACGCACCGGCTGCTGGCGGTCACCGCCCTGCGGCTGGTCGCGGAACGCGGTCTCGACGGGGTCACCGTGGAGGACATCAGTGCGGCGGCCGGAGTCTCGGCGCGTACGTTCTTCAACTACTTCGCGGTGAAGGAGGACGCGCTGCTGGTGCCGTACCCGGACGACGCGGAGCGGCTGGCGGAGCTCCCGGACCGGATCGTGTCGGCCCCCGCCGGTCTCTCCCCGCCGTGCGCGATGGCCCACGCCTGGCGGGGGGATCTGGCCCGGTGGGACGCCGACCGCGACGAATGGCTCACCCGGCTCACGGCGGTGGCGGAGCATCCGGCGCTGGCCGCCCGGCTCGTCCGGTACATGGCCGAGGAGAAGCGGATCACCGTCGATGCCCTGGCCCGCCGGACCGGGCTGCCGCCCGGCGATCCGTACCTCGAACTCGTCTTCTACGTGGTCGGGGGGGCGATGGAGGCCAGCATGGCGCTCTGGCACCGGCTCGGCGGCACCACCCCGCTCGTCACCCTCCTCGACGCCGCCGTCGGCGCCGTCGAGGGCGGACTGTCCCTGACCGAGAGAACGGCCGCCCCGGCCGCCGACTGAACCGGCGTACGCGAGAACGCCCGGAACACCACCGCTCCCCGGAACACCACCTCCCCGAACCAGCCACCCGTACCGACCGGACAGCGGCGGCGAGAGCCGACCGCGAGCAATCGGAACGACCACGGACACCGGCCGGGAAGCCGTACGCCGCGTACGGCGGGCCCGGTCCGAAGGAGCGGAGGAACCAGAGACATGGACAACGCGATCGTCATCGGCGGCGGACAGGCGGGCCTCGGAGCCGCCTACGCCCTGCGGAACCAGGGATTCAGCCCGATCGTGCTGGAAGCCGGGGCCGAACCGGTCGGATCCTGGCCCCACTACTACGACAGCCTGACCATCTTCACCCCCGCCCGGCTGTCACGGCTGCCCGGGATGCCGTTCCCCGCCCGGGCCGCCCATCTGCCCAGCCGCGACGAGATGGTGGCCTATCTGCGGACGTACGCCGCCCGGCTCGACTGCGAGATCCGGACCGGCAGCCGGGTCACCGCCGTCCACACCACCTCCGACGGCTTCGAGGTGACGACGGAGACCGGCGAGGCGCTGCGCGCACCGGTCGTGGTGGCCGCCACCGGCACCTTCGGCAATCCGCACCGCCCCGACATACCGGGCCTCGCGGCCTATACCGGGAAGGTGCTGCACTCCGCCGAGTACCGCTCGCCCGAACCCTTCGCGGGACAGCGGGTCGTCGTGGTCGGCGCGGCCAACTCGGCGATCCAGATCGCCCACGAGATCGCCGGGGGAGCGCGGACCACCCTGACCAGCCGACGGCCGGTCAGGTACACCAAACTCAAGCCCCCCAGCAGCCGGGCGAGCTGGAAAGCCCTCGAAACCGGACTGCTGTTACCGGTCGGGGCCTTCATACCGCTGCGCGAGTCCGCGGTGGTCGTCGACAACGACGACATCTACCGCAAAGCCCTGAAAACCGGCTTCCTCGACCGCCGTGAACTGTTCACGGCGGCCGACGGTACCGACATCCGCTGGGCCGACGGCACCACCGAACACGTCGACACCGTCTTCCTCGCCACCGGCTACCGCCCCGCGGTGGAGTATCTGCGCCCGATCGGCGCACTGGACCACCGGGGTATTCCCCGCCAGCGGTCCGGCATGTCGACGGTCCACCCCGGGCTCGCCTTCGTCGGCCTCGAAGGCCAGCGGTCCCTGCTCTCCGGCGGGATCCACGGCGTGGGGACGGACGCCACCCATGTCGCCCGCAGGCTGCGCCGCTGGCTGGCCACCACGGAACCCGCCTGGCGCCGGCCGGCCGCCTGAGCCCTCGTAAGACGGGTCCGGGCGGCGGAGACCCGTCCCGACGACCGTGAGTCCCAACGGCGGAGCGGCCCGCCGGAACATCTCGTTCCGGCGGGCCGCCCCTTGTCGCGTCGTGCCGCGTACTACTTACCGCGGTACGCGTTGTGGATCACGACCGATCCCTTGTTGTTCTTCTTGTCGACGACCTGGGCCTTGAGCGCCAGCCCCTTGCCCTTCGCGGGGGCGACCACCGTCACCTTGCCGCTCTTGACCGGGACGGACTTCCAGGTCTTCGCGTTGTCGTACGACACCCAGACCGCGAGCGTCTTGAGGTTCGCCCCGGCCGCCGCGCCCTGCACGACGACGGGGAAGGTCTGGGAGCGGCCCGCCGGAGCGGTCGAGTCCAGCGCCAGCGCCGGCCGGAAGCGGACCGTGGAGACGGGCAGCACGGCCGGGTTCTTGGCCCGGACCGAGGTGAACGTCCACCAGGCCTCGACCCGGGTCGCGGTCGAGGTGACCGCCGGGCTCCGGTTGACGGAGGTCGCCAGGGAGTACGAGGCCGAAGCCGACGGGACCTGGAACGCCACCTCGTCCAGCGGCAGCGGCTGCGACGCGTGGAGCGCGCCGTTGCGGTGCAGGGTCGTCTTCGCCGTCGTGTAGCCGGTCATGCCCGGATGGCCCGCGCCGTCGGCGAAGAGGTTCAGCGGCGTGTAGATGTGGTTGGCGTCCCGCTCGATCCGGCTGCCCTCGTCCACGATCGGGCCCTGGACACCGTTGTTGAAGACCTCGGTGTACGTCCGGCCGCTCGTGTACCGCTTCAGGGCGCCGCTGCCGTAGATCGCCTCGAACGTGGGGTAGCCGTCCGGGTCCGGCGGACCGAACTGGGCGACCGTCACGTCCCAGGCCGCCCGGTCACCGGTGGTGACATGGATGTTCCGGGTGCCCGGCAGCTTCTGCTCCGACCAGGGCGTGAAGGTGGAGGACCCGGCGGGCAGTTCGCCGTAGACCCCGATACCGCCCTGCTTGCCGGGGACGGAGGCGCCGACGCTCGCCTTCAGCAGCGCGAAGTCCTTGGCCGCGTAGGTCTTGTTCCAGCCGGTGGCCAGCCGCTCGACCGGGCCGCCGGAGAGCGTGTTGTACTCCGTCGTGCCCCGGACCCACTGCGTGTACCAGGTCTGGGTGAGGGAGCCGTCGGTGAGGCGCGGGCCGATGTAGCCCGTACGGACATCGGCGAAGCTGCTGAAGTCGACGCTGCGGCTGTAGTAGTCGTCGGCGGTCTCCCGGACGTAGGACATCCCCACCGCGGTCTGCCGGGCCGCCGCGTCGGGCACCTTCACCGTCACCGGCTTGGTGTCGCGGCTGTCGAGGGCGACGGTGACGGGCCCGGTCACGGAGAGCACGGGGGCGTGGATCACATCGCCGCCCTTCTCCGGCGCGGCCGGGTCGACCGGCGCGAAGGCCGACATCTCGTACGTACCGCGCGGGATCCGGACCGTGGTGGTGGCCCCGGTCAGATCGGGCGCGATCTCCTGCCCGGCCTCCGGCCCGGTCAGGGGCGACAGGATGGCGTTCCAGGCCGGGCTGGGGGCCCCGTCGCGTCCGATGGCCTTGAAGGTGACGTCGTACGACTCGACCTCGCGCACCACGGCGGCCGGGACGCGGACGCTCGTACCGCCGCCGGTCGCGGCGACGGTCACCGAGTAGGAGCCGTTCACCGTGCCGCCCAGCCGGGTGTCGGCGGTCAGGTCGACCGCCGCGGTACCGCCCGCGGGAACCGTGATCCGCCGCGCCCCGAGGGTGAAGAACCCGGCCGGGGCGGGCCGCCCGTCGCCGCCGACGGCCGAGACGGCCGTCAGGTCGAGGGTGACGTCGGCGGTGCCGCTGTTGCGGTAGGTGATCTTCTTGGTGACGGGGGTGTCGTCGTGGTGGGGCCACTGCTGCGTCCCCAGGGAGACCGAGGCCGGATCGGCCGTCACGGTCTGGTCGACCGACTGATCGACCCGGATCCGGCCCGCGCCCTGCTGGAAGGGCGAGTAGGCGCCGCCGACGGCCGACGCCATCAGCGTCGCCTTGATCCGGGCGCCGGTCCATTCCCGGTTCTTCTGCTTGAGGATCGCCGCCGCGCCCGCGACGTGCGGGGTCGCCATCGACGTACCGGACATGGTGGTGTAGCCGGGCGGGTTCTGCCCGGTGGTGCCCGCGGCGGCGGCGGCCGTGGTCGCCACGCCCGGCGCGGTGACATCGGGCTTGAGGCCGCCGTCACCGGCCCGCGGGCCGACCGAGGAGAAGTCGGCCAGACGGTCGTTGTCGTCGACGGCGCCGACGGTCAGGGCCGCTTCGGCGCTGCCCGGCGAGTCGATGGTGCGCGCCTCGGGGCCCGAGTTGCCCGCGGCGACCGCGAACAGGACGCCCTTCTCGGCCGAGACCTTGTTGATCTGGGCTTCCAGCGGGTCGAGTTCGGGGGTGTCGTAGCCCCCGAGGCTCAGATTGAGGACATCGGCGCCCTGGGCGACCGCCCAGTCGATCCCCGCGACGATCCCGGAGTCGTCGCCGCTGCCGCCGTCGTTGAGGACCTTGGCGTTGATCAGCTCGGCGCCCGGTGCCACACCCTTGAAACGGCGGTCCTTGACCCCCTTGCCGGCCGCGATGGACGCCACATGCGTACCGTGGCCGTGCTTGTCCTCGGAGCCGGCGGCGGTGCTGAAGTTCTTCGCCGCGACGACCCGGCCCGCGAGATCGGGGTGGCTCGCGTCGATCCCGGTGTCCAGGACGGCGATCTTCACCCCGGTGCCGTCCAGGGAACGGGCCCAGGCGGCGGGCGCGCCGATCTGCCCGGTGCTGCGGTCCAGCGTCGCCTTGCGGACGCCGTCCAGCCAGATCCGGGAGATCCCGGAGGTCGTGGCCGTCGAACCGTCGGCGCGGGACCGGGTCAGGGCCTCCCACAGCTCGCCGGTACGGCCCTGGGCCGCGGTCACGGCGTCGGCGTCGAGGGTCCGCAGGGTCCGGCGGACGGTGGTGCCTTCGGACGTCCGAACCCCGGCCCTGGCCGCCTGCGCGGCGGCGCCCCGGTAGCCGACGATGACCTTCAGCCCGGCGCGGTGGGCCTTGAGGCTCTCCGGCCGGGTGAGTTCGGTGATGTCGAAGAGCCGCCGGTCGAGCGTGCCGTCGGAGATCAGCCGCCGGGCGTCGTACGGGACGACATAGGTCCGGCCGCCGCGGACCTCGGTGAAGACGGGTATACCGGCCCGGCCCTTGGCGCGCTGGACGGTGACGACCCGGCCCCTGGCGTCCACCAGGACCCGGTCGCCGGTGATGAGTGTGACGGTGTGGACGGCGGGGCCCGGGGCCCCGGCCTTCGCGGCGGCCGGGGCGCCGCCCGGTGCGCCGTTCGCGGCAGACGACGGGCTGGTCAGGCCCGCCGTCAGAGCCGCGGCGACCACGGCGGCGATCGCCGCGGAGGTCGTCTTCCTCGTTGGACTGCGCAAGATTCCCCCAGATGAGGAGCGATGCGGAGGGGCCGGAGAAGCCCGCTCCGAACGGGGGTACACGTACGTCTGTACGCCCCCTGTGCCGGAAGTATGCATGGGTGGATTCGGCGGCTCAACAGCCGCCCCGTAACGAACGTTTCAGGCTCGCCGGGCGTCGTACGAGCGGGGTTCGGGGACCCGTCGCGGCGGGTCTTCGCGGCGGCCGGGCCGGGTGAGCCGGGTGGGCCGGGCGGCGGACCTCTTCACGAACGGGACCTTCTTCCACGGCATGCCGGGCATCGTCGACGCTGCGGGA
>NZ_JBEYIS010000103.1:0-11956 GCF_040635975.1 Streptomyces sp. NPDC006798
GATTCCGATCGGGCGGCCGACTGGAGAGGCCTTCTTGCTTTTGCCTTTCGGCGTTTCCGACTCTATCAGATCCTTTCGGGCCTGATTCCCGGTCGAAACTCGGGTTTTGTCTTTCCGGCCACTCGGGCCGTTCCGACGAGTGAGACTTTAGCGGAACCTTTTCTCCGACGCTAATCGGGTCTGCGTCCTGTCGAACGCTGATTCCTCATTCCGAAAAAGCACGGCCGAAACCGGGCGGCAAAAACTGCCGCGCGTTCGTCGGTGTGGTCTTACGGAAGGGCCGCCCGGGGACCAACCTGAGTCGGCGCTCACGTCGGGCAACTCGGAGAACACTACGGTCGGCTCCGCCCACTGTCAACCCGGGGCTCCGTGCCCTACGCTCGTCCCCATGACATCGCGTACGCGCTCACAGCAGTGGCGGGCCGCCTGACGGCGGCCGGACACTTCGCGCGTACTCAACGGCCGCCGCTTCGGCGGCCGTTTTCGTTTCTCCCCCTCGGAGAGCCGGGCCGCCGGTAGCCGTGGCCTCGTGGACCAGAGGGAGAGGAGAAGCGGACATGACCCGGATCTTCAGTGGGGTGAAGCCCACCGGACATCTGACGCTGGGCAACTACCTGGGGGCGATCCGCCGCTGGGTTGAGGTCGACCAGCACGAGGCGGACGCGCTGTTCAGCGTTGTGGATCTGCACGCCCTGACCGTGGAGCACGATCCGGCCCGGGTCCGCAGGCTGAGCAGGCAGGCGGCGACGCTGCTGCTGGCGGCGGGGCTGGACCCGGAGCGCTGCACCGTCTTCGTACAGAGTCACGTCGACGAGCACACCAGGCTGGCCTATCTGCTGGAGTGCACCGCGTCCGACGGCGAGCTGCGGCGGATGATCCAGTACAAGGAGAAGGCGGAGGCGGCCCGGCGGAGCGGGGACGGCGTACGGCTGTCGCTGCTGACGTATCCCGTGCTGATGGCGGCGGACATCCTGGCGTACGGGACGGACGAGGTCCCGGTCGGGGACGACCAGGCGCAGCACGTGGAGCTGACCCGGGATCTGGCGGTCCGGTTCAACCAGCGGTACGGGCATACGTTCACCGTGCCGAAGGCCACCCATCCGCGGGTCGCGGCTCGGATCATGGATCTTCAGGACCCGTTGTCGAAGATGGGGAAGTCGCACGAGTCGGGGGCGGGGATCGTCTATCTGCTGGACGATCCGGACCAGGTGCGGCGGAAGGTGATGCGGGCCGTGACGGACAGCGGGACGTCGGTCGTCTACGACCGTGAGGTCTCGCCGGGGGTGGCGAATCTGCTGGAGATCCTGGCCGCCTGTTCGGGTGGGAACCCGGAGGAGCTGGCCGGTGTACACGAGTCGTACGGGGCGTTGAAGCGGGCCGTTGCGGACGCGGTGGTGGAGCTTTTGCGGCCGGTGCGGGAGCGGCACGCGGAGCTGGCCGCGGACGCGGGATATCTCGACGATGTGTTGCGAAAGGGGGCCGGCCGGGCCAGAGGGCTGGCCCGGCCGAGGGTGGACGCGGCGTATGCCGCGATCGGATTGCTGCCGGGGTAGCCGGGAGGGATCCGGGACCGGGCGCGCTGCCGGGCCGGGGTCGTGGCCGTTCCTCACCGGTGGCCGTACGGGCGGACGCCGGTGAGAAGGCGGGTCCGGCAGGGCGTCAGCCGTTGCCGGAGGCGAGTTCGCGGCTGCGGTCGCGGGCCGCTTCGAGGGCGGCGATCAGGGCGGCGCGGACTCCGTGGTTCTCCAGTTCGCGGATGGCGCTGATGGTGGTGCCGGCGGGGGAGGTGACGGCTTCCCGGAGCTTGACGGGGTGCTCGCCGCTGTCGCGGAGCATCACGGCGGCGCCGATGGCGGCCTGGACGATGAGGTCGTGGGCCTGGGCACGGGGCAGGCCGAGCAGGATGCCCGCGTCGGTCATGGCCTCGACCAGGAAGTAGAAGTAGGCGGGGCCCGAGCCGGAGAGTGCGGTGGCGGCGTCCTGCTGGGACTCCGGGACCCGGAGCGTCTTGCCGACGCTGCCGAAGATCTCCTCGGTGTGGGCGAGGTGGGTGGGGGTGGCGTGGTGGCCGCCCGAGATGACGGACATGCCTTCGTCGACCAGGACGGGGGTGTTGGGCATGACACGGACGACGGGGGCGCCGGAGGCCAGGCGTTCCTCGATGAAGGAGGTGGGGATTCCGGCGGCGGCGCTGATGACCAGGCGATCGGCGGTGAGATGGGGGGCGAGCTGGTCGAGCAGGGCGCCCATGTCCTGGGGCTTGACGGCCAGGATGAGGGTGTCGGCGCGCTTGGCGGCGTCGGCGTTGGTGACGGGCTCGACGCCGTAGCGGGTCCGGAGTTCCTCGGCGCGGTCGGTGCGGCGGGTGGTGACCAGGAGATCGGCCGGTCGCCAGCCCGCGCGGATCATCCCGCTGAGGAGGGCTTCACCGATCTTGCCCGTACCGAGGACTGCGACTGTCTTGGTCATGGCTCTGTTCACCTCGTCGCTGGGGGTTGTGGCGCCCATCCTCGCACCGGTGACGCGGTGGCCGGGCGGGGCCGGGGCGTCCCCGGGTGCCCCGGCGGCGGGCCGGGGCACCGGGCGGGGTGGTCAGCTCAGGCCAGGGAAGAGGGGGATCGCCCCGGGACGGCGGCGGGCCAGGTGGAGGATCCGGACGGTGAACCGTACGACCTGCTCCTTGAAGTGGGCCGCCGGGCGGCCGGTGAGGGTGAGGGCGCGCGGTGAGTCGTCGGCCCGGACGAACTGGATCAGGCCGTCGCGGCGGCCGAGGCCGACGCACTGGAAGACATAGCCGAACCGGAGCGGCCGGGGCTCGTGGCCCCGGAGGTCCGCGACGATCGTGGTGGCGGCCCGGGACCCGCCGGGGAGGGCGGCCGCGCATCCCATGCGCAGGGCGCCCGCCGCCGCCGAGTGGGCCGCTGCGGCGTCCCCGACGGCGCAGATCTCGGGGTGGCTGATCGAGCGGAGGGCGTCGTCGACCGCGATCCGGCCGGTCACCGGGTCGAGGGCGAGTCCGGCGGCGGAGGCGATGGCCGTACGGGGGACCATCGACGCCGACCAGACGACGGTGTCCGCGTCGACGTCGTCGGGGTGCGCGACGTCGGTACCCTCCTCGATCCGGACGCCGAGTCCGGTCAGCACGGTACGGACATGGGCGCGGCCCCGGGCGGAGTGGCCGGCGGCGACGGGGCCGGAGGAGAGGAGGCGTACGGACCAGTCGGGGTAGGTCTCGGCGAGTTCGGCGGCCGTCTCGATGCCGGTGAGACCACCGCCGACGACGGCGACCGAGCCGCGGCCGGTCCGCATCCGGTGGCCGAGTTCCGCGGCGGTCTCGGCGGTGTGGACCCGGCTGTCGGCCTCGGGATGCTCCAGCGCCCCGGCGCGCGTCTCGGGCCCGGGGGCCGTTCCGGGGGTGGGGATGGAGGTGGGGATGGAGGTGGGTGCCGGGGCCGGGGTGCCGGTACGGCTGCCGAGGGCGTAGACGAGGCGGTCGTAGCGGATCTCCCGGCCGTCGTCCGTGGTGACCGTGCGGGCGTCCGGGTCGAGGGCGACGGCCCGGTGGGCGATGTGCCGGACGCCGGTGCCGCGCAGCAGGTCGGCCAGGGGGTGGGTGACATCGGTCCGGGTTCCGGCCAGTTCGTGGAGCCGGACGCGTTCGGTGAAGCGGTCGTGCGGGTCGACCAGGGTGACCCGGGTATGCGGGGCGAGCCGGAGGGCGGCCATCAGCCCGCCGTACCCCGCGCCGATGACGGTGACCTCGGGCCGGTCCGGGGGACGGGTGCTGTCCTGCTGCGAAGTAGGCGTCATGCAGGGGTGACGGCGTGGGGCGGGCGGGTGTGACGTGATGGTGATCACGCGCCGCGGGTGGGACGGGTGGTGGGGTCGTACGCGGCGGGCTACTGCGGGCCGTGGAGCGCCGCCAGGTCGAGGTGGGCCAGTTTGGCGGGGTTGAGGGCGCAGTCGATCCGGGTGATCAGGCCCTCTTGGACGGTGAAGGCGTAGACCGCGGCCGAGTAGTCGGCGGCCGTCCCGGTGGCGGTCCCGGTGGCGACGAGGCCGGGCGCGCCGTTGACGTCGTACCGCCCCAGCCGGGTCCGGCCCGGGACGAAGGCGCGCAGGACGTGGCCGATGAAGTGGGTGACCTTCTCGCGGCCCACGACCGGGACACGCGCCGCGCCCACCAGGCCGTTGCCATCGGTACGCCAGACCACCTCGGGGTCGAGGATTCGGGCCAGACCCGCCAGGTCCCCGTCGACAGCGGCGGCGAGAAAGGCCTCGACGGTACGCCGGTGCTCGGCCCGGTCGACGGTACGGCGCGGAGCCTCGGCCTGTACCCGGCGGCGGGCCCGGGACGCCAGCTGCCGTACCGACTCGGGGGTACGGCCCACCACGTCCGCGATCTCCGCGAACGGCACCGAGAAGGCGTCGTGCAGGACGAGGGCGGTCCGCTCGGCGGGGGTGAGCCGTTCGAGGACCGTGAGCAGGGCGATGCCCACGGAGTCGTCGAGCGTCGCCCGCTCCTCCGGGCCGGCCTCGGTGACCACGGGCTCCGGCAGCCAGGGGCCGATATACGCCTCGCGCCGGGCGCGGGCCGAGGTGAGCTGGTCGTAACAGATCCGGCTGACCACGGCGGTCAGATATCCGGCGGGGTTCTCGGCCCGGTCGTCCGGCAGCCGCCGCCAGCGCAGCCAGGCGTCCTGGAGGGCGTCGTCGGCGTCCGCCACCGAGCCGGTGATGCGGTAGGCGATGCCCCAGAGGCGTTCGCGCTGCTTCTCGAACTCAGCCGGCTCGGCCATCTCTGCTGGGTCCTTTGTTGTGCGTGGGGTGGTTGTGGTGACTCAGGCGGTGGGGACGGTGATCGTCAGCTCGACCGTGTACGCCTCCGTGACCGTGCCGTCCGGGAAGACCTTCAGCAGCTCGGCGCGCTCCCGCGCCAGCAGTTCGGCGGCGGCCCCCGGAGGCAGCGTGAGCAGGAGCGAATGGCTGCCGATGTTCGCGAGATGGGTGTCCACCGGCACGGCCCGGGTCCACGGGATCCGGCGCTCGACGGTTCGGCCCTCCCAGTCGGCGGGCAGCGACCTGACCGGGCCCGGCGAGCCGTGGGTCCACTCCGGGATCCGGCGCCGGAAGCGGGCGCTCTGGTCGGCGACCCACGGAACCGTCTCGTCGGCGACGTTCCACCAGAGCGCGAGCGCGCCCCCGGGGCGGAGCACCCGGCGCGCCTCGGGGAGGGAACGGGCCGGGTCGGTCCAGTGCCACGCCTGGGCGTACGTGATCAGATCGGCGCGGGCGGAGGCGAGCGGGAGGGCGTCGCCGAGGCCGCGTACGAGCGGGATGTCCGGATGCGTACGGCGGAACTCGCCCGCCATGCCCGCGCCCGGTTCCACGGCGACGACCCGGGCGCCGCGGCGGGCCAGCAGTCCGCTGGAGATACCGGTACCGGCGCCGACGTCGACGACGTCCGCGCCGCGCAGGGAGCGGCCGGCCAGCTCCTCGACGGTGTCGAACAGGGCGTCCGGGTAGCCGGGGCGGGCCGCGGCGTACTGGGCCGCCGCGCCGTCGAACGACCGCGCGCGCGGCGACGACGCGAGGGCGCCGGGGCGATGCTCTGCGCTCATGGGGCTCATGGGGCTCATGGGGTGATCCTCCCCGGCCGGAGCTGCGCCGTCTACGTCCCCGGGGCGCCGCCCCACAACCCGGGTTATACCCGGCGACCTCCGCTTGTTCGCGGTCCGCGGACCGCGAACAAGCTTCGGGCGCCGGGCGCGTCCCGGGTAGCGGCGGGTGCTTCCCGCAGGGGGTCAGCGGGATTTGCGTTTGGGGGTGCGGGCCTCCGGGTTGCCCGTGCGGGCGCCGCGGCGCTTGGTGAACTGGGCGCGGGCCGTCTCGTACTCCCGGCGGTGCAGCGCCTCGCCCGGCGCCTCCTTCAGCGCGCGGAGGCACCAGGCCAGCAGCACGCCGACGAAGCCGACCGTACGGACGCTCCGCAGCGCGTCCGGGGTGGCCGCGCCGGTCGGGCGGCGGGTGAAGCCCTCCCAGGTCTTGCGGAAGGCGATCGCGCTGCACACCGCGAACATCACGATGACCATCGCGTTCAGGATGCCGCCGACCTCGGCGATCGTCAGGCCCTCGTAGCCCAGCCGGAGGGCGAACGCGCCGAGCGCCGCCGCGGCCAGGGCACCGGCCGCGACGCCCGCGCGGCGCAGCCCGTAGCCGCCGTCGTGGTCGACCCAGGTGGTGCCGAAGAAGCGGATGGGCTCGGGCAGCGGCCCCTCCGGGGTCCCGCCTCGGGTGTTCTGCTGCTGCTCGCTCACGGGCCGATTATCCCCGGTGTCCTCCCCGGCGGCGGCCCCCGGGCCCGGGGTCAGCAGCGGATGGCCACGTATCCGTCGCTGCCGGTACGGATGTACGCGTCCGAGACGAACTCGCCGTTGCCGATGTTGTCCCAGATCCGGGACGTGCCGTACGGGCCGTTGACCGACTGGCCCGGCTTCTGGCAGAAGATCGGGACGCGGGAGCCGACGGGGAGCGTACGGATCAGTTCGTACTGGGTGCCGGGGCCCATCCGGACGTTGAGCGCGACGCCCGGCGCGACCGGGTAGTAGCGGACCGCCGCGGAGACCTCGGCCGTCGCGACGTCCCCGAGCGCGACCGACGCCGATACGGATGCCGATACCGACGGCTCCGCCGCCGTCTGCTCCGGGCCGGTCCCGGTTTCGTCGATTGTCATGGAAATCTCCCCCGTTGGTGTATCTGCGTAGAGGTACGGTACGCCGCGCCCCGGCGGGCAACCACCCCCGGGATCGCACTCACCATCGACTAGGCTCCGAGGTTCGCGCGTGCGCACGATCGATCATCGGGGGTGGGGATGCCACCGCTGCGGAGCACCGGTCAGGCGTCGGAATCCGGTCAGCCTGAGTACGCAGGTCAGTACCGGCTCGAAGCCTGTCTCGGGAACGGCGGTATGGGTGTCGTCCACCGTGCGACGTCCGCGTCGGGGCTGCGTCTCGCCGTCAAGGTCATCCATGCCGAGCACGCCACGGATCCCGAGTTCAGGGCGCGTTTCCGGCAGGAGGTCGCGGCTGCGAGGCGGGTCAGCGGGGCGTTCACGGCCTCCGTCGTGGACGCCGATCCGGATGCCGCCCGCCCCTGGATGGCGACCCTCTTCATCGACGGCCCCACCCTCGCCGAACAGGTGAAGCGGAATGGTCCGATGGAGCCCGAGGCGGTCCGCAGGACGGGCGCCGGGCTGGCCGAGGCGCTGCGCGACATCCATCGCGCGGGGGTGGTGCACCGCGATCTCAAGCCGAGCAATGTGCTGCTCGGCGCCGACGGCCCGAAGGTGATCGACTTCGGTATCTCGCGGCCGAAGGACAGCGATCTGCGCACGGAGACCGGGAAGCTGATCGGTACGCCGCCGTTCATGGCGCCCGAGCAGTTCCAGCGGCCCCGGGAGGTGGGGCCCGAGGCGGATGTCTTCGCCATGGGGTCGGTCCTGGTGCATGCTCTCACCGGGCGCGGACCGTTCGACTCCGACAGTCCGTACATCGTGGCCTACCAGGTCGTTCATGACGAGCCCGAGCTGACGGGGGTGCCGTCGGGGCTGGTGCCGCTGCTCCGCCGCTGTCTGGCGAAGGACCCGGCGGAGCGGCCGTCGCCGTACGAGTTGATGGTGGCGCTGCGGGAGGCCTCGCCCTCGGCCTCGTACGACACCCAGGCGTATGTGCCGATGCCCAGGGAACCGGATCCGCGCGAGAGCCTGCCGGGCCCGGGCGCCGCGACGGCCGCCCCGGGCGGATGGACTGGTTCCGCAGGGGTGGGTTCCGGGGGGCCGGGCCGGTTGGGCTCCTCGGTCGGGGGCAGCGGCGCGGACAAAAGCGGAATCTCTTCGGGGAACGGCGGCAAGGGTGGCGGCCGGGGGCGGTGGACGGCCGGGCGGCGGCGCTGGGCGGTGGCCGGAATCGCCCTGGTCCTGCTGGCGACCGCCGGGGTGGTGGCGCTCCGGGCGGGCGACGGCACGGACGGCGGGGCCGGGACGTCCGCCGGGACCCGGGCGGGGTCGCCGGGGGCGCATGGAGTCGAGGCGTGGAGCGTACGGCTCGGAAAGGCGCGCGGGGAGGAACGTACGCCCGCGTGTGCCTACGCACCCGGTCCCGGCGCGCTCTACTGCTCCGCGCCGGGGGTGACCGCCGCCCGCCTCGACCCCGCGACCGGCCGCCGGATGTGGTCCCGGCCCGCCGGACGGGGCGCTACGGCCGACATCGGACCGCGCGCGCCGGTGCTCGCGGGCGGCCTGGTGCAGATCCGGCCCGTCGGCACCGAGCCCGTACAGGCACTGGACCCGGCGACGGGCGAGCCCCGGTGGTCGGCCCCGATGGCCGGGTATTCGGGGGTGCGGTACGCCGGTGAGCTGGCCCTCCTCGTCAAGGGCGACGGCCGGGTCCGGGCCCTGGACGCCCGGACCGGCGCCGAGCGGTGGCGGGCCCGGCACGGTTCGGGCGGTGGTGAGTGGATCGCCGGGGGCGGTGCCCTGTACGCGGTGGACCCGTCGGCCGGGGGTACCGCGACGGAGATCAACGCGGTCGACCCGGACACCGGGCGGCTGCTGTGGCGGCAGCGGCTGGAGGGGTCGTTGCGGCCGGTGGGGTTCGCGGACGGTGCGCTGCAACTGCTCGCCGTGGACTCGACCGGCAGTACGGACGCGGTCGTCCGGCTGACGGTCGCGGGGGCCGGGACGGACAGGGCAGCGGACGGAGGCGCGGCCCGGGGGCGCGCGGTGCGCCGGATCGCCCTGGACGCGCCGGTTCCGCAGGCACAGGCGGTGGTCTCGCCGAGCGGAGTGACGTATATCGGCGGAGCGGGCGGATCCCTGGTGGCGGTCCGGGTCTCCCCCGAACGAAACGCCTCGGGGCAGACGGGGCGGGCAGGTCAGCTGTGGCGGCTGGAGACCGGGGCGACCCAGCTGTCCCGGCCCGTCGCGGGCCGGAACGCGGTCTTCGTGACGGCCGGGGACGGGCGGCTGCTGGCGGTCGACGCGGTACGCGGACGGCTGACCGGCCAGACGGACCCCCGGATGGACGGCGGACCCCGGACGTACACCTCGTTCCTGCCCGCCCCGGCCACGGCGGGCGACCGGGTCTTCGGTACGGCACCCGACGGCTCGGTCTTCTCGGTCGCGGCGGCGGATCCGGGGAGCTGGTAGCCGGGTGCGACCGGACGGGCCGAAGCAGGTCGGGGCAGGCCGAAGCAGGTCGGGGCAGGTCGGGCTCAGTCGACTCCGGGCGGTACCGGGGTCGACTGGTGGTAGTACATCCGCCAGATCGCGGGGCCGCCGGCGGACGCCGGGTGCGCGCGCCAGATCGAGCTGCGGCGGGCCCGCTGGTCGCCCAGCCGGGTCTCGAAGGTCAGATGGACCACTCCGGGCGCCAGCAGCGTCCCGGCGAAGCCCGAGGGCTCGTACCCGGGACCGTCCGCCGAGCTGCCCGGATGGTCGGCGAGCCCGGCGAGCATGGTCTCGTACGTCCAGTGCCGCCCCGATCCGCCCACCTCGGTGAAGTCGGGGTCGAGCAGCCGGGCGGCCTCCTCCGGGGAGGAGCGGACCAGCGGGTCCATGAGGCGTAGCTCGGCCGCGATCGCCGCCGCGACGGCCGTCGTCTCGTCCGCCGTACCGTCCGTCGTCCCGTTCATGGCGTCATGGTGACCCGGAGTGCGGGGGATGTCGCAACATGTTTCCCGTGAAACCGGGTCCGGCGAGGGGAGGAACGGGGGACGGCCGGGCCCGTCTCCGGGTCCGGCCGCCTGGTGTTCCGCAGGGTGCGTCAGCCCAGTCGGGAGACGTCCCGGACCGCGCCCTTGTCCGCACTCGTCGCCATCGCCGCATAGGCACGCAGCGCCGCCGACACCTTCCGCTCCCGCGCCTTCGGGGCGTACCGGCCGCCCAGCGCCTCACGGCGGGCGGTCAGCTCCTCCTCGGACACCAGCAGCTCGATCGAGCGGCCCGGGATGTCGATCCGGATCCGGTCGCCGTTCTCCACCAGGGCGATCGTGCCGCCGGACGCCGCCTCCGGAGAGGCGTGGCCGATGGAGAGACCCGACGTACCACCCGAGAAACGGCCGTCGGTGACCAGCGCGCACGCCTTGCCCAGACCCCGGCCCTTCAGGAAGGACGTCGGGTAGAGCATCTCCTGCATCCCCGGGCCGCCCTTGGGGCCCTCGTACCGGATGACGACGACATCGCCCTCCTTGACCTCCTTGCGGAGGATCTTGTCGACCGCCTCGTCCTGCGACTCGCAGACCACGGCCGGGCCCTCGAAGGTCCAGATGGACTCGTCGACGCCCGCCGTCTTCACCACACAGCCGTCGACCGCGAGATTGCCCTTCAGCACGGCCAGACCGCCGTCCTTGCTGTACGCGTGCGCGGCGTCACGGATACAGCCGTTCGCGGCGTCCGTGTCCAGCGTCTCCCACCGCTCCGACTGCGAGAACGCCTCCGCCGAACGGACACAGCCCGGCGCCGCGTGCCACAGCTCGACCGCGTCGGCGGACGGGGAGCCGCCGCGGATGTCCCAGTCGTCGAGCCACTGCTTGACGGAGGACGAGTGGACGGTGTGGACGTCCTCGTCCAGCAGCCCGGCCCGGTACAGCTCGCCGAGGATCGCGGGGATACCGCCCGCCCGGTGGACGTCCTCCATGTAGTACGTGCCCTGGGGCGCCACATTCGGCGCGACCTTCGCCAGGCAGGGGACCCGGCGCGAGACGGCGTCGATGTCGTCCAGCCCGTAGTCCAGCTCGGCCTCCTGCGCGGCCGCCAGCAGATGCAGGATCGTGTTCGTCGAGCCGCCCATGGCGATGTCCAGGGCCATGGCGTTGTCGAAGGCGGCACGAGTGGCGATGTTCCGGGGCAGGACGTTCGCGTCGCCGTGCTCGTAGTAACGCTTGGTGATCTCGACCACCGTCCGGCCCGCGTTCTCGTAGAGCGCGCGGCGGGCCGTGTGCGTCGCCAGGACCGAGCCGTTACCGGGGAGCGAGAGGCCCATGGCCTCCGTCAGACAGTTCATCGAGTTGGCCGTGAACATGCCGGAACAGGAACCGCAGGTCGGACAGGCGTTCTCCTCGATCCGCAGCATGTCCTCGTCGGAGATGCTCTCGTCGACCGCGTCCACGATCGCGTTCACCAGGTCGAGCTTGCGGACCGTGCCGTTGACCAGGGTCGCCTTGCCCGCCTCCATGGGGCCGCCGGAGACGAAGACCGTGGGGATGTTCAGACGCAGAGCCGCGTTGAGCATGCCCGGGGTGATCTTGTCGCAGTTGGAGATGCAGATCAGGGCGTCCGCGCAGTGCGCCTCGACCATGTACTCGACACTGTCCGCGATCAGGTCGCGGGACGGGAGCGAGTAGAGCATTCCGCCGTGGCCCATGGCGATACCGTCGTCGACGGCGATCGTATTGAACTCACGGGGGATCGCCCCCGCCGCCTTGATCGCCTCACTGACGATCCGGCCCACCGGCTGGAGGTGGGTGTGACCGGGGACGAACTCGGTGAACGAGTTCGCCACGGCGATGACGGGCTTGCCGATGTCCGCGCCCGCTACGCCCGAGGCGCGCATAAGGGCGCGGGCGCCCGCCATATTGCGGCCGTGGGTGACTGTGCGGGACCTCAGCTCGGGCATCGTCGCTCTCGCTCCTCGATAGGTCGGTCGATAGGCCACAAGGGTACGCCGAGGGCTCCAAGATCTGGACATTCCGTCCGCGATACGGAATCGGGGTTCCGGGTCCCCGGGCCCGGGGGAGGGTGCCGCCTCATGTTGTCGGTCCACCCGCCGGCCGGTGACTGGCTGGTCGCGCAGTTCCCCGCGCCCCTGACGGGGCCCGTCCTCTTACGAGGTCGGAGAGGGGGAGAGCATTTAGGGGCGCGGGGAACATCCTCAACTCCGTGGTCCAGTACTTCCCCGAC
>NZ_JBEYIS010000104.1:0-11371 GCF_040635975.1 Streptomyces sp. NPDC006798
GGGCGAAGGAGAGGCGGCAGTAGATGCCTGCCAGCTGGGGCTTCCTCATGCGTGCGCAGCCTATCAAGTGTTGGTGTTTATCGGACAGTGACCGATCTCCTCGCCGCCCTGAACACGGGCCACGAGGGAGGCTGCGGAACGGTCCACGCGAATGCCGCGGCCGATGTGCCCGCCCGCCTCGAAGCCCTCGCCGCCACCGCCGGACTCGACCGGGCCGCCCTCCACAGCCAGTTGGCGGCAGCCCTCGACGCGGTGATCCATCTGGACCGGGGGCCCGGCGGGCACCGGCGGATCGCCGAGATCCACGTCCTGGCGCGGGACGAGGCCGGTCTGGTGACCACGGTCCCGGCGCTGCGCAGGGGCGAGGGCCGCTTCGCCCACGGGCGGGGCTGGCCGAGGCTGCGGGCGCGGATCGGGGGCGCGTCATGAGCCTGTTCGGGCCGCTGCACGCGGCCGTGCTGTGCGCGGTGGCGGTGGCGCTCCTGCTGGCCGACGGCCGGGCGGGCGCGGCGCGGCGGGCCCGGCTGGTCCTCGCGGGCGGCGGCGCGCTGCCGGAACCGGCCCCGCCGCCGTGGCGGGCGGCCCTGGCCGGGCTGCGGGGCCGTCCCGAGTGGCTCTGCCCGCCGGTGGGGCTGGCGGTCGCCGTCGCGGGTGATTCGGTGCTGCCGCTGCTCGCCGGGGCGCTGGCGGTGCCCCTGGTCCGGCGGGGGCTGCGGGCCCGGGCGCGGCGCCGGGCCGAGGCCCGGCGGGCGGAGGCGGTGATCGCCCTCTGCGGCTCGGTCGCGGCCGAGCTGAGAGCCGGTCTCCAGCCCGGCCCGGCGCTGGTCGCCGCCGGGGCCGGGCGGGCGCTGGGGGCCGCGGAGCCCGCGGTCGTCGCGGCGGCCCGGTTCGGCGGGGACGTGCCCCGCGCCCTGCGGGACGCGGCCGGGGAGCCGGGCGCCGAGGGGCTGGCCGGGCTGGCCGCCTGCTGGAGCGTCGCCGTCGGCAGCGGAGCCGGTCTCGCGGCCGGGCTGGACCGGCTGGAAGCCGCTCTGCGGGCCGAACGCGACCAGCGGGAGGACCTGGACGCCCAACTGGCGGGAGCGCGCTCCACGATCGTTCTCCTGGCCCTGCTGCCCGTGATGGCCCTGGCCCTGGGGACGGCGCTGGGCGCCGAGCCGCTGCGGGTGCTGCTGCACACCCCCGCTGGGCTGCTGTGTCTGCTGGCCGGCGCCGGTCTGGAGGCCGCCGGGCTCTGGTGGGCCGCGCGGATCGTCCGCCGGGGGCGGTCCCGGTGAGCGGCGGGTGGCTCCCGGTGCCGTCGGCCGTGCTGCCGCTGTTGTCGGTCCCGGCCGTCGCCCTGGTGCTTCTCGACACCCGCCGGGAGCGCCGGGAACGGGTACGTGCCGAGCGGCTGCTGGGCCGGGAGCGGTCGCGGCCCGGGTGGCGGCGGTTCGGGCGCCGGACCCCGTCCGGCGGCTGGGGACCGTTGCTGGGCGCGCTCGGCACGCTGACCGGGGGATACGCCCTGGTCGGCGGGGCGGCCGGGATCCTCGCCGGAGCGGTCGCGGCCTGTGCCGGGTATCTGTGGCGGCGTCACCGGGGGCCCGGCGGCCGGGCGGAGGACGACGCGGCGGTACGACAACTGCCGCTGGCGGCCGATCTCATCGCGGCCTGTGTGGCCGCCGGGGCCGGGCCCCGCGAGGCGGCCGGGGCCGTCGGGGAGTCCCTGGGCGGCCCGCTCGGGGCACGGCTGTCCCGTACCGCGGCCGAACTGCGTCTCGGCGGCGAACCGGCCGGGGCGTGGGGCGGACTCGCCCGGATACCGGGGGCCGGGGAGCTGGCCCGCTGTCTGGAGCGGGCCGACGCCACCGGCGCGCCCGCCGCCGGGCCCGTCGCCCGGCAGGCCCACCGGCTGCGCGCCGAACGGGCCCGCTCGGCGGCGGCCCGCGCCCGCCGCGCCCAGGTTCTGGTGACCGCTCCCGTGGGGCTCTGCTTCCTGCCCGCGTTCCTCGCCGTCGGGGTGGGTCCCGTCGTCATCGGCCTCGCGGCCGGGCTGCTGAACCGCCCCTGAGCCGGACGCACCCCAACTCCCGTGAACACCTGCGAACAGTTCGAACAGTTGGAACAGTCAGGAGATTTCGATGAAGCACGTCGTCCGTATCGGCCGGGCCCTGGCCCGGTTCCCGTTCCGCCCGCCGATCCTGGCCCCGCGACTCGCGGCGGCGGGCGGGGACCGGGGGATGACCACGGCGGAGTACGCCATGGGGACGGTGGCCGCCTGCGGGCTCGCGGCGGTCCTCTACCGGGTCCTCACCGGGGACGGTGTCGCCCGGCGGCTGGAGTCACTGATCGGCGAGGCACTCAATGCGCCGTTCTGAACCGGACTTTCCCGGCGGAAGCGGTCCGCCGGGGCCGGGCTTCCGCAGGCCCGGCCGGCGGCTCGGGTCCGGGCCCGCCCGGCGGGACCGGGGGGCGGTGACGGCGGAGGCGGCCGTCGTCGTCCCGGCTCTTGTCGCCCTGGTCGCGGCCCTGTTGTGGGCGCTGATGACCGCGGTGGCCCAGATCCGGTGCGTGGACGCCGCGTATGCGGGGGCACGGGCCGCCGCGAGGTCCGAATCCCGGGCGGAGGTGCTCGCCACGGTCCGCGAGTCGGCGCCCGGGGGCGCGCGGATCGAGGTGCACCGGGCGGGTGACTACTGGCGTGTCCGGGTGGAGTCGCCGTCTCCGGGCCCCGGACGGCTGACGTTCACGGTCCGCGCGGAGGCGGTGGCCCGTGCCGAGGACCCGGGGCCCGGCGGGGCGGGGGAGACGGAGGTGCCATGAGGTGGCGGAACCGGCCGTGGAAACGGCGACGGGCACGGCCTTGCCCACGGCGGTGGATACGGCGGGACGACGGCTCGGCGACGATCTGGGCGGCGCTCACGGCGACCGTGCTCTGCGCTCTGTTCGCCGTGGTGCTGGCCCTGGGGCAGGTGGTGACGGCCCGGCACCGGGCCGCCGCGGCGGCCGATCTGGCCGCCCTCGCCGCCGCGGACCACGCCCTCCGGGGCGAGTCGGTGGCCTGTGCCCGGGCCGCCGAGACCGCCCGGGCGCAGGGGGCGCGGTTGCTGCGCTGCGCGCTACGGGGCGAGATCGCCGATGTCCGGACCTCGGCCCGGGCGGGCCCCTTCGCGCCGACGGCCCTCGCCCGCGCGGGTCCGGTGCTGCCGGCACCTTGACGGCAGGGCCGTCGTTGGTCGTCGGCGTCAGGCCGAGGCGTTGGAGAGGAGTTCGGTCAGCAGCCGGATCGCGGCGCGCTTGTCGAGGGGGTCGTTGCCGTTGCCGCACTTGGGGGACTGGATACAGGACGGACAGCCGGATTCGCACTCGCAGGACGCGATCGCCTCACGGGTCGCCGTCAGCCAGGCATGGGCCGTGTGGAAGGCGCGTTCCGCGAAGCCCGCCCCGCCGGGGTGGCCGTCGTAGACGAAGACCGTGGGGAGGAGGGTGTCGGGATGGAGCGGTACGGAGACCCCGCCGATGTCCCAGCGGTCGCAGGTGGCGTAGAGCGGCAGCATGCCGATGGCGGCGTGCTCCGCCGCGTGCAGGGCGCCCCCGAGCTGCTCCGGGGCGATCCGGGCGGCGTCCAGCTGGTCGTCGGTGACAGTCCACCAGACGGCCCGGGTGCGCAGGGTGCGCGGCGGCAGATCGAGTTTGGTCTCGCCGAGCACCTCACCGGTGATCAGTTTGCGGCGCAGGAAGGAGACGACCTGGTTGGTGACCTCGACGGAGCCGAAGCACAGCCGCCCCTCGCCCCAGGGGACCCCGGTATCGGTGGAGAGGACGGAGACGGAGGTGGTGTCGCGGGCGGTGGTGGAGTACGGCGGTACGGCCTCCTCGACGAGGGCGACCGAGTCCGTCAGATCGAGCCGCCGGACGAGATATGTCCGGCCCTGGTGGAGGTGGACGGCGCCCTCGTGGACGGAGGTGTGGGCGGCCGACTCGTCGACGGTGCCCAGGAGACGGCCGGTGCCCTCCTCGACGATCTGCACGGGGCGGCCGCCCCCGCCCCGGATGTCGGTCAGGTCGGCGGCCCGCTCACGCCGGGTCCAGTGCCATCCCGACGCCCGGCGGCGCAGCAGCTTCGCGGCCTCCAGCTGCGGCATCAGATCCGCCGCCGCCGGGCCGAAGAGGGGCAGATCGGCTTCCGTGAGGGGGAGTTCGGCCGCGGCGGCGCACAGATGGGGGGTGAGGACGTACGGATTGTCGGGGTCGAGGACCGTGGACTCCACGGGCCGCTCGAACAGCGCCTCGGGGTGGTGGACGAGAAAGGTGTCCAGCGGGTCGTCCCGGGCGATCAGGACCGCCAGCGCGCCCTGGCCGCCGCGTCCGGCCCGGCCCGCCTGCTGCCACAGGGACGCCCGGGTGCCGGGATATCCGGCGATCAGGACCGCGTCGAGGCCGGAGACGTCCACGCCCAGCTCCAGGGCCGTGGTGGCGGCGAGACCGAGGAGTTCACCGGAGTGCAGGGCGCGTTCCAGGGCCCGGCGCTCCTCGGGGAGATAGCCGCCCCGGTAGGCCGCGACCCGCCGGGGCAGCGAGCTGTCGACCTCGGCGAGCCGCTCCTTGCTGATCACCGAGATCAGTTCGGCGCCCCGCCGGGAGCGGACGAAGGCGACCGTACGGACTCCCTGCACGGTCAGATCGGTCAGCAGGTCGGCGGTCTCCGCGGTCGCGGTACGCCGGACGGGCGCGCCCTTCTCGCCGTGCAGCTCGGTCAGCGGCGGCTCCCAGAGGGCGAAGACCAGCTCGCCCCGGGGCGAGCCGTCGTCGGCGACCTCGCGGACGGGCAGCCCGGTGAGCCGTCCGGCGGCGACCGCCGGGTCGGCGGCGGTGGCCGAGGCGAGCAGGAAGACCGGATCGGCGCCGTACCGGGCGCATATCCGCCGCAGCCGCCGCAGTACCTGGGCGACATGCGATCCGAAGACGCCCCGGTAGGTGTGGCACTCGTCGATCACCACATAGCGCAGCGCGCGCAGAAAGGAGGACCAGCGGGGATGGGACGGCAGCACGCCCCGGTGCAGCATGTCGGGGTTGGTGAGGACGTACGTGGCGTACTGGCGTACCCACTCGCGTTCCTCGACGGGGGTGTCGCCGTCGTACACGGCGGGCCGGACCCGGTGGCCCAGCGGGGCCGCGATGTCCTTCACGGCCCGGCACTGGTCGGCGGCGAGCGCCTTCGTGGGCGCCAGGTAGAGGGCCGTGGCACCCCGCCCGTTGGGGGCCTCGGAGCCGTCCAGGAGCGTACTGAGCACGGGCGCGAGATAGGCCAGCGACTTGCCGGACGCGGTTCCGGTGGCGATCACCACCGACTCGCCGTCGAGCGCGTACTCGGCCGCCTCCGCCTGATGGGTCCACGGATGTTCGATCCCGGCCCGCTGGATCGCGTCGATCACTTCCGGCCGGATGCGGTCGGGCCAGACGGCATGACGGCCGGGTCGCGGGGGCAAGTGCTCCGTATGAGTGATGCGCGCGGCCCGGTTCGCCCCCGACGCGAGCCGGTCGAGGACGGCTCGGGGGGAGGGGCGGGCGTCCCCGCTCTCGGGTGGTCGTCTGGGACGGAGATTCTTGGCCATCGGCACCGAGTGTGTCACTGGCGTGACGGACAATGGTCCCAAGGCGTCGTGCATGGTTGCAGGTAAGTGATTGAATGCCATCGCGGCTGGCGACCGTCCCCCGGCTCCGCCGGGGAGACCTGAAATGGGGGCGGACGCTCGATAGCAAGGTGCTGGAGGATCCGTGGACCTGTCCCTGTCGACTCGCGTTGTGCCCGGTCCGAACGGCGACCGTACGGTCGTCGAGGTCGGTGGCGAGATTGATGTGTATACCGCGCCCAAGCTGCGCGAGCAGTTGGTCGAGTTGGTGAACGACGGCAGTTACCACCTGGTCGTCGACATGGAGGGCGTGGACTTCCTCGACTCCACCGGGCTGGGGGTGCTGGTGGGTGGCCTGAAGCGCGTGCGCGCGCATGAGGGGTCGCTGCGACTGGTCTGCAACCAGGAGCGCATTCTCAAGATCTTCCGGATCACCGGTCTCACCAAGGTGTTCCCGATTCACACCACGGTCGACGAGGCCGTCGCCGCGCCCGACTAGGTCGCGGATCGGGCCGTTCCGTTCGTTTCCCGTCGCCGATACGGCCCGGGTACGGGCCGTTCGGGTGCCCCGTGTCGCCGAAAGGCGCCGCGGGGTGATCCGTGGTGCCCGCTTCCGGGCCGTGATGGTCCGGGGGCGGCGCCTCGGAGGCGGGTTCCTTTCGACCTCGGCTTCGGCTCACTCGGCAGAGGGAGTCCGTCCGGGTCCGTCTGGGCCCGTCCGGCTCGTTCGGTCGGTCCGGTCCGGCATGCCGGACCGGAGCGGCTCCGGCGGCGGTGAACGGCCGTCGGGGCCCGGAAGGAAACCGGAAGAGAATCAGCAGGACCGGCAGTATCAGGAGGAACCGGGCCGCCGGCCCGGTGCCCCCGAACGCACGCCCGTACGTCCGAGGGGGATCGCACATGACCACCGTCGAACTTCGATTCAGCGCCCAGCCCGAGCACGTCAGGACCGCCCGGTTGGTGGCTGCTGCCGTGGCGCGCCGCGCCGGGGTCGACGAGGCGGTGCTCGACGAGGTCAGACTTGCCGTCGGCGAGGCGTGCAGCCGGGCCGTCGGACGGCATCGCACCCATGGCATCCACTCGCCCGTGAAGGTCGTTCTGACCGAGGAGGACAAGACGTTCTCCATCGAGGTCGGGGACGAGGTGCCCGCGCCGGGCGCGGGTGGCGACGGCGCCGCCGGTTCGGCCGCCGACCGCTCCGCCGGTCCGGGCGACGACCCCGTGGAACCCGCGGACGGCGAGGACGATATGGGTCTCGCCGTGATCAGCGGGCTGGTGGACGATATGGAGGTCTCCACCACCGAGACCGGTGGTGTGATCCGGATGAGCTGGCCGACAGCTCCGGTGTCCGTGGTCCCGTAGGCCGGTGCGCGGTGCGCGGTGCGCGGTGCGCGCTGCTGCCGCGGTGCACGCGTATGGCGTGATCGTGCCGCCTGATCGCCGCTGGTCGGCGTCGCGGCCGCCGTGACCGTGCCGTCGTTGCCGACGGCCGGTTGTGGCATGTCGTTGCGTGGGCCTTTCACGGCAGTCAGCCGGGCGTCGTCGGCGCCTCCTCACTCCTGAGGCCGTGAGTCCCGCCCGTATATTCCGTCGCTCTCGTCTCATCCGGCTCACTCGTCCCGACCGGCGGTATCGCTTTCCTACCGCCGGGCCGGGGCCGTTCCGGTCCGTACGGCCCCCGGGTGCGACGAGTTCCGAGCAATAATCCCGCCGGAACCGGAGGATCCTCCGGCCGGATCGCGCGGGTCCGCCGACGGCCTCCGCCGAACCCGTTCGGCGGTCTCCGGAGGCGATGATCCACGGTCGGCCCGCCCGGGGACCGGCGGCTGTCCGGGCCGGGCCGCGAGGGGGCCCGTAACGCCGCCCACCGGGTCCGATGGAGCCGGGCCCGGCCGTCGGACCCCTTGTGAGCAGCGCCTTTCGCGCCCATTTCGGCAATCCGCCGGCAATCCGCCGGCGAGCCATCGATCATCCGCTGTCCGTGGGCGGATCAGCCGCGCCTCGCCCGGCGATCATTTCCGGGGCCATTTTTCTCGCCGCCTCCCACTCCGCCGATCAAGGCCCAATGGCTTCGCCCCATTACTTCTTTCGGGTGTATTTACAGAGTTCGATCATTTGCCGAGAGGGCGCAAAGGTCACTTTGCATTTGTCGCACTCTGTTTTGATCAGGTTCCGCTCCCTACAATCCGTCCACATCTTGAGCTCTGAACTACGTCAAGGAGGACGAATGGCGGGGCTCTTCCACCAGAACCACCGGGAAATGATCGATCACTCCACCTCCCTCTCGGCCGCGGTGCTCACCGATGACAACCGGGTGATCGTCGTCGTCATCGCCCTGGTCGCCCTGGCCGCTCTGGTCGTGGCCCAGCTGCTGGTCCGCCAGGTGCTGGCGGCCGACGAGGGCACCGACTCCATGAAAAAGATCGCGGGCGCGGTACAGGAAGGCGCGAATGCCTATCTCGCCCGACAGCTCCGCACCCTCGGCGTCTTCGCCGTCGTGGTGTTCTTCCTGCTGATGCTTCTGCCGGCGGACGACTGGTCGCAAAGGGCCGGCCGTTCCGTGTTCTTCCTGGTGGGTGCCGTTTTCTCGGCGGCCACCGGTTACATCGGCATGCGACTGGCGGTACGGGCGAATGTCCGGGTCGCCGCCGCCGCGCGGGAGGCGACTCCCGCCCCCGGGGAACCGGAAAAAGATCTCACCGCCGTCTCCCACCAGGCAATGAAGATTGCCTTCCGGACCGGTGGTGTGGTCGGAATGTTCACCGTCGGCCTCGGTCTGTTCGGCGCCGCCTCCGTCGTTCTCGTCTACGCCGCCGACGCCCCCAAAGTCCTGGAGGGCTTCGGTCTCGGTGCCGCGCTGATCGCGATGTTCATGCGAGTCGGCGGTGGCATCTTCACCAAGGCCGCGGATGTCGGCGCTGACCTCGTCGGCAAGGTCGAGCAGGGCATTCCCGAGGACGACCCCCGTAACGCCGCCACCATCGCCGACAATGTGGGCGACAACGTCGGCGACTGCGCGGGTATGGCCGCCGACCTCTTCGAGTCGTATGCCGTGACCCTGGTCGCGGCCCTCATCCTCGGTCAGGCGGCGTTCGGGGACGCCGGGCTCGCCTTTCCGCTGATGGTTCCGGCGATCGGCGTGGTCACCGCGGTGATCGGTATCTTCGCGGTCGCCCCGCGGCGCGCCGACCGCAGCGGTATGACGGCGATCAACCGAGGCTTCCTCGTCTCGGCCGTGATCTCCCTCGTCCTGGTCGCCGTGGCCGTACTGCTCTATCTGCCGTCCTCCTACGACGATCTGCTCGGTGTCACCGACCCGACCGTCAGGGAGCACGACGGGGATCCGCGGGTACTCGCCCTGGTCGCCGTGGCCATCGGCATCGTGCTGGCGGCTCTGATCCAGCAGCTCACCGGCTACTTCACCGAGACCAACCGCCGTCCGGTCAAGGACATCGGCAAGTCGTCGCTGACCGGCCCGGCGACCGTCGTCCTGGCCGGGATCGCCATCGGCCTGGAGTCCGCCGTCTACACGGCCCTGCTGATCGGCCTGGGGGTCTACGGAGCCTTCCTGCTGGGCGGCGCCTCGATCACCCTCGCCCTCTTCGCGGTGGCGCTGGCCGGTACCGGGCTGCTCACCACCGTCGGGGTGATCGTCGCCATGGACACCTTCGGGCCGGTCTCCGACAACGCCCAGGGCATCGCCGAGATGTCCGGTGACGTCGAGGGTGCGGGCGCGCAGGTCCTGACCGATCTCGACGCGGTCGGCAACACCACCAAGGCCATCACCAAGGGGATCGCGATCGCCACCGCCGTACTCGCGGCGGCGGCGCTCTTCGGCTCGTACCGCGAGGCCATCACGAGGGCCGCGCTGGACGTCGGCGAGAAACTCGGCGACGGCGCCCCGATGACTCTGGTGATGGACATCTCCCAGCCCAACAACCTGGTCGGTCTGCTGCTCGGCGCCGCGGTGGTCTTCCTCTTCTCCGGGCTGGCCATCAACGCCGTGGCCCGGTCGGCGGGGGCGGTGGTCCACGAGGTGCGGCGGCAGTTCCGCGAGCACCCCGGGATCATGGACTACACCGAGAAGCCGGAGTACGGCCGGGTCGTCGACATCTGTACCAAGGACGCCCTGCGGGAGTTGGCCACCCCCGGTCTGCTGGCGGTGCTCACCCCGATCGCGGTCGGCTTCTCCCTCGGGGTCGGGGCGCTCGGCGCGTTCCTGGCGGGCGCGATCGGCACCGGCACCCTGATGGCCGTCTTCCTCGCCAACTCCGGTGGCGCGTGGGACAACGCCAAGAAACTCGTCGAGGACGGCCACTACGGCGGAAAGGGGAGCGAGGCGCACGCGGCGACCGTCATCGGCGATACGGTCGGCGACCCGTTCAAGGACACGGCGGGGCCGGCGATCAACCCGCTGCTGAAGGTGATGAACCTGGTGGCGCTGCTGATCGCGCCGGCCGTGGTGCAGTTCAGCTACGGCGAGGACGCCAGCCCCGCCGTACGGGCCCTGATCGCGGTACTGGCGATCCTGGTCATCGTCGGCGCGGTCTACGTCTCCAAGAGGCGCGGGATCACCGTGGGCGACGAGGATCCCGGCTCCCCGGAGGCGGAACGGAACGCGTCGGCGCCGGATCCCGCGGCGGTGACATAGGCCCTTGAGACGGCGGCCGCGGGCCGCGAGAGGAGCGATGGGCGGCCGGTGCGATGCCAGGTACCGGCCGTCCTCGCGTCCGGTGCGTGGAGCCGCCCCTCCCGCCCCCGCCCGCGCCCGGCTCCCGCCCGGCCCGCTCCTCGGCCCGTGCCCGGTTCGGTGCCCGGTCCGGCGCCCGGCTCGCGTTCCCGGAGCCCGGGTGAGCCTTCTCTCGCCCTCACCCTTGGTGCAAATGGCTTCAATGGCCCTGGAATCGGGCATCGGCCGCGCGATGGGTGACGGCCCGGCGTGTATGTTCCGGGGCGCAGGAAGCCTCGGAAGGGACCGATCCGGTGAACAAGAAGCTTGCGGCCGTACTGTCCGGCGGCGCGGTACTGGTACTGGCGCTGTCCGGGTGCAGCAGCGAAGAGAAGAAGGACAACGCGGTCGACGACTGGGCGAAGAAGTACTGCGACCAGATCAAGACCCAGTTCAAGACCAAGGCGGAGGCCGACCGGCTGATCGCCGTGACCGCCGTCGACGGGAAGCCGGCCGATCTCCAGCGGGCCGACTCCAAGGCCTTCCAGGACTTGGCGAATGTCAACAAGGCGCTGGCGACCGCGTTCCGTACGGTCGGAAACTCACCGGTCGAGGAGGACGAGCAGCTGGTCAGGGCCGCCGCGGCCGAGCGGGACGCCAGTGCGGCCGTCTTCCTCGACCTGAAGAAGCAGGTCGACGCCCTCGACACCTCGGACCAGCAGGAGTTCGCCGACGGCCTCAAGGTCGTCTCGGAGGGGCTGCTGAAGGCCGAGGCCAACGAGAAGGCGTGGAACAAGCTGCGGGCGAGCGAGACCGGCAAGGCGATGGGCAAGTTCCAGGGCTGCCAGCCGGTGAAGGCGGACGTGCCCCCGGCCGCGGCGGGTTCGTCGCCGTCGCCCTCGTCCTGACGGGCCGTATCCCGTTCCTGTTGTGAGAGGAGCCGTACGCATGCCGTACGGCTCCCCGGGCTGCTGCGGCTCCCCGTAGTCCGTTAGGGCGTGTCTGACGGATCTTGCCGGGCTCGCGTGCCCTGGCACCGCGCCTCGCCGCGTTGTCGTCGGTCGCCTACGGCCCCCTGCGCCTGGCG
>NZ_JBEYIS010000105.1:0-9858 GCF_040635975.1 Streptomyces sp. NPDC006798
ACCCACCGAAACCACCGCCTGCACCACCCTCACCACACCCATCACCCCCCACCAACCCATCACCATCGGCACCCCCAACCACAACACCCGGATCCGACTGCTCGACAGCGCCCTGCGGCCCGTACCTCCCGGTGTCCCCGGCGAGATCTATATCTCCGGCATCGGCCTGGCCCGGGGGTATCTCCACCGCCCGGGGCTCACCGCCGAACGCTTCGTCGCCGACCCCTACGGCCCGCCCGGCACCCGGATGTACCGCACCGGCGACCTCGCCCGCTGGACCACCGACGGAGCCCTCGACTATCTCAACCGGACCGATCACCAGGTCAAGATCCGCGGACTGCGGATCGAACTCGGCGAGGTCGAGGCCGCCCTGACGGCCCTTCCGCGGATTGCCCAGGCCGTCGCGGGCACCCATACCGACGAGGTTTCCGGCGTCCGTCTCGTCGCCTATCTCGTCCCCGCCCCCGGCACCGGCGGCGACGGCCCGCTCGATCCCGGTACCGTCCGCGACCAGCTCCGCGGCACCCTCCCGGACCATATGGTCCCCACCGCGTTCGTGGTCCTCGACGATCTGCCGCGGACGACCAACGGCAAGGTGGACCGCCGGGCCCTGCCCGCGCCCGACTTCGCGGGCCGGGCCACGGGCCGCGCGCCCCGCACCCCGTACGAGAACACCCTCGCGGAGCTGTTCGCCGAGACCCTGGGGGTCGCCCGCGTCGGGGCGGACGACGACTTCTTCCAGCTCGGCGGCCACTCCCTGCTCGCCACCCGGCTGATCAACCGGATCAAGGCCGTTCTCGGCGGCCGGCCGACCATCAAGACCCTCTTCGACCATCCGACGGTCGCCGCGCTCGCCCGGCGGCTCGATCCGGACGCGACCGGCACGGGCTCCGACGAGTCCGATTCCGACGATCCCGGTTCGGCGCTCGGCACCCTGCTGGCCCTGCGCTCGGGCGGCGAGCGGCCCCCGGTGTTCTGTGTCCATCCCACCGGCGGGCTGAGCTGGTGCTACGCGGCACTGCTCGGCGGGCTGCCCGCGGACCGGCCCCTCTACGGCCTCCAGGCCCGGGGCGCGGCGGAGGGCGGCGAACCCCTGCCGGGCACGCTCCGGGAGATGGCGGCGGACTATGTCCGCACCCTGCGTTCGGTCCAGCCCGACGGCCCCTATCACCTGCTGGGCTGGTCCTTCGGGGGTGTGGTGGCCCATGCCATGGCGGCCGAGCTGCGCCGGGCGGGCCAGGAAGTCCGGCTGCTGGCGCTGCTGGACTCGTACCCCGTATCGCCGTTCGCCGGGCGGGCCGGGGACGACCGGGAGCCGGTCGGGCTGCTGCTGGAGCACGCCGGGCTCGATCCGGCCGGGGCGGACGGGGACGCCGGGGATCCCACCGGTCTGCTCGGTCTCGTCCGGGCGGAGAACAGTGTCTCCGCGCAACTGGACGACGAGCGGATCCGGGCCCTGGTCGGGATCGCGGCCAACAATCTGCGGCTGATGGACGGGTACGAGCCGGACGCGTACGACGGCGACGTGCTCTTCTTCACCGCCGCCGAGGGCCGGGAGGCCGGGGCGCCGACCCCTGCGTCGTGGCGGCCGTACGTCGGCGGCACGGTGACGGAGCACTCCGTCGACAGCGACCACCTGGGCATGGCCCGGCCGGAGGTCCTGCGGGAGATCGGCTCCGTGATCGCCCGTCGGCTCTCGTCGCGGCCGTGAGCTCTCCGGCCGGAACATCCCGTCCGGAGAGCTCACGGACACCACAGGCACCACGGACACCGGAATCACCAGAAATTCCAGCGCCACAAGGGACACAAGGGAGTCGTATGCGGCCTCAGGACATCTATCTCAGCGGGCTCGGCAGCTATCTGCCGGAGCGGATGAGCAGCCGTCGCGCCATCGAGCTGGGCCTCTACAACGAGACGCTGATGCTGGACTCGGGGGTCACGGGCACCCTCGTGGCCGGGGACACCCCGCCCGTCGACATGGCGGTGTCGGCGGCCCGCGAGGCGCTGAAGCGGGCGGGCCGGGAAGCGGCGGAGGTGGATCTGCTGCTGCACTCCTGTGTGCTGCGGCAGGGCCCGGAGATGTGGTATCCGGGCGGCTACATCCTGCGCGAACTGGGCTGCGGGGACGCCGCCGTCTTCGAGGTCAGCCAGGGCTGCAACGGCATGCTGGCGGCGCTGGAGCTGGCCGTGGGCCAGCTCGCGGCCGACGCCGGGCGCCGTACGGCCCTGCTGACGACCGCCGACAACTTCACCTCCCCGAAGGGCGACCGCTGGCAGGGCTACGGGCCGGGGACCGTGATCGGTGACGCGGCGAGCGCCCTGGTACTGGAGCGGGGCGCGGGTTTCGCCCGGCTGCGGACGGTCAACCAGTCGGTGATCCCGGAGCTGGAGGGGCTGCACCGGGGCGCCGAGCCGCTGTTCGACCCGCACGGGCGGGAGACCATCGACATGGTGGCCCGCGCCCGGCACTTCGGGCGGACGAGCAAACCGCTGGCCGAGATCAACGAGCTGATCGCGCTGCGCCAGGCCGAGGTGGTGCGCCGGACCCTGGCGGAGGCGGAGCTGGAGGTCGGCGACATCGCCCGGGCGATCTACGTCAACCAGGGCCAGTACCTGGTGGGGCAGTTCTTCCTCGATCCGCTCGGGCTGCCGGAGGAGAAGTCGACCTGGGACTTCGGCCGCACGGTGGGCCATCTGGCGGCCAGTGACCACGTGGTCGCCCTCGACCATCTGGTGACGACCGGTCAGCTCGGTCCGGGGGATCACGTACTGCTGGCGGGCGCCGCCCCCGGCTTCGTGGTGAGCAGCGCCGTTCTGACCATGAGCGCCGCCGCGTCATGGGCGATCTGACCGGCCCGCCCGCGGCGGGCGGGCACCAGGACGAGCCGTACCGGCACGACACGAACGAGAAAGGGACACGGCCGATGACGAGGTCGACGAACCGGAAGACCCGCAAGGACCCGAAGGTCCCCGCCGCGCGCCGGGGGCGGACCCCGGTGGGGGCGGTGGATCCGGACCGGGCGGTGGCCGTGGTGGGTCTGGCGTGTGCCTTCCCGGGCGCGGCGGACGCGACCGAGTTCTGGTCCCGGCTGTACGACGGGGACGACTGCATCACCGAGGTGCCCGCCGAGCGGTTCGACATCGACGCCTACTACGATCCGCGGCCGGGCACCCCGGGCCGGATCATCACCCGGTACGGCGGTTTCCTGGCCGGGATCGACTCGTTCGACGCCGACTTCTTCGGGGTGGCTCCGCGCGAGGCCCAGCACATGGACCCCCAGCAGCGGCTGCTGCTCCAGACGGTCGCCGAGGCGGCGGAGGACGCGGGGCTGACCCGGGAGCGGCTGACGGCGGGCCGTACGGGGGTGTTCGTCGGGTCCATGGGCCGCAACTACTGGGAGACCATGAGCCGCCGGGGCGTGCTCGATGTGTACGCCAACGCGGGGACGGCGCCGAGCATGCTGTCGGGGCGGCTGTCGTACGCCTTCGATCTGCGCGGCCCGAGTCTGACGGTCGACACGGCCTGTTCGTCGTCGCTGACGGCGGTGCACATGGCGTGCCGGAGTCTGCGGTCCGGGGAGTCGACGCTGGCGCTGGTCGGCGGGGTGAATCTGGTGCTCGCCCCGGAGGAGAGCATCACGTTCTCCGACGGGCGGATGCTGTCGCCCGGCGGGCGGTGCCGGTTCGCGGGCGCGTCGGCCGACGGCTTCGTCCGGAGCGAGGGCGTGGGGGTGGTCGTCCTCAAGCTGCTGCGGGACGCGCTGGCGGACGGCGACGCGGTGCGGGCGGTGATCCTGGGGTCGGCCGCCGTCAACGACGGGCGGGCCGGTGACGCGCTGATGGCTCCGGCCGAGTCCGGGCAGCGCGAGACGCTGAGCGCGGCCTACGCGGACGCGGGGGTGGATCCGGCGGACGTGGGCTATGTGGAGGCCCACGGCACCGGCACCCCGGTCGGCGATCCGGTGGAGCTGCGGGCGCTGTCGGCGGTGCTGGGCGAGGGCCGGGCGGCGGACCGGCCGCTGCTCGTGGGTTCGGCGAAGACGAATATCGGGCACTGCGAGGGCGCGGCGGGGATCGCCGGGCTGATCAAGACGGTCATGGTGCTGGAGCGGGGGGTCGTACCGCCGAGTCTGCACAGTACGGAGCTGACGTCGGCGGTCGACTGGCCGTCGCTGCCGCTGCGGGTGCCGCAGCGGGCCGAGGAGTGGGCGGCGCCGGAGGCGGGGCCCAGGCTCGCCGGGGTGAGCGCGTTCGGGATCTCCGGTACCAATGTGCATCTGGTACTGGCGGCGCACGAACCGGCCGCGGCGGTGGCGCGGGACGGCGGTCCGCCGGAGGCGGAGCGTCCGGAGCTGCTGGCGCTCTCCTCGCATCTGCCGGAGACCCTGCGCCGGGTGGCCGCCGGCTACCGGGAGTTCCTGTCGAAGGACGGCGCGGGCGGCGCGCTGCCGCTGCGGGACGTCTGCGCGTCGGCGGCGGTGCGCCGGGACCACCGGGAGAGCAGACTGACGCTGGTCGGCTCGTCGCACCGGGAGATGGTGGACGGGATCGACGCGTTCCTCGCCGGTGAGCCGGGTCCGGCGCCGCGGTCGGCGGACGATGTCTACGAGGAACGGGCGCGGGTCGTCTTCGTCTTCCCGGGGCAGGGGTCGCAGTGGGTGGGGATGGGCCGTGAGCTGCTCCGTACCGAACCGGCGTTCCGCCGGGCGATGGAGGAGTGCGATGCGGCGATCCGGGCGGAGACCGGCTGGTCGGTGCTGGAGCGGCTGACGGACGGCGAGGGCGCGCTGGAGGGCGTCGACGTCGTCCAGCCGACGCTGTGGGCGATGGAGGTGGCGCTGGCCGCGGTCTGGCGGTCGTGGGGGCTGGAACCCGACGTGGTCGTCGGGCACAGCATGGGCGAGGCGGCGGCGGCCGTGGTCGCGGGGTCGCTGAGCGTCGCGGACGGGGCCGCGGTGATCTGCCGCCGGAGCGCGCTGGCGAAGCGGGTCGCGGGCCGGGGCGGGGCGATGGCGTCGGTGGAGCTGAGCGCGGCCGAGGCGGAGCGCGAACTGGAGCCGTACGGCGGCCGGGTCTGTGTGGCGGCGGTCAACGGCCCGTCGTCGACGATTCTGTCGGGTGACGGTGACGCGATGAAGGAGATCCTGGTCGCCCTGCAGAAGCGGGGGGTGTTCTGCCGGCTGGTACAGGTGGACTTCGCCTCGCACGGGCCGCAGGTGGAGCCGTTGCGGGAGCCGCTGCTGAAGGCGCTGGAGTCGGTCTCCCCGCGGGCGGGCGAGGTGACGATGTACTCGACCGTCGACGCGGAGCCGGTCGACGGCTCGGGGCTCGACGCCGAGTACTGGAGCCGTAATCTGCGGCTGCCGGTCCGGTTCGGGCCGGTGATCGAGTCGCTGCTGGAGCGGGGCCGGACGGTGCTGGTGGAGATCAGCCCGCATCCGATCCTGGTGCCCGCGATGCGGGAGTACGCGGACCGGGCGCGCGGCGACGGTCTGGTCGTGGGGTCGACCCGGCGGAACGAGCCGGAGACGGCGACCCTGCTGGACGCGCTGGCCTCGGTGCATCTGAGCGGGCATCCGGTGGACTTCGGGCGGCTGTTCGCCCCGGTGCCGCCCGCGGTGCGGCTGCCGGGTCCGGCGTGGGAGCGGCAGCGGTACTGGTTCCCGGAGACGGCGGGCGCGGCCCGTTCCGTACCGGCACCGGCACCGGCACCGGGCGGCGCGGCGGGCCATCCGCTGCTCGGGGCACGGCTGCCGGGGACGGATCCGGTCTGGGAGGGCACGGTCGATCTGGCGGCCAACGCGTATCTCGCCGACCACCAGGTGCAGGGTGTGGTGATCGTGCCGGGGACCGCGTATGTGGAGCTGGTGGCGGCGGCCGGGGCGGCGGCGTTCGGCGCGGTGCCCGTACTGGAGGAGGTCACGTACCACCGGGCGATCTATCTGCCGCCGGGTGAGGAGCCGCCGGTGGTACGGGTGGCGCTGACGCCGGACGGCCCGGACGGCGTGTGGTCGTTCGAGGTGAGCAGCCGGTACGGGGACGAGCCGGAGTTCGTCCGGAACGTCAGCGGCCGGATGCTGCCCGGGGGCCCGGCGGGGGCGGTGGACCGGCCCGGGGAGTCGCGGGACGTGATCCGGGCCCGGTGCGAGGAGTTGTCGGGGGCGGAGTTCTACCGGCGGTTCGCCGAGAAGGGCAACCAGTGGCTGGGCGCCTTCCAGGGCGTGGCGGCGCTGTGGCGGCGGAACGGCGAGGCGCTGGCCCGGATCGTGGCACCGCCGTCGGTGGACGCGGCGGACGCCCGGCAGTTCTTCCATCCGGCGCTGCTGGACGCCTGTGGTCACACACTGGCGGCGGCCACCGACGGATTCGCCGAGGGGAGCGAGCACGACGCCTTCGTCCTGGGCGGGATCGGGCGGGTGCGGTTCCACCGGCGGCCGGAGGGTCCGGTGTGGAGCCATGCGGTCCGGACCGAGGTCCGGCCGGACGCGGTGGTGGGGACGGTGGAGATCCGGGCCGACGACGGCGCGCTGGTGGCCGAGTTGGAGGGGGTGGCGCTGCGGTTCCTGATCCCCCGGCCGCCGGCTCCGGGGCTCGGTGGCGGGCTGCACGACCTGGTGTGGCGGGCGGCTCCCCCGGCGGTGGCCGCCGGACCCCGGGACGGCTATTGGCTGCTGTTCGGCGACGGGGGCCCGTGGACGGCGGCGCTCGCCGGGCGGCTGGGCGGCCGCGCGGTGCTGGTGGAGGCCGGGACGGCGTACGAGCGGACGGGACCCGACCGGTACCGGATCGACCCGGGCTCGGCCGACGACTACCGCAGGCTGCTCGCCGATGTCGGCGGCGCGGCGGACGGGTCGGAGTGCGCGGGCGTGGTCCATCTGTGGTCGCGTGCGGTCGCCGATCCGGACGGGGCGGTGGATCCGGCGGCGGCCCTCGCCCGGGCGCAGTCGCTGGGCTGTCACAGTGTGCTGCGGCTGGTGCGGGCGCTGGACGAGGCGGGCGGCGGGGTCGGCGGGCTCTGTCTGGTCACGGAGGGCGCGCAGTACGTGCCGGACGCGCCGGGGCCGGTGTCGGTGGGGCAGTCGATGCTCTGGGGGTTCGGCCGGGCGCTGATCCAGGAGTATCCGGCGTGGGGGTGCGCCCTGGTGGACCTGTCGCCGGGGGCCGGTGAGGCGGACGCGGCGCTGCTCGCGGCCGAACTGCTCGCCACCGGCGACCGGGAGAGCCAGGTGGTGTTCCGGAACGGGACGCGCCGGGTGCCCCGGCTGGTCCGCCGGGCGACGTTCGGGGAGCACGGATCGTCCTCCGGTACGGGCGCCCCGGCGGTTGTGGAGCGGTACGAGATCCGGGGCGGTGCGGCCGGGGTACTGGACGAGGTCGGTCCGGTGCCGGTGGCGGCCCGGACGGCGGGTCCGGGCCAGGTGGAGATCCGGGTGACGCACGCGGCGCTCAACTACCGCGACGTGCTGACCGCGATGGGCGCCTATCCGGGGCTTCCGGCGGGGGCGCCGCTCGGCTGGGAGTGCGCGGGTGTGGTGACGGCGCTGGGTCCCGGCGCGGCCGGGGTCCGGGTCGGCGACGAGGTCGTGGCGCTGACCGAGGGCGCGCTGGCCAGCCACGCGGTCGCCGATGCCCGGCTGGTGGCGCGGGTGCCGTCCCGGCTGTCCGTCGAGGAGGCGCTGACGCTCCCGGCCGCGTATCTCACCGCCTATTACGGGCTCTGCGAGCTGGGCGGTCTCGCGCCCGGGGAGCGGGTGCTGATCCATGCCGCGACCGGGGGTGTCGGTCTGGCCGCGGTCCAGCTGGCGCGGTGGCGGGGTGCCGAGATCTTCGCGACGGCGGGCAGCCCTCGTAAACGGGCGCTGCTGAAGACGCTCGGGATCCGGCATGTGGCGGATTCGCGGTCGACGGACTTCGTGGCCGAGTTCCGGGACGCGACGCGCGGCGCGGGGATGGACGTGGTCCTCAACTCCCTGGCGGGTGAGGCGATTCCGGGGAATCTGTCGCTGATGGCGCCGTACGGCCGCTATATCGAGATGAGCAAGCGGGATCTGATCGGGAACAGTCCGATCGGGCTGGAGCCGTTCTCCCGGAATCTGGCCTTCCATTCGATGGATCTGGTGGACATGCTGCGGAACCGGCCGGACCGGGCCGGGGCGCTGCTGGACCGGGTGCTGGAGCTGGTGGAGGGGCGGGCGATCGAGCCGCTGCCGTACGAGGTCTTCGACGCGGCGGACGTCGAGTCGGCGTTCCGGCTGATGGCCAGGGCACGGCAGGTGGGGAAGGTCCTGGTCCGGCTGGACCCGGCGGCCGGGACGGCCGGTGCCGGGGAGACCGCCGGTCCGGCGCCCGAACGGGCCGTATCCGGACCGGCCGGTGCCGGAGCGGTGGAGGCCGCCGTGTGGCGGGCGTCCGAGGGGACGTATCTGATCACCGGCGGGCTCGGGGGCATCGGGGTGCGGCTGGCCGAATGGCTGGTCGACCGCGGCGCCCGGGATCTGGTGCTGCTGGGGCGCGGTCCGCTCGGGGCCCGCGGCCCGGTAGTCGAAGCGCTGGGCCGGACCGGGGCCCGGGTGACGTATCACGCCGTCGACGTCGCCGACGAGGGCGCGCTGCGGGCGCTGCTGGGACGGCTCGCCGAGGAGGGCAGGCCGCCGGTGCGCGGGGTGCTGCACGCGGCGGGGGTGATCGATCTGGTGTCGGCTGCCGAGCTGACGCCGGAGGCGTTCGACGCGATGGTCCGGCCCAAGGTGACCGGCGCGTGGGCGCTGCACCGGGTGCTGGACGGGGTGCCGCTGGAGTTCTTCGCCCTGTTCTCGTCGGCGTCGGCCGTTCTCGGCTCCCCGAGGCTCGGCGGGTACGCCGCCGCCAACGCGGGCCTGGACGCGCTGGCGCACCATCGCCGTTCCCTGGGTCTTCCGGCGCTCTCGGTGAACTGGGGCTTCTGGTCGACCGTGGGGATGGTGGCCCGGTACGCGGCGGAGCACGGCCGGGATCTCGCGCCGAACGGCATGGAGAGCTTCACCCCGGAGGAGGGCATCGCCGTACTGGAGCGGCTGCTCGCCGAGGGCGAGGGGGCCGGGCAGGTCACGGTGCTGGCCGTCGACTGGGAGCGGTGGGGCGCGGCCTATCCGGACGCCGCGCGGGACGCCCTGCTGACGGAGGTCCTGGGCGGGGGTGGTCCGGCGGGCCGGGTCGCGCCGGTGGCGGTTCCCGCAACGCCGGTTCCGGTTCCGGCCGCCGCCGGTCCGGTGCCGGTACCTCCGGTCGTCGTGACCGCTCCCCCGGTCCGGATATCGCCGGTGCCGGCGCCGCCCGTACCCGTGACGGTCGCCGCCACGGCTCCGGTCCCGGCACCCGCTCCCGCCGCCGTTGCCACGCCCGACGGGGCCGCCGCCGGAGGGATACCGACAGGCGCCGGAAGCGAGCCGGACGCGGTCCGCGCGTTTCTCACGGACCGGGTCTCCAAGGTGCTGGCGCTGCCCGCGCGGCGGCTGAACACCCGTAAGCCGCTGAGCCGTCAGGGGCTGGACTCCCTGATGGCGACCGAGGTGCGGAGTGAGGTGCAGCGGGAGTACGCGGTCACGGTGCCGCTGGCCCGGATGCTGGGCGGTCAGAGTCTCGACGATCTCGCCGAGTTCATCGCCGGCGAGCTGACGGAACGGCCCTGACGACGCCGGTGGGCGGGCCCGGCGGCGGTTCGCCGGGCCCGCCCACCGGACGGCGGTGTCCGAATGGGCACCCCGGGCCGTGGGGGGGGGGGGGGGGCGGGCGCCCCCCCCCCGCCCCCAGTGGCGGGTACGCGACGCCCGGGTGTGTGTGTGGTTGCGGGAAAGGCCCACCCCACGCGATACCCCAAAA
>NZ_JBEYIS010000106.1:0-7399 GCF_040635975.1 Streptomyces sp. NPDC006798
TCAACGCCAACCCCCGACTGCCATGGTCATTCCTCGCCCACACCGGCCTGACCATCCACCCACCACACCCACCGAACTTACGAAAAGATCAGTAGAAGAGGCGCGCCGAAACGCTGTCGGTGAGGTTTTCGAAGATCGTGCGCATCCACGGACCGCGTACGGCCGGCGGGCGGACCAAGGTGTGCTGGAACGTTCTCCGGTCGGCCCGGAAGAGTTGGCCGGGGCGGGGCGGGGGCGGATCGTCGCGGAGCACGTCCCGGGGTATCCGGCCCGATACCGGAACCGGCGGGTACGGCTCCGGTGAGACGAGCCGCAGCCACACCCCCAGCGGCAGGGGCACCGGATACGCGGAGGCGGACGCCGTCGCCCCCTCGGGGGCCCAGGTCCGCCCCGTCCGGGGATGGATCGGCACCAGGAGGATGTCCGCGTCGGCGTCCGGCTGTCCCGGTCCGGCCGGGACGGCCCGCCGTTTCGGGCCACCCGGCGGCAGCAGCGCATCGAGCGCGCGTCGGAACACCACCGCCGCCAGGCCGCCCGGAACCTCCACCGGCCGCCCCTCGGAGGCCACCAGCAGATGGGCGAGCGCATGGCCGGCCGCCGCCTCCCACCGAGGACTCCACGACCAGTAGTGGCTTGATCCCAACGGTCCGCCCCAGGTGGCGATCGGCTCGAACAGGGGTGTCTCCTCCTCCTTCGCCACCAGCTCCGCCCAGGCAAGGGGCGCGGTGTGAACACCGCCGACGGGGACCCGGCGCACAGCGTCCGGGTCGAGCCGCACCATCTGCCAGAGCGAGCAGTCGTCGACCCTGGCCGCCACCGGGAGATCGCAGACCTCGCAGGCCATATTGGGCCCGTCGGCTCCGTCGAGGCCGCAGCAGGCACCGCCGCGCTTCTCGGGAATCAGCCGGGTTCCCCGGATATCACCGGGTGCGATGACACTCGCCCCGGGCGTTCCGTCGGACAGGGCGTGGACCGGCGCGTAGATACCGCGCGCCGCCGCCTCGCCCGGATCGGTCTCGTCCCATTCCCGCCACGGGCCGCCCCAGGGGTCGGGGTCCACGGCGAACTCCCCCGACCGCATGAGCACCGGGAGCTGAGCCGCGTTGCCGTACTTCTGACGGGCGTGCACCGGCAGCGCTACCCGGGACAGCGGGGCGGTCAACTCGGCACCGCAGCCCGCGCACAGAAAAACGAACAAGCGCCCTCCACCTGGGAAAGAGACGCATTTTCGCAGCTGGGCGACGTCCGGCCAAGGTGTTTACGCACCGTCGCGCGGATTCGGCCGCACGGGCCGCCGCCGATTCGGCCGGGCCCGGTCACCTGCGGGTGAAGCGGGGCCGTAGTGCCGGGAACGCCACCGGGCCCGGTGGGACGATCAGCACACCGTCCGACGACCGGACGGAACGGTGCCGAACGGCACGACGGAGCAGAGGAGTCGGGTGCGATGCGGTGGACCGTCCACGGTGAGCGGCAGATCTACACCAACCCCTGGGTGAACCTGTGGCTGGTGGACGTCGAGCAGCCCGACGGCCACCGGTTCGACCACCATGTGGTGCGGATACGGCATCTCTCGGTGGCCGCCGTCGTGGACGACCGGCAGCGGGTGCTGATGATGTGGCGGCACCGGTTCGTCACCGACACCTGGGGCTGGGAGCTGCCCATGGGGCTGATCGAGGCGGGCGAGACGCCGGAGCAGACCGCCGTACGGGAGGTGGAGGAGGAGACCGGCTGGCGGATCTCGGCGATCAAGCCGATGCTCTACGCCCAGCCCGCGAACGGGATCACCGACTCCGAGCACTTCCTCTTCCGGGGCGAGGGCGCGACGTACACCGGGCCGCCGGTCGAGCGGAACGAGACCGACCGGATCGAGTGGATCCCCCTCTCCGAGATCAGGGGAATGATCGACCGGCGCGAGATCGTCAGCGGCGCCACCCTCAACGGGCTGCTCTATCTGCTGCTGGACGAGGCCGGAACGTTCTGAGGTCCGCGTCCGGGACGGGCCGATATCACCTGTCCGTACCGCCCCTCCCGAGTGTTTGCGTGCACCCCTCCGGTAACTTGCACCCCAGTTGTTGCGTTACACATCAAAAATTCAACTTGGGGAGGGTCCGTGGGGGCGGGGAAGAGACGGTTGTGGTGGGGCGGCGGCGCGGTCGCGGCCGGGGTCGCCGGTGTGCTGGTGATCCAGGGCGTCGCGGGCGGACCGACCGACGGGGGCGGCAGCGGCGGCGGGAAGAACGCCGCGTCCGGCTCGCCCCGTACGGAGGCCCGGGCCGCCGGTCTGGAGATCGCCGCGGACGGCGCCTCCGCCGCACTGGCCCGCCGGGACACCGAGCCCTTCAGCATGCTCGGTGTGACCTGGACCGATCCCGCCGCGCGGATCACCGGATCCGTCGAGGTACGGACCAAGGCGGCGGCGTCCGGGAAGTGGTCGCCGTGGCGTGGACTGGAGGGCGAGCACGCCCTGCTGGGCGACGCCGGGGGCCGCGGCGGTACGGACCCGGTCTGGGTCGGCCCGTCGAAGGGCGTGGAGGTACGGGCGAAGGCGGGCGGCGCTGTGACGAAGCTGCCCGCCGGGCTGCGGCTCGACATGGTCGACCCGGGTACCGGTTCGGTGACCGCGATGGAGCCCGCCGCGTACACCCGCCCGCTGGCCGAGACGGAGACCGGGACCGGGACGGCCGGGACCGGGACGGCCGGATCCGGTACGGAAGCCGGTACGGAGACCCCACCGGCCACGACCACCGAGCCGACCGTCCCCGCCGACACGTCGACACCGGCGCCCGCGCCCACCCAGTCCACCGAGCCGCCGGTGCCGCAGCCGACGGACTCCCCGGCCGCCTCGCCGGACCCGACGCCGTCCGCCACCGCGCCCACCACCACGCCGACCGTGGCGCCCACCCCGACCCCGGGACCGCCGTCGACCGCCCCGCGTCCCCCGGTCACCACCCGCGCGGGCTGGCAGGCCGACGAGTCGATGAGCCCTGAGGCCCCGGCCTATCTCCCCGACGACCGGGTGAAGGCCGTCACGGTCCACCACACCTCCGAGACCAACGCCTACACCTGCGACCAGTCGCCCGCGATCGTCCGCGGCCTGTACGCGTACCACGTCAAGGGACGCGCCTGGAAGGACATCGGCTACCACTTCCTGGTCGACAAGTGCGGCACGATCTTCGAGGGCCGCAAGGGCGGCACGGACCGGCCCGTCGTCGGCGCCCACGCGTACGGCTTCAACGCGGAGACCACCAGCGTCTCGATCCTCGGCAACTTCATGCAGACGTCCCCGCCGCAGGCCGCGCTGAACTCCGCGGCCCGGGTCGCCGCGTGGAAGCTCGGCCAGTACGGGGTCGACCCGGCCGGCACCACCGTCCTCACGGCGGGCGCGGCGGGCGGCAACCTCGCGGGCCGCAAGTGGGCCCAGGGCACCCGGCTGACCTTCCCCACCATCCACGGCCACGGTGACGTCTACGCCACCGAATGCCCGGGCAAGCTGACCTTCCCGCAGCTCAAGACGGTTCGCGAACTGGCGGGCGGTGCCGTGTCCGGACTGGCCGTCGGCTCCGTCACCGGCGGCGGCACGGTCGGCACCACGACCTATGTGAAGAACACCGCGACCGTGAACTGGCGGGCGACCACCCCGGCCGCGCTGATCGGCAAGTACGAGGTCCTGGTCGGCGGCAAGGTGGTGGCGTCCCTCCCGGGCACCGCGACCTCCGCCAGGGTCACCCTCGCCCCGGGCACCCACCGGGTCGAGGTCCGCGCCACGCACATCTCCCGCAAGACCGTGACCTCCGCGCCCCGTACCGTCGTCGCCGACACCACCGTGCCCGTCTTCACCACCAGGCCGTCCGTCGCCCTGCGCGCGGGCACGGCCGGCGCCACGTCCGTCCCGGTCACCCTCGGCTGGAAGGCCACCGACGCCCGGGCCCTGAAGGACGTCCGGCTCACCGGCCCGACCGCCGCGCTCTACGGGCCCACGGCGACCGCCGCTTCCCTCACCGCCAAGCCGGGCACGGCCGCGACCTGGGCGCTGACCGCGTCCGACCAGGCGGGCAACACGGCCTCGGCGTCCGTCGCCGCGACCCCGGTGATCCTCCAGGAGACCCAGGCGGTACGGACCGGCTCCTGGTCGACCAAGTCGGCCTCGGGCTACCTGGGCGGGAAGTCGTACAGCAGCTCCACCAAGAACGCCTCCCTGACCTGGTCCTTCTCCGGCCGCTCGGCCGCCTGGGTGGTCTCCCGCGCGGCGACCTCCGGCCAGGCGTCGATCTATGTGGACGGCAAGCTGGCCAAAACGGTCGATCTGCGGTCCACGACGACCAAGTTCCGGGATGTGATCTGGAGCCAGACCTGGTCGACCAGCGCCCGGCACACGGTCAAGATCGTCGTCACCGGCACCTCCAAGCGCCCCACGATCACCACGGACGGCCTGATCTACCTCCGCTGACCCCGGTCCCGGGGCCCTGACCCCGGGACCCATCGGAGACCTCAACATCCTCGCGGTCCGCGGACCGTGAGTGGCTGTCGCGCAGTTCCGCCCCCTATGCCTTCGGCAATGAGGGACCCCGGGCGCCCTGGCCCTCCCGGGCACCGCCCCAACTGTCCGGGGAGCGCCCGGCGACCGATCGCTGTCGGCGGTCCGCGGCCCGCCCGTGGTTTGTCGCGCAGTTCCCCGCGCCCCTAGGTTGCCTTCCTGGTCGCCCTCGTAGGGAGGCGGGCCCCTCTCACTGAGGCGTGGCTCTTTTCCACAGGGGCGGCGCCGGGGAGAGCGTTCAGGGGCGCGGGGAACTGCGCGACAAGCCACTCACGGTCCGCAGACCGCGGACCGGATCAGGCCCCCGGGCGCGGCCCGGTACGCGACGGCAGGGCCGCCTTCCGCAGGCGCTGCGGCACCGCGCCCTCCGGCAGCGGCGGCACCGGGCCTCCGCCGGGGCCTGAGCCCGGGCCTCCGCGGGCCGCTCCGGCTGCCCGGAGCCGACATGCGCGGTGCCGGTAGCCCCGCCCGAACGATCACCAGCCTCGCCGTCCGCCCCCGCCCCCGGCCCCGGCCCCGGCCATCCGCCGATCCGCAGAAGGGGCGGGCGCCCCGGGCGGCCGTCCTCTGCCGATCGGGGGACCCGCGCACCGCCGGGGGTCAGCAGGGCGCCGGGACGGCCAGTAACGGGCTCTTGTTCCGGCGGAGCCACTGGCGGTACGCCGCCGATCCTTCCGCCGCGTCGCGGTACGCGGCCTCCAGGTCCTCGTACACCCCCGCGTTCCGCTCCGCTCCGTCCGGGCCCGTGACCAGCAGCAGCCGGACCGCCAGCGGGTCGCCGCGGAGCGGTCGTACGGCCATGTCGTCGCGCGGGTCGGAGGTGGGCTGGCAGGGCGCGACGCCCTCGCCGACGGCGATCAGCGCGGCGGCCGTGTGGTAGTCGCCGTGGAGGAGTTGGGGGTCGATCCCGGCCGCGGTGAGCACCCTGCGGACGCCCTCCCATTCGCCGTCGACGGTGGGGTCGACGATCCAGCGGTCACCGGCGAGGTCGGCCAGGTCGACGACGGCCGCGGCGGCGGCCGGATGGTCCCGGGCCATGGAGACGAACTGCGGTTCGCGTTCGACCAGGACCCGGACCGCGAGTCCGGGCGGCACCGTCAGCGGCGAGCCCTCCACCTCGTGGACGAAGGCGACATCGAGCTGACCTGCGGCGACCATCCTCAGCAGGGCATTCGGCGAGACGTCCATATGGAGGGAGATATCCGTTCCGGGCAGCCTGCGGCGGAGTCGTCCGAGCCAGCCGGGCAGCGCGCGGCTGGCGGTGGATCCGATCCGCAGCCGGGGGCCCCGGGACCGGGCGGCGGCGGCCTTGGCCTCCGCCACCAGGGCGCCCATCTCGGCCACCAGGGGGCGGGCCCGGCTGAGTACGGCCCGGCCGACGGGTGTCGGCCGGCAGCCGCTGCGCTGCCGGGAGAACAGCTCCGCGCCGAGGGAGTGCTCGATCCGGCGCAACTGGGTCGTCAGCGACGGCTGACTGACGCCCAGTCGGCGGGCCGCCTTGTGCAGGCTGCCCGTGTCCGCGATGGCGCACAGTGCGCGAAGGTGTCTCACCTCGAGCTCCATGACTGGAGCGTAGGACCGGGCCGCCCGGCCACACCAGACGCACAGTCCCGGCGCACCGCCACAAAGACCGGCAAAGAAAAACAACAAACGGAATCCCCTGAACCGGATAGCGGACAGCGACGGTGGCCGTCCGGGGGGCCGGTGTGAACGGTCGCGTACGGCTGTGTGAACCTGGCTCGAACGACCCCGGCGCGGCCTCGGCGCGGGCCCGGCAGGCCCCTTCACGGCCCGGCCGGTCCACGTCCCGCCCCCTGTCCGGGACCGTCGGCGAACCCCTCGCCGAGCGATCCCCGAGCGATCCCCGTGCGACGGCCCGACGGCGGACCGACCACGGCCGTACGCCCCGGAACGCCCGCCTCCGCCACCGAGGCGGAACGCGCCCGACGGGCCGGTGATAGCCGGGCGTTATCGCCGGTTGGCATCATCCCAAGCAGGGGGGGTTCCTCGAAACTCCGTACCGAACCCGTTCAACGGACGAGTAGGAGCCCCCCATGCGTCACCCCCGATCCGTCCTCGCCGCCGCCATCGGTGTCGGCCTCGCCGCGGCACTCGGCGCCACCCCCGCCACCGCCGCCGACTCCTCGGCCGTCCCCGCGGCCGACTCCGCCGGTCTCTCCGTCACGTCCAAGGCGCTCACCGCCGCCTGGGAGTCGTACGAGGGCTCGGGCGAGGACGCCCGTGCCACCGAGGCGTTCTTCAAGGCGGTCCAGAAGTCCGTCGCCGAGAAGCGCGCCGCCAACCCCGGCGCCCGCGCGGTGACCGTCAACTACAGCGCCGCCGGAGCGCCTTCGTTCCGCAGCCAGATAGCCCGCAGCACCCAGGTGTGGAACGGCACGGTCGCCAACGTCCGCCTCCAGGAAGGCCCGAACCCCAGCTTCACCTACCGCGAGGGCAATGACCCGCGCGGCTCGTACGCCAGCACCGACGGCCACGGCCGCGGCTACATCTTCCTCGACTACCGGCAGAACCAGATCTACAACTCCAACCGCGTCACCACCCACGAGACCGGCCATGTCCTCGGTCTGCGGGACAACTACCGAGGCCCGTGCAGCGAGCTGATGTCCGGCGGCGGCCCCGGCCCGTCCTGTCAGAACGACATCCCCAACTCGGCCGAGCGCAACCGGGTCAACCAGCTGTGGGCCTACGGCTTCGCGCCGGTGAACCGCAACCGGTAACGGACCCGCCCCCCGGGGCCGTTCTCCCGGGCGTGATCCGGTCCACCTCGGTGTCCGGGCCGTCGGAGCGCAGGGCGCCCGTCGTCCACCAGTACTCCGGAGCCCGGCGCTCCACCCGCCACTCCTT
>NZ_JBEYIS010000107.1:0-7291 GCF_040635975.1 Streptomyces sp. NPDC006798
GCCAGGCGCAGGGGGCCGTAGGCGACCGACGACAACGCGGCGAGGCGCGGTGCCAGGGCACGCGAGCCCAGCAAGATCCGTCAGACACGCCCTAGACGGGCCCGTAGACCGTACGCGGGCCGACGCAGGAGCCGCCCGCCCGGGCGACCCGCTCCCGCAGTCCCCGGTCCGCCGTCACCACCACACAGGGCCGCAGCTCCGACTCGGCGGCCACCAGCTCCGCGATCCGGTCGTCGCCGCTGCCGGGCGCCTCGTCCACCCGGACGCCCGGCACCGGGGCGACCCCGCGGGCAGCGCCCTCCACGACCAGCACCACCTCCAGCGGCCCCGGACGGCCCGCCACGCCCTCGGCGGCGTACCGGACCAGCCGGTCCCGCAGCCGTTCGGCGGCGCCGCGCCGGTCGCGCCACCAGCCGTCGGGCACCGAGCCCACGACATTCGCGCCGTCGACGATCAGCAGAGTCACCATGCGGGTCCCATCGGAATCGGGAAAACGGCCGAGGGGCCGTACGGAGAATCTCCGTACGGCCCCTTGGTACACCAGGTCAGGCGGGGACGCTCGCCGTTCCCGGAGCCAGGAACGGCTTGCCGTTGACCCGCTCGGAGACGCCCGCGCGGTCCAGATACGGGGTGATGCCGCCCAGGTGGAACGGCCAGCCCGCGCCCGTGATCAGACACAGGTCGACGTCCTGCGCCTCGGCCACCACGCCCTCGTCGAGCATCAGCCCGATCTCCTGGGCGACGGCCGCCAGCACCCGGGCCCGTACCTGCTCCTCGGTCAGCACCGAATCGCCCTGTACCAGCAGCGCCGCGACCTCCGGGTCCAGCTCCGGCTTCCCGGAGTCGTAGACGTAGAAGCCCCGCTTGCCCGCCGCGACCACGGCCGCCAGGTTCGGCGAGACCGTGAAGCGGTCCGGGAACGAGCGGTTGAGGGTCTCGGAGACATGCAGCCCGATCGCCGGGCCGACCAGCTCCAGCAGGACCAGCGGCGACATCGGCAGACCCAGCGGCTCGACCGCCTTCTCGGCGACCGGGACCGGGGTGCCCTCGTCGATCACGTTCTGGATCTCGCCCATGAAGCGGGTCAGGATCCGGTTGACCACGAACGCCGGGGCGTCCTTGACCAGGACGGCCGTCTTCTTCAGCTGCTTCGCCACCGCGAACGCCGTCGCCAGCGAGGCGTCGTCCGTCCGCTCACCGCGGACGATCTCCAGCAGCGGCAGGATCGCCACCGGGTTGAAGAAGTGGAAGCCGACCACCCGCTCCGGGTGCTTCAGCTCGGCCGCCATCTCGGAGACCGAGAGGGAGGAGGTATTGGTCGCCAGGATCGCGTGGGCCGGGGCGACCGCCTCCACCTCCGCGAAGACCTGCCGCTTGACGCCCATCTCCTCGAAGACGGCCTCGATCACGAAGTCGGCGTCGGAGAAACCTTCCGCCTTGTCGAGGACGCCGGTTACCAGGGCCTTCAGCCGGTTGGCCTTGTCCTGGTTGATCCGGCCCTTGCCGAGCAGCTTCTCGATCTCGGCATGGACATAGCCCACGCCCTTGTCGATCCGCTCCTGGTCGATGTCGGTCAGTACGACCGGCACCTCCAGGCGGCGCAGGAACAGCAGCGCCAGCTGGGACGCCATCAGACCGGCACCCACCACACCGACCTTGGTGACCGGCCGGGCCAGCGCCTTGTCCGGCGCGCCCACCGGGCGCTTGCCCCGCTTCTGCACCAGGTTGAAGGCGTAGAGACCGCTGCGCAGCTCACCGCCCATGATCAGATCGGCCAGCGCCCCGTCCTCGGCGTCGAACCCGGCCTGGACGTCACCGTCCTTCGCGGCGGCCAGGATGTCCAGCGCCCGGTAGGCGGCGGGGGCGGCGCCGTGCACCTTGGCGTCGGCGATCGCCCGGCCCCGGGCCACGGCCGCGTCCCACGCCTCGCCCCGGTCGACCGGAGCGCGCTCCACCACGGTGTCGCCCTTGAGTACCGAGGCCGTCCAGAGCAGCGACTGCTCCAGGAAGTCGGCGCCGTCGAAGATCGCGTCGGCGATCCCCAGCTCGAAGACCTGCGGGCCCTTCAGCTGACGGTTCTGGTTGAGCGCGTTCTCGATGATCACCTTCACCGCGCGGTCGGCGCCGATCAGATTCGGCAGCAGCGCGCAGCCGCCCCAGCCGGGCACCAGACCGAGGAAGACCTCGGGCAGCGAGAAGGCCGGGATCGACCGGGAGACCGTACGGTACGAGCAGTGCAGGCCGACCTCGACGCCGCCGCCCATCGCCGCGCCGTTGTAGTAGGCGAAGGTGGGGACGGCGAGCCCGGCGAGCCGCTTGAAGACGTCATGGCCGCTTCTGCCGATCGCCAGCGCGTCCTCGTGGCGGCGCAGCAGCTCGACGCCCTTGAGATCGGCGCCCACGGCGAAGATGAACGGCTTGCCGGTGAGCCCGGCGCCGACGATGGAACCCGCCGCCGCCTCGGCCTCGACCTGGTCGATCGCCGCGTCCAGATTGGCCAGCGACCGGGGGCCGAAGGTGGTCGGCTTGGTGTGGTCGAGCCCGTTGTCCAGGGTGATCAGGGCGAATCGCCCGGCGCCGTACGGCAGCTCCAGATGGCGTACGTGCGCGCTGGTGACGACCTCGTCCGGGAACAACTCGGCCGCGCCCTTCAACAGTTCGGCGGTGGTGCTCACTTGTCCCCCTCGAAGTGCGGGTTCTCCCAGATGACGGTGGCGCCCATGCCGAAGCCGACGCACATGGTGGTGAGGCCGTAACGGACCTCGGGCCGCTCCTCGAACTGCCGGGCCAGCTGCGTCATCAGCCGGATACCGGAGGAGGCCAGCGGGTGCCCGAAGGCGATCGCGCCGCCGTACTGATTGACCCTCGGATCGTCGTCGGCGATGCCGTAGTGCTCCAGGAACGCCAGCACCTGGACCGCGAACGCCTCATTGATCTCGAAGAGGCCGATGTCCCCGATCGACAGGCCCGCCTGGGCCAGCGCCTTCTCGGTGGCCGGAATCGGGCCGTAGCCCATCACCTCCGGCTCCACCCCGGCGAAGGAGTACGCCACCAGCCGCATCTTCACCGGCAGCCCGTGCTCCCGGGCGAACTCCTCGGACGCGACGATCGCGGCGGTGGCACCGTCGTTCAGCCCGGCGGCGTTGCCCGCGGTGACCCGGCCGTGGGTCCGGAACGGGGTCTTCAGCCCGGCCAGGTTCTCCAGGGTCGTCCCCGGCCGCATCGGCTCGTCCTCGGTGGCCAGCCCCCAGCCGGTCTCCCCGCCCTCGGGGCTGGTCCGGCGGATCGCGATCGGCACCAGATCCTGCTGGATCTTCCCGTCCGCGTACGCCTTCGCCGCCTTCTCCTGCGACCGTACGGCGAACTCGTCGGCACGGCGCTTGGTGATCGACGGGTAGCGGTCGTGCAGGTTCTCCGCCGTCATGCCCATGAAGAGGGCGGACTCGTCCACCAGCTTCTCCGAGACGAACCGGGGGTTGGGGTCGACGCCCTCACCCATCGGATGCCGCCCCATGTGCTCCACACCGCCCGCGATGACGGCGTCGTACGCGCCGAAGGCGATCGACCCGGCGGTCGTCGTCACGGCGGTCAGCGCGCCCGCGCACATCCGGTCCACCGAGTAGCCCGGCACGGACGCCGGCAGCCCGGCCAGGATGCCGGCGGTCCGGCCGATCGTCAGCCCCTGGTCACCGATCTGCGTCGTGGCCGCGATGGCGACCTCGTCGACCTTCGCCGGATCGAGGGCGGGATTGCGGCGCAGCAGCTCCCGAATGGCCTTCACGACCAGGTCGTCGGCGCGGGTCTCGTGATAAATGCCCTTGGGGCCCGCCTTGCCGAACGGGGTGCGGACGCCGTCGACGAAGACGACGTCCCTGAGGCTACGAGGCACGATGGCTCTCCTCCAGGTGCGGGATGGCACTGCTGCGGGGCGCGCGACTGAGCGTGCGCTTGGGCCCCATGCTACTTGCGGGTAACTCGGGTGCCCAGTCCTTGCCCTGCGAGCGGCGTCACATTCCCCCGGGGGCGCCCCCGGGACCCGGTCCGCGACGAACCCGGCCGCGCCGGGCGTGTCCCCGCCTGTGGTTGTTCGCGCGGTTCCGCCCCCTATGCATTCGGCGCTGCGGGACCCCCAGCGCCTTGCCCCTCCGGGTGAGGTCCACGCCGTCCGCCCAGCGGGGCGAATGCTGCCGGGCGACCGCGCCCGGTCGGTGGCTTGTCGCGCAGTTCCCCGCGCCCCTGGGTCCCCTCCTGACCGCCCTCGGGAAGGGGGGCGCCCTCCGGGCGGGGGACATAGTGCCTCCTCTGGAGGTGTTTCGACTGCGACCAGCCAGCCACCGGCCAGCAGGTGGACCGCCGACACCAGGTTGCTCCCTTCCCCTCCCCGGGACGGGCTTCAGCACCAGGGGGCAGGTGCGGTCTGCGTGGTCGGGGGGTGCGGGGTCGCCCCCTGGGGGTCCCCCCCAAAGGCGGCTTTGGGGGAGGACGGCGGAAAAAGCCGGGTCTCCTGAACAGGTGCCCCACTTCCGCCGTCCGTGAGGAGGTGAGCCCGGAGGCCACCGACCCTCCCGACGCTGCACAAGTACGCCCGCATACCGCTGGAGCGACGGTCACATCTTCAACAGCCCCGCCGGCGCCTGAGGCGCGAACGGCCCCGCCTGGGCACAGGCAACCCCACATCCCGGGCCCGGGGACCACGCACCCCACAGCGGGAGGCAACCCCGCGGGAGGCGTCCCGTCAGGGCGGGGTGAGTGCCGTCGTCAGCGGGGGTGTGACCAGCGTCGTCTGCCAGGCGCGCGCTCCCAGTGCCGTCAGCGCCGCCGCGACCGTCTCCGGCGTGATCTCCCGCGGCGGCTCCCAGCAGACCCGCCGTACCGTGTCCGGTGAGATCAGGTTCTCCTGCGGCAGGTTCAGCTCCTCCGCCAGCGCCGTGATCGCGGTGCGCGCCGCGGAGAGCCGGGCGGCCGCCGCCGGGTCCTTGTCGGCCCAGGCCCTCGGCGGCGGGGGGCCCGCCAGCTGCTGGCCGGGCTGCGGCAGTTCGGAGTCGGGGAGGGCGCGGGCCCGGTCGACGGCGGACTGCCACTGTTCGAGCTGGCGGCGGCTCATCCGGCTGCCGAAGCCCGCGACCCCGGCGAGGGCGTGGGCGTTCGGCGGCAGGGCGAGTGCCGCTTCGACGATGGCGGCGTCGCCGAGGACCTTGCCGGGGGAGACGTCGCGCCGCTGGGCGATCCGGTCCCGGGTGTTCCACAGTTCCCGGACGACGGCCATCTGGCGGCGGCGCCGTACCTTGTGCATTCCGGACGTCCGGCGCCACGGGTCCTTGCGCGGCGGGGGCGGCGGTGCCGTGGCGATGGCGTGGAACTCCTGGTGGGCCCAGTCGAGCTTGCCCTGGCGGTCGAGTTCCTTCTCCAGGGCGTCGCGGAGGTCGATCAGCAGTTCGACGTCGAGGGCGGCGTACCGCAGCCAGGGCTCGGGCAGCGGCCGGGTGGACCAGTCGACGGCGGAGTGGCCCTTCTCCAGGGCGTACCCGAGGACGGATTCGACCATCGCGCCGAGTCCGACCCGGGGGAATCCGGCGAGCCGGCCCGCGAGCTCGGTGTCGAAGAGGCTGGTGGGGACCATGCCTATTTCGCGCAGGCAGGGGAGGTCCTGGGTGGCGGCGTGCAGGATCCACTCGGTGCCGGAGAGTGCCGTGCCGAGCACGGAGAGGTCGGGGCAGCCGACGGGGTCGATCAGGGCGCTGCCCGCGCCTTCGCGGCGCAGCTGGACGAGGTAGGCCCGCTGTCCGTAGCGGTAGCCGGAGGCCCGCTCGGCGTCGACGGCGACGGGGCCCGTCCCGGCCGCGAACGCGGCTACGACGGCCGCGAGCGCCTCGGCGTCGGCGACCACCGGGGGGATGCCCTCGCGGGGCTCCAGCAAGGGGGTGGGCGTCTCTCGGGGGTCTTGCTCGGCTGCGACGCCGGCGTCCGGGGGAGCGCCCCCGGCGGTTCGCAGTGCGGTCTCTGCTGCGGGGTTATGGGCGTCGGTCACGTGTCAAGGGTATCCGTGAACGCGGCGAGCCTGTCGCCGGAAACGATCCGTCGACAGGCGCGCGCGGGAGTGAAGGGGTCAGTGGATGATGCCCGTGCGCAGGGCGACCGCCACCATGCCCGCCCGGTCGCCGGTGCCGAGCTTGCGGGCGATCCGGGCCAGGTGGCTTTTCACGGTGAGTGCGGACAGGCCCATGGAGACGCCGATGGCCTTGTTCGACTGGCCCTCCGCAACCAGCCGCAGGACCTCGACCTCGCGGCCGGACAGCTCGCGGTAGCCCCCGGGGTGGCTGGGGGTGCCCGGCGGGCGGCGGTGGCCGAGCCGGGCGGCGGCGGCGCCGATGGGCGCGGCTCCCGGCCGGGTGGGGTGGCCGATATTGGTCCTGGTGCCGGTGACGACATAGCCCTTGACGCCGCCCGCGAGGGCGTTGCGTACGGCGCCGATGTCGTCGGCGGCGGAGAGCGCGAGGCCGTTGGGCCAGCCCGCGGCGCGGGTCTCGGAGAGGAGGGTGAGGCCGGAGCCGTCGGGCAGGTGGACGTCGGCGACGCAGATGTCGCGGGGATTGCCGATCCGGGGGCGGGCCTCGGCGATGGACGAAGCCTCGATGACGTCCCGGACTCCGAGCGCCCACAGGTGGCGGGTGACGGTGGACCGGACGCGGGGGTCGGCCACCACGACCATCGCGGTCGGCTTGTTCGGACGGTAGGCGACCAGGCTGGCGGGCTGCTCGAGAAGGACGGACACCGGGCTCCTCCTGGGGGGAAGGTGCGGGGACGGGGCCGGCTCGGGGATATAGCCGGGGCGTTCCGTGAAGTTAGGGTCATTGACCTCTTCGGCAGCCCGTCCGGTGTCCTTTAGGAAATGATCACGATCCAGTGAGTAAATTGGTGCAATTCGGACAGGCGATCGACTCTTCGGGGTGACTTCGGGCCTGGCTCGGGAGGGCGGCGCGCTTCCTGGCCGCGCCTGGCCGGGAACGTCGGTGCCGTACGCGCCCGCGGGCCGTCATGGGCTGGTCGCGCGCCTTCGGCAATGGGGCCCGGCGCCTCGGCCCTCCGGGGCACCGCCCCGACTGCCCGGGCCGCGCCCGGCGGCTGATTCCCGTTCGCGGTCTGCCGCCCGTCCGTGGTTTGTCGCGCGGTTCCGCCCCTATGCCTTCGGCGATGGACTACACCAGCCGCTGGGGCGCCCAGCACTGGCAGAAGCCCTTCACCTCGAAGAACCGAAAGACCACCCGTCACGATGCCGCGAGCATCGCGATCG
>NZ_JBEYIS010000108.1:0-7238 GCF_040635975.1 Streptomyces sp. NPDC006798
TCTCTCCCCCCATATAACACCCCCCCTCACCCACCCCCCCCCTCCTCCGTTGTGCCCCCGCGGGCGGGGGCCCCACCGCGCCCTCACTCCGCGTCCGGGTCGCCCTCCCCGGGCACCTCGTCCGGAAGCGCGAGCTGCATCATCCCGGGCTTGCGGCGGACCACGCTCTGGGCCCGTCCCGGCGGCAGGATCCGGGACCGCACCCCGTCGAGGACCTGTCCCTCGGAAGGCGGGCAGGAGAGCAGCAGCGCCGAGGAGTTCACCTCCTGCATCTTGCGTACCACCGGATCCTGGCGACCCGCTCCCGACGCGGCCCGGGCGACGACCATGTGGAGCCCGACCTCGAAGCCCAGGGGGATGTGCGGCAGCAGCGGTTCGAGGGGGTTGTCGAAGCCCGAGCCGATCAGCTCGTAGTCGTCGACCAGGACGAACAGCCGGGGACCGTCCCACCAGTCGGCCCGTCGCATCCGCGCCGGGGAGATGTCAGGACCCGGGGTCCGTTCGGCCATCGCCCGCGCCACTCCGCCGACGTACTCCCGCAGAGGATCGGCCGAGACCGCGTGTCCGATGCGGTACGCCTCCGGGATCGCCGCGATCAGCTCCCGGCGGAAGTCGGCGACCAGGAACCGCGCCTCGTCCGGGGTGTACCGGGCCATGATCCGCTGGGCGATCAGCCGCAGCGCGCTGGTCTTGCCGCTCTCGGTGTCGCCCACCAGATACAGATGCGGACTCTGGGTGAAGTCGTGCCGTACGGGCTCCAGCTCTGCCTGGTCGAGTCCGATGGCGATCCGCAGCGGGCCGTCGTCCGCCGGGAGTTCGGCGGCGCCCAGCCGGGTCGGCAGCATCCTCACCGGGGGCGCGGGCGGGCCGTCCCAGCTCTCCGCGACGGCCTCCACGAGATCGGTGATCGCGTCCGACAGGTCGTCCGCCTGTTCCCGGCCGTCGATTCGGGGGAGGGCGGCCAGGAAGTGCATCTTGTCGGCGCTCAGACCCCGGCCCGGGCTGACGGGGACGGTGGCCGCCTTCCGTACGTCGACGGTGGAGTCCATCGGATCGCCCATCCGCAGCTCCAGCCGGGTACCGATCTGGTCCCGCAGCCAGGACGGCACCTCCAGCCAGCGGGAGGTGCTGAGGACGAGATGGACGCCGTAGTTGAGGCCGCGGGACGCGATGCCCTGGAAGTGTTCGAGGTCGTCGGACATATCGGTACGGACCGTGGACCAGCCGTCGACCACGAGGAAGACGTCGCCGTAGGGCGATTCGGGGAACTCGCCCCGCGCCCGGCGCCGGCGGAACGACGCCATCGAGTCGATGCCGTTCTCCTGGAAGAAGATCTCGCGCCGGTTGAGCAGGGAGGTGACCTCCGCGAGGGTGCGGGCGATCCGCTCCCGGTCGAGCCGGCCCGCGACCCCGCCGACATGGGGCAGCCCGGTGAGCGAGGAGAGCGCCCCGCCGCCGAAGTCGAGACAGTAGAACTGCGCCTCGCGGGGCGAGTGGGTGAGGGCCAGCGCGCAGATCAGGGTCCGCAGCAGGGTGCTCTTGCCGCTCTGCGGACCACCCGCCACCGCGAGATGGCCGCCCGCCGCCGACAGATCGACCGTCAGCAGATCGCGGACCTGCTCGAACGGCCGGTCCACCAGCCCGACGGGCACCCGCAGCCTGCCCCGGTCCGGCCAGTCGGCAGCGGTCAGGCCGAAGTCGGGGTGCGGCGTCAGCGGCGGCAGCAGGGTGTCGAGCGCGGGCGGCGCGTCGAGCGGCGGCAGCCACACCTGGTGGGCCGGAGGGCCGCTGCCGCGCAGCTTCTCCAGGGCGAGTCCCAGCAGGGACTCCTCGGTCTCCGGCTCGTTGACGGGCTCCGGCTCGGGGGCCGCGGGCAGTACCCGGGGCACCACCCACTCGGTTCCCCACGGGACCACCTGACGGGCGATCTGCGCCTGCCGGGCGGTGCCGCGCCGGGGTGCCTTGTACGTCCCGGAGACATACGCGGCCCGGAAGCGGGTCAGCGCCTCCACACCGCTCTTCAGATAGCCGCTGCCCGGCTGGGACGGCAGATGGTAGGCGTCCGGGACGCCGAGGACACCGCGGCTCTCGATCGCGGAGAAGGTCCGCAGCCCGATCCGGTAGGAGAGATGGCCCTCCAGCTGGCTCATCCGGCCCTCCTCCAGCCGCTGGGAGGCGAGCAGCAGATGAACCCCCAGGGAGCGGCCGAGCCGGCCGATCATGATGAACAGCTCCATGAAGTCGCGGTGTGCGGCGAGCAGCTCGCTGAACTCGTCCACCACGACGAAGAGGCTCGGCAGCGGGTCGAGCGGGGTACCGGCCGCCCGGGCCCGCTCGTACTCCAGCACCGAGGCGTAGTTGCCCGCCTTGCGCAGCAGCTCCTGTCTGCGGACCAGCTCGCCGTGCAGGGCGTCCTGCATCCGCCCGACCAGGGCGACCTCGTCGGCGAGATTGGTGATCACCGCGGAGGTGTGCGGGAGTTCGTCCATACCGAGGAAGGTCGCGCCGCCCTTGAAGTCCACCAGAACGAGATTGAGCGTCTCGGAGGAGTGGGTGAGCGCCAGACCGAGGACGAGGGTGCGCAGGAGTTCGCTCTTGCCGGATCCGGTGGCGCCGATCAGCATCCCGTGCGGGCCCATGCCGCCCTGCGCCGACTCCTTGATGTCCAGTTCGACCGGCGTACCGTCCTCACCGACGGCGATCGGCACCCGCAGCCTGCCCCGGCCCTCGACGGGATGGCGGAAGAGACGCTCCGCTTCGTGTCGCCGCAGATCCGGGATGCCGAGCAGCGCCGTCAGCTCCGTATCGGTGACGAACGGCTCCGACGCGACGGCGCCACCGCCGCCCAGGCGGTACGGGGAGAGCCGCCGGGCCAACGCCTGTGCGGTGGCCGGGCCGAAGGCGTCGGGCTGCCCCAGCAGCGTCGACTGCTCTTTGCGGTCGCGATCGGTACGGACCAGGTGCAGTCCGTCGTCGTCGAGCCGGAGCCGGAGCGTTCCCCGGCCCGACTTCCAGACGAGGGTCCCGCTCAGGTCGACCAGGACGGTGTTGCGGTACCCGACCCCGGTCACCCGGTGCCCGGACGGTACCGCCCCGCCGTCGACCACGACGACGGTGAAGGGCTCGTCCCGCCCCGGCGCGGTCTCGGGGTCGAACGGGGGACGCTGGGTGAAGTCGGCGCCCAGCAGCTCCTCCAGCGCCTGGAAGTCCGCCGCGGCCAGCCGGGCCTGCCCGGCGCCGTCGCGCTGGTAGCCGTGCTGGGCGTGCGGCAGCCACTTCAGCCACTCCCACTCCGCCCGGCGGTCGTCGGAGACGCAGAGCGCGACATTCAGTTCCTCCGGGGCGTGGAAGACGACGAGCTGGGCCAGGAGCGCCCTGGTCAGGGCTCGGGCCCGGGTCTCGTCCCCGGTGATCAACACCCGTGACCAGGCCCGCAGATACAGGGCGATCGGCTGGCCGGGAACGGTGGCGTAGGCGCGGATGAAGCTGCGCAGGGCATGGGCCGACAGCGGCTCCAGGTCCTCCACGGGGCGGGTGGCGAGCGGGGCGAGACGTACGGCCAGTTTCTGCTCGCCGACCGCCACCCGCACCTCGCTGAAGTCCTCGTCGGACGCCCGGCGCTCCCACTGCCGGCTGGTGCCGCCGAGCGCCCAGAGCGAGGCGGGGTCCGGATGCCGCCAGCCGAGCGCCCGCTGCTGCTCCTCCGTCGCTCCCCTGATTCGGCGGCGCATCTGGGTCAGATAGCGCAGATAGTCCCGCCGGTCGCCCTTGAGTTTGCGTTTGCGCTCGCTCGCGGAGCGGATCACCTGGGCGAGGATCATCACCACGGAGGAGAGCAGCATGAGCCCGATGGCGATATAGCTGAACGTCGTCGCCTGATTGGGGCGCAGAAACATCATCAGCATCGCCAGTGATGTCAGACCCATGGGCAGATAGGTCCACATGGCCGAGGTGTTCGGCTCCGCCTCCGGCAGGGTCGGCGGCTCCTGGAGGCTGATCTCCCCCTCGGGCATATCGGGGCCCCGGCGTCGGGCGGGCCGACGGAACAGCACGGTGCTCACGCTGGATTGTCTCCTCGGATACGTCGTGCCCCGGTCGCGGCCCTCCTCGCGACCCGAGCGGATGGGTGCGCTGAAGAGGAGGGAAAAGCGGGCCGAGGGGTTTCGCGATCCGGTGAATCGATCGGGGTAGTGTGCGCTGTCCCCCTTCGACGACCCGGCTACTCGGATTGGTGTGTCATTCGCATGTCGGAAAATTCGGGCACCTCGGCCCCGGGCCTGTGCCGGCTCACGGTGAAGACGCCCCGGAGACTGCTCGACCTCGCGGTCCCGGTCGACGTCCCCCTCGCGGACCTGCTGCCGACCCTCCTCGACCACGCGGGCGAGGACTTGGCCGAGCAGGGCATCGAGCACGGCGGCTGGATACTCCAACGCCTCGGTGAGAACCCCCTCGACGAGGAGCACACGCCCGACGCGCTCGGTCTGCGCGACGGGGAGATCCTCCATCTGAGGCCCCGTACCGAGACCCTGCCCGCAATCCACTTCGACGACCTGGTGGACGGTGTCGCGGGCACCATGCGGGAGCGACCGTACGGCTGGGACGCCCGAAGCGGTCGCAGACTGCTGCTCGGCACCGCCGCCGTACTGCTCGCCGCCGGATGGGTGGTCTGCGCCCTGCCCGGCGGCCCGCTCACCACCCGCGCCGCCGTCGCCGGGGTCGCCGGACTCCTGGTGCTCTTCGGCGCCGCGGCAGCCTCCCGCGCCGTGGGCGACGCGGCGGCCGGAGCCGCCCTCGGCGTCTTCGTACCGCCCTATCTGGCACTGGCCGGAGCACTGGTGACGACCAGTCAGTCCGACGGCGGCGGATATCTTTCCGGCGCCGCCCTGCTCGCCGCCGGAACCGCCGCGGCGGGCGGCGCCGTACTCGCCGTCGCCGCCGTCGCCGCCTACGTACCCCTGCTGCTCTCCCTGGCCGTACTCGCCCTCGGCGGCGCCGTCTGGGGTGCGCTGATGCTGCTCATCGACGCGGGCACCGGCCCCGCCGCGGGACCGGTCGCCGTACTCGCCGTCGTCCTCGGCGGACTGGTCCCCGGGATCTCCTTCCGGCTCTCCGGACTCCGGCTGCCGGTCCTGCCCTCCAACGCCGAGGAACTCCAGGAGGGCATCGACCCGCACCCGCACCGGCACGTCGTGACCAGGACGGCACTGGCCGAGGAGTGGATGACCGGCCTCTACGCGGCCATCGGCCTGCTGTGCGCCGCCGTCCTCACCGCACTCCTGCTCGACGACCCCGGTACGGCCGACCGGGTCACCGCGGCCGTACTCTGCCTGCTCCTGCTGCTGCACTCGCGCGGCATCGGACACGCCCTGCAGCGCCCCGCCGTGGCCCTGCCCGGCCTCTTCGGACTGGTGCTGCTGGCCCTCACCACGGCTCCCTACCTCGCACCCGAACGAAGGCCCGTCCTGCTCGCACTCGTCCTCGCGCTCGCGGGCGCTGCGGCGATCGCCTCCTGGACCGTGCCCGGCCGCCGCATGCTGCCCCACTGGGGCCGCGCCGGGGACATCCTCCACACCTGCGCCGCCGTCGCCATGATCCCACTGGCCCTCTGGGTCCTCGGTGTCTACGCCGATCTGCGCTCCGTGTCCGGCTGACGCCGCCCGTGCGCTCCGCGCCCGACCCGCACCGGCCGGGCGACAGCCGGAAAGACCAACCCACCCAGGGCGGAGGGAACCACCCGTGCAGTCCAGAAAAGACCAGGTCCAGGCGCATATGTTCGTCATGGGCCGACTCACCGGCGGAATGCTCCGCCAAGACCCCGACGCCCCCGACACCCCCACCGGCCGGACCAACCGCGGCCTGGCCTGGGGCATCGGCCTCGCCGTCGTCCTCGTCCTCGGCTTCCTGCTCTACGGGCTGATCTCCCCGGCCGGCACCAAGTCCTGGCGCAACTCCGGCTCACTCGTGGTCCAGAAGGAGACCGGAACCCGCTACCTCTACCTCGACGGCGTACTCCGCCCGGTCCGCAACTACGCCTCCGCCCGGCTGATCGCCGAGAAGAAGCCCGGCACCGTCACCGTCTCCGCCGCCTCACTGCGCGGGGAGCCGCAGGGCACCCCGGTCGGCATCCCCGGCGCCCCGGACGCCCTGCCCGGCCCCGGCGACCTGGAGCGCGGCGCCTGGCAGGTCTGCGCCGAGGAACCGCTGCGCACCGGACCCGACGGCACCGGACGGCAGACCCGCACATCGCTGCGCCTGGGCCCGGCCGCCGACGGCACCGCACCCGGCCGCGACCGCGCCGTCCTCGTCCGCGCGGACGACGGCACCCGGCATCTGCTCTGGGGCGACCAGCGGCTCCGCGTCGGCGGCAACGGCGCCCTCCAGTCCCTCGGCTACTCCGGTGCCGCCCCCGTTCCGGTCTCCGCCGCCTTCCTCAGCGGACTCCCCGCCGGAGCCGACCTGGTGGCCCCCGAGATCGAGGGACGCGGCACGCCGTCCGGCCGGATCGGAGCCGCGGACGCCCGGGTTGGACAGGTCTTCCGGCTGGAGTCACCCGGCACCGCGGGCCAGTACTTCCTCCTGGAGAAGGCCGGACTGCGCCCCCTCGGAGACCTCGCCGCCGCCCTGGTCCTCGGCGACGCGCGTACGGCCTCCCTGGCGTATCCCGGCACCCGTCCCACCGCCCTGCCGCTCACCGCAGGCGAACTGACACCACAACAGGCCCCGGCGGACCGGGCCCCGCGGGACCCGGCGAGCTGGCCGGACCGTACGCCCCGGATCCTCCCGCTCCCCTCCGCCACGGCCCTCTGCGCCCGGATCCAGCCCGCGGCCGGCTCGCCCCGGGTACGCCTCGCCCTCGTCCCGGCCGCCAAGGACCGACCCGTACCTCCGGCCCGAGGGCCGGAAATCGCCCCCGCCTGCCTCCCGGTGGACGCCATCGCGGTCCGTCCCGGCCACGGCGCCCTCGCGGTCGCCCTCGGGGCCGGCGGCGGAGCCCGCGGCACCACGACCTACCTGGTCACCGATGTCGGCGTGAAGTACCGGATCGACGACGAGGCCGCGGCCCGGCGGCTGGGCCTGGGCGGTGCGCGGGCCCAGGCCGTACCGTCCCGGCTGCTGGACATGCTGCCCACCGGCCCCGAACTCTCCGTCGGCGCCGCCCCCCGCGCCGCCCCCCCATCAAATTAAGCCCAACCGCCCGGCGGGTGAAACGGGGGTGCGGGGGAAACAAAATAGGAAGA
>NZ_JBEYIS010000109.1:0-6991 GCF_040635975.1 Streptomyces sp. NPDC006798
GGGCAGTCCGCCCTCGACCAGCTCCTTCTCCTGCTCGGCGCCGACATCGGGCCTGCCCTCGGGCAGTACCACGTAGTGCACGGCCCGACGACATCAGCCCGGCAGGGCATTTGGCGCAGATGACCTCACCCGGAGGGTCGAGGCGCCCCCGCGCGCCGGGGACCTACCCCTCAGGCCCTGTAAATCGCTTCGACCTCGTCCGCGAAGTCCTTCGCCACCACATTCCGCTTCAGCTTCAGCGACGGCGTCAGGTGCCCCGCCTCCTCCGTGAACTGCGTCCCCAGGATCCGGAACTTGCGGACCGATTCCGCTTTGGAGACCGCGGCGTTGCCGTCGTCCACCGCGCGCTGGATGTCGGCCAGCAGTTCCGGGTCGTCCCGGAGCGTGGCGGCCGTGGAGCCTTCCGGTTTGCCGTGTCCGGCGGCCCAGCGGCCCAGGAACTCCTCGTCCAGGGTGATCAGCGCGCCGACGAACGGCCTGCCGTCCCCGACCACCATGCACTCGGCGATCAGCGCGTGCGCCCGGATCCGGTCCTCGATCACGGCCGGGGCGACGTTCTTGCCGCCCGCGGTCACCAGGATCTCCTTCTTCCGGCCGGTGATCGCGAGATAGCCGTCCTCGTCGAGGGTGCCGATGTCCCCGGTGTGGAACCAGCCGTCGCGCAGGGCCTCCGCCGTCGCGGCCTCGTTGTTCCAGTACCCTTCGAAGAGGTGCTCGCCGTGCAGGAGTACCTCGCCGTCGTCGGCGATCCGTACCACCGTGCCGGGCAGCGGCTGGCCGACCGTACCGATCTTCTGCCGGTCCCACGGGTTGAACGCGGTCGCCGCGCAGGACTCGGTGAGTCCGTACCCTTCCAGGACCGTGAAGCCGATGCCCCGGAAGTAGTGGCCGAGCCGTTCGCCCAGCGGCGCCCCGCCGGAGATCGCGTACTCGCCGCGGCCGCCGAGGACCGCCCGCAGCTTGCGGTGGACCAGCCGGTCGAACAGGGCGTGCCGGAGCCGGAGCCCGAACGAGGGGCCGCGCGGGGTGTCGAGCGACCGGCTGTACTCGATGGCGGTGAGCACCGCCCGGTCGAAGATCGCGCCCTTGCCGTCGGCCTGCGCCTTCGCCCGCGCCGAGTTGTAGACCTTCTCGAAGACCCTCGGCACTCCGAGGATCACCGTGGGCCGGAAGGCGGCCAGGTCGTCGGTGAGGGTCTTGATGTCGGGCAGGGTGCCCAGCTTGATCGGCGCCATCACGGCGGCGAGTTCGACCATCCGGCCGAAGACGTGCGCGGCGGGCAGGAAGAGCAGGACCGAGCTGTCGCCGGTACGGAAGAGGGGCTTCAGCCGCTCCACGATGTTGCCGCACTCGGCGAAGAAGGCGCGGTGCGTCAGTACGCAGCCGCGCGGGCGGCCGGTGGTGCCCGAGGTGTAGACGATGGTGGCGATGTCGTCGGCCTTGAGGGTTCCGCCGCGCTCGTCGACGGTCGCGTCGGCTATTCCGGCCGCGACTCCGGCGGCGGTCAGCTCCTCAACGGCCCCGAATCCGCCCGCCTCGCCGTCGCCGGGCCGGTCGCCTTCCGCCTCGCCGGCGTCGAGCTGCCAGACCGACCGCAGCTTGGGCAGCCGGTCGCGTACGGACGCCACCGCCGCCGCGTGCGCCGCCGACTCCACGACGATGCCCACGGCACCGGAGTCGGCCAGGATCCAGGAGATCTGCTCGGCCGAGCTGGTCTCGTAGACGGGGACGCTCACCGCGCCCGCCGACCAGATCGCGAAGTCGAGGAGCACCCACTCGTAGCGGGTACGGGACATCAGGGCGATCCGGTCGCCGGGCTCCACGCCCGAGGCGATCAGGCCCTTGGCGGCGGCGCGGACCTCGGCGAGGAACTGCCGCGCGGTGATGTCGACCCAGCCGTCCGGGGTGCGGCGGCCCATGACCGCGACATCCGGGTACTGGGCGGCGTTGCGGTGGATGAGGTCCGTCAGGTTCCCGTCGGCCGGGACCTCGTACAGGGCCGGAAGGCTGAACTCGCGCAAGACTGCTGCTCCTCATCGGGCGCCGGCGCCACAGCTTCGTGGAGGGGTGCACTGGGCTGCCCGGACGTTACCCACCGGTAGTCGGTTCCGGGTAGGGGGTTCCGGCCAGATGTTCCGTGCGTCACACCCGCCGTGGAAGGCGTACGGCTGTGGTTCGCGCAGGGTAGTCCCACGGTAAGCCACCCGCCGGGCAACGGGGAAGAACGCCTGGTCCGGGGCCGGACGGCGGCCCCGGATCCTCGGATCTGGCGGGCGACGGCGGGTCCACCTAGGGTGATCGGCGGGGCGGGGCGGGTACCCGGCCGGGCGCCGCGTCGGCCGCCGGACGGGCAGGGGCCGGGCGGCGGGCGGGGGCCGCGCCGGGAGCGGACGACGCCGTAGAGCAGGGGAGACCGGACGGTGAGTACACGGATCCACGTCGTGAGCGACGTACACGGCAACGCGGCCGGTCTGGCCGCCGCGGGCGCCGGTGCCGACGCCCTGGTCTGCCTCGGCGATCTCGTCCTCTTCATCGACTACCACGATCACTCGCGCGGGATCTTCCCCGAACTCTTCGGCGTCGAGAACGCCGATCTGATCGTCTCGCTCCGTACCGCCCGCCGCTTCGAGGACGCCCGTGACCTGGCCCGACGCCTCTGGGCCGGGCTCGACACCGGCGGCCGGAGCCGGGACGAGCTGATCGAGGAAGCGGTCCGCCGCCAGTACGCCGAGCTGTTCGCCGCCTTCTCCGTCCCGACGTACGCCACCTACGGCAATGTCGACATCCCGACGCTCTGGCCCGAGTACGCCCGCCCCGGGGTCACCGTCCTCGACGGCGAGCGGGCCGAGATCGGCGGTCTCGTCTTCGGCTTCGTCGGCGGCGGGCTGCGGACGCCCCAGCGCACCCCGTACGAGATCCCCGACGAGGAGTACGCGGCGAAGGTCGAGGCGCTCGGCGAGGTGGATGTGCTGTGCTCCCACATCCCGCCCGACGTGCCCGATCTGACGTACGACACCGTCGCCCGCCGCTTCGAACGGGGCAGCGCCGCACTGCTCGACGCGATCCACCGGGTCCGGCCCCGGTACGCCCTCTTCGGCCATGTCCACCAGCCGCTGGTGTCCCGGATGCGGATCGGCGCCACCGAATGCGTCAATGTCGGCCACTTCGCGTCGAGCGGGCGGCCGTGGGTGCTGGAGTGGTGACCCGGCGGCGGCCCGGCGCCTGCGGTGGCCCCGGCGGCCCTGTCCGGCCCGGCGGGGGCGCCGCTACGGAACGGCCCGCCCGGCGCGCTCGGGGATCCGGCCCGGCGCCCGGCCCCGGCTCCCGGACCCCGCCGCGCCCCCGGACGACCCCCCGGGGCGTGGAACAGCCGCCCCCGCGGGCGCGATAGCCTTCACACCACCTATTCACCTTCACCCCTTGACCCGGGGACCCCGCGGTGCCGACCGCGTCGGCCCGGTTACCGGGACCGCACTGTGAGGAGCCGCGGCGATGGCGGAACACACCAGCTCGAGCATCATCATCGACGCGGCGCCCGTCGAAGTCATGGATGTGATCGCGGACTTCGACCGCTACCCCGAGTGGACCGGAGAGGTGAAGCAGGCCGAGGTCGTCTCCCGGGACGCCGAGGGCCGGGCCGAGCAGGTCCGGCTCGTCCTCGACGCCGGGGCGATCAAGGACGACCACACCCTGGCCTACACCTGGAGCGGCCGGGACGAGGTCAGCTGGACCCTGGTGAAGTCCCAGATGCTCCGGGCCATCGACGGCTCGTACACCCTGCGACCGGTGGACGGCGGCGACCGGACCGAGGTCACCTACCGGCTCACCGTCGACGTCAAGATCCCCATGCTGGGCATGATCAAGCGCAAGGCGGAGAAGGTCATCATCGACCGCGCGCTCGACGGTCTGAAGAAGCGCGTCGAAAGCGGGACAGCGGCCTGATGCGTACGGTCCTCGTCACCGGCCTCGGCGGCGCGGGCCGTACCACCGTCGCGGCGGCCACCGCGACGGCCGCCGCCCGGAGCGGCCGTCGCACCCTGCTGCTGTCGGCTGAGCCCGGGCCCGCCCTCGCCGCGCTCCTCGGACTCGCCGAACCGCCGACCGCGACCCCCGTAGAGGCGGCCCCCCGGCTCCGGGTCGCCCGGATCGACGCCGCCGCCGACTTCCGGACCGAGTTCCTCGGCCTCCAGCGGACCGCCGCACCCGCCCTCGAACTGCTCGGCGCCGCCCCGATGGCGGGCGAGGAGCTGACCGAGATCCCCGGCAGCGGACAGTTCGCCCTGCTCCGGGCCGTCGCCCGGGAAGCCGCGCGGACCTCCGCCTGGGACCTCGTGGTGGTCGATCTGCCGCCGCTCGCCGAGGCGCCCGACCTGCTCGCCCTGCCCGAACGGCTCCGCCGCTACCTCCGCCGGCTGCTGCCGCCCGAACGGCAGGCCGCCCGCGCCCTGCGGCCCGTACTCGCCCAGCTCGCCGGGGTCCCGATGCCCGCCCGCTGGCTCTACGAGACCGCCGCCCGCCGGGACGACGAACTGGCCGCCGTCGAGACCCTGCTCGCCGCCGAAACGACCACCGTACGCGTAGTCGCCGAGCCGTCGCCGTCCGCGACCGCCGCGCTCCGGGCCGCCCGGCCCGGCCTCGCGCTCTACGGCCTGCGGGTCGAGGGCCTGATCGCCAACCGCGTACTCCCCGCGCACTCCGCCGACCCCTGGCTCGCCGATCTCGCCGCCCGGCAGCGGAAATGCCTGGACGAATGGGCCGCCTGGGACGAGCGGGGCGGCGACCCGGTCCTCTGCCGCGTCCCCCACCTGGGACACGACCCACGCGGTACGGACGACCTGGCCGGGCTCGGCGTACCGGCCGAGGTCCCCGGGATCTCCCTCGGCCCCTCCGACACCGGCGTCACCGACCTGCGGGCCGACGACGACCTCCTCACCTGGACCATCTCCCTGCCCGGCGCCGCCAAGGAAGACCTCGGACTGGTCCGGCGCGGCCAGGAACTCGTCCTCACCGTCGGGCCGTTCCGCAGGATCGTTCCGCTGCCGTCCGCGCTCCGCCGCTGCACCGTCAGCGGCGCCGGACTCACCGACGGCGTCCTCACCGTCCGCTTCACCCCCGACCCCGGGCTCTGGCCCGCACAGGGCTGAACGGCCCGCGCCCGGTCGGGTACCGTCGAACGTACGAGGAACCCGCCCCGACCGCGCCTGTGCAGGAGTACGAGATGAGCGATGCCACCGAGCGTCCCGCCGACGCCGACGTGTCCGCCGACGCCTGGGCCGACGCGTGCGCCGAGGACCTGGAGGCCGAGAAGGCCCGCCGCCGGGCCGAGTACGGCACCGCGCCCGGCAGCGCCGGGGAGGAGCTGCGCAAACTCTTCGGCGCCGTCGCCGACAAGGTCAACGAGTTCCAGTCGACCCTCCCCGGCATGGCCGCGCAGAACGCGGTCCAGCAGGTGGTGAACCAGGCGAAGTCCGCGATGGAACCCGTCATCGAACGCAACCCCCGGGTCTTCGACCACCTTGCGGCGGCGGGCGGCGAACTCCTCGCGGCGTACCGCTCCGCGGTCCAGGGCCAGGAGAACCAGTGGACCCGCCAGGCGACGACGGAGAAGAAGCCGGGAGACTCCCGGGGGTCGGCCGACGCCGCGGACGCCGGGTCCGGGGCGGCGGCCGGAGACGCCGGTCGCTCCGGTGACGGCCCGCGCGGCGACGACCGGCGGGGCGACGGGGCCGCGCCCGGCGAACAGATCGACCTCGACTGACTCGGCCTGCCCGGCCGGCCGGCCCCGGCCACCCGGCTTGATCTCCAAGTGATCACGACCGTGCCGTCGATGATCACGTACAGCCGGAAACCTGTCCCGCCTCCGGTACGGTGGCCGGGCCGGACCGCGTCGCGCGGCCCGGCGAGCCCGGCAGGTACGACGAGCACCACGAGCACGACAGGGACGCGGGGACACATGGCACTCTCGATCGGCGTCGACATCGGCGGAACGAAGATCGCGGCGGGTGTGGTCGACGAAGAGGGCACCATCCTCGACACCCATACCGTGCCCACCCCGTCGAGCCCCGAAGGCATCGTGGACGCGATCTGCGCGGCCGTCGGCGGCGCCCGGTCGAACACCGGCGACGACATCGAGGCCGTCGGTATCGGCGCGGCCGGCTACGTCGACGACAAGCGGGCCAACGTCATCTTCGCGCCCAACATCGACTGGCGCCACGAACCGCTCAAGGACAAGGTCGAACAGCGCGTCGGACTCCCCGTCGTGGTCGAGAACGACGCCAACGCCGCCGCCTGGGGCGAATACCGCTTCGGCGCGGGCCGGGGCCACCACGACGTCATCGTCATCACCCTCGGCACCGGGCTCGGCGGCGGCATCATCATGGGCAACAAACTCCGCCGGGGCCGGTTCGGCGTCGCCGCGGAGTTCGGGCACGTCCGGGTCGTACCCGACGGGCTCCTCTGCGGCTGCGGCAGCCAGGGCTGCTGGGAGCAGTACGCCTCCGGGCGCGCCCTCGTCCGCTACGCCCGGCAGCGCGCCGCCGCCACCCCCGACCAGGCGGAGATCCTCCTCGGCCTCGGCGACGGCACCGTCGACGGCATCCAGGGCCAGCACGTCAGCGCGGCGGCCCGGCAGGGCGACTCGGTCGCCGTCGACTCCTTCCGCGAACTCGCCCGCTGGGTCGGCGCCGGGCTCGCGGACCTGGCGTCCCTCTTCGACCCGTCGGCGTTCATCGTCGGCGGCGGCGTCTCCGACGAGGGAGAACTCGTCCTCGAACCGGTCCGCAAGTCGTTCCGCCGCTGGCTCGTCGGCTCCCAGTGGCGCCCCCACGCCCAGGTCCTCGCGGCCCAACTCGGCAACCGCGCGGGCCTCGTCGGCGCGGCAGACCTGGCCCGCCGGGGCTAGGGCGTGTCTGACGGATCAGGCTGGATCAGCGAGCGGGGTCTGGTGCCGTGGATCGCAAGGCGGAGGAGGGAGTCCACGCGGTGGGGGTAC
>NZ_JBEYIS010000110.1:0-5656 GCF_040635975.1 Streptomyces sp. NPDC006798
CATCCCCCCCCCGACCCCCACCGAGTTCCCCTCCCCCCCGCGAGTCCGTGGGGGGCGGGCCGGGGGGGGGCGCGCCCCCGCCGGGGGGCCCGGTGCGACGGGCCCGCGGCGGGAAGCTAGCCCTTGCTGACCGCCGAGAGGATCTCCGGGCCGCGCCGGGCCGTGAGCGGCGCGGCCAGGCGGAGGCCCGCCCAGGCCAGCAGTGGCCCGTAGACCACTCCGGCGGGCAGCAGTACCCACAGCCGCGCGTCGTCGAGCACGAAGAGCGCGGCCAGCAGCGGCGATACGAGCAGCGCGGAGAGCAGTCCGCCGCCCGCGAGGGAGATCCAGGCGAGGGACGCCTGTCCGGGGGCGACGTTCTTGTAGGCGTTGTCCTGGGGGATGGAGTACGGGAAGCGGGCGGAGCCGTACGCCCCGGTGCCCAGCATCGCGCCGAGGACGGCGAAGGAGATGCCGAGGGCGGGCGGGAGTCCGGCGAGGTCGTCGACGGCGACGGCGACTGCGACGGTGACGAGGATCGAGTAGGGGAGGGCGATCAGGAGCAGCGCGAGGGCCCGGGCCCGGAGTTCCTCGTAGGCGTCGCGGGTGGTGGACATGGTCTGGAGGACCATCCAGAACGCGGAGGTGTCCTGCCCGAACTGGTTGTACATCTGCATGCCGAGCATGCTGGTGGCGAAGGCCGCGAGGTAGATGGAGCCGTTGCCCTGGAGGACGTAGAACAGGGGGATGATCGCCCCGAGGGCCAGTCCGGAGACCAGTCCGGCCTTGGTCTTGGGGTCGCGCCACAGGTAGCGCAGGGCCCGCTGCATCACGGCGCCGGTCCGGCCGCCCGGCAGCAGCCGGTGGAGGCGGCCGTCGCCGCCGCCGGTCTCCTGTTCGGAGGCCGCGGCGAGGGTGGAGCCGTCGGGGGACGTCATCAGCCGGGTCAGCATCCGGCGCCACCACAGCAGCAGTACGGCGAGGGCGGCCGCGGAGATCGCGAGCCGGACGGCGGCGATGCCGTACGCGCCGTCGGCGGTGGCGTCGACGGCGCTGATCGCGGAGGCGACGGGGAGCCATTGGACGATGTCGGCGGCGGGGTCGAGGGCCCGCAGTCCGTCCTCGGACTCGCCGAGTCTCTGGAAGGCGAAGTTGACGCCCTGGAGTCCGACGGCGATCACGAGTCCGCTGAGGATCGCGAGGTCGCGTCCTTTGCGGGAGGTGAGGAGCCGGATGTTGGCGGCGGCGACGGCCCGGGCGAGGGCTACGCAGCCGAGCAGGGCGAGGGGTACGGCGACGATCGCGACGGCGAGGGCGGCCCAGCTGTGGGCGAGGCCGATTCCGGCGCCGAGCAGGACGCAGAAGGTGAAGAGGGGGCCTGTGCCGACGAGGGAGGCGGCGGTGAGCGCCGCGACCAGGGGTCCGGGCCGCAGCGGCAGCATCACGAGCCGGGTGGCGTCGAGGGTTTCGTCGCCGCTGGGGAAGAAGAGCGGCATCACGGCCCAGCCGCCCGCGAGTGCGGCGGCGTACAGGACGCCGACGGTGGTGACGTAGTCGCTGTCACGCGCCAGGACGAAGCCGAGCAGTTGGGCGAAGGCGAAGAGGACGGCGAGGACGAGGGAGATGATGAAGACGGTCTTGCGCGCGGTGGACTGGTGCAGTCCGTTGCGCAGCAGGGTCAGCTTCAGCCGTACGAAGACGGCGGCGAGCGCGCCGGTGGACAGCTCGCGCGGCCCGGCGGAAGAGCCGGTGGCCCGGCCCGGGAGCGGCCCGGCGGCCGGGGCTGCCGCGCTCATCGGGCCGTACCGTTTCCGCCGCCCAGCCAGTCGAGGTCCGCGCCGGTGTCCTCGTCCCGTATGCCGACGAGTTCGAGGAACGCCTGCTGGAGGGTGGGCGCCTCGCCCCTGACCTCGGCGAGCGGTCCCTGTGCCACGATCCGGCCCTGGGCCATCACGGCGACCCAGTCGCAGAGCGACTCGACCAGCTCCATCACATGGCTGGAGAAGACCACGGTCGCGCCGGACGCCGTGTACCGCTCCAGGACGCCCCGGATGGTCTGGGCCGAGACGGGGTCGACGCCTTCGAAGGGCTCGTCGAGGAAGAGGACTCCGGGGTTGTGGAGGAGCGCGGAGGCGAGTCCGATCTTCTTCCGCATGCCGGTGGAGTAGTCGACGACCAGTTTGTGCTGGGCGCCCGCGAGTCCGAGGACGTCGAGGAGCTGGGTGGCCCGCTTGTCGACCTCGTCGCCGGGGAGGCCGCGCAGCCGTCCGCTGTAGGCGAGCAGTTCCCGGCCGGAGAGCCGTTCGAACATCCGCAGGCCTTCGGGGAGTACGCCGATCCGGGACTTCACGGCGACCGGGTCGGCCCAGACGTCGTGGCCCGCGATCGAGATCCGCCCGGTGTCGGGGCGGAGCAGGCCCGTCACCATGGAGAGAGTGGTCGTCTTGCCCGCGCCGTTGGGGCCGACGAGGCCGATGAACCGCCCGGCGGGGAGGGTGAGGTCGACGCCCGCGACGGCGAGTTGTTCGCCGAACCTCTTCCACAGCCCTTCCACCTGGACGGCGGGCGGTGCGGTCGCCGCTCTGCCGTCCGCCGGGTTCTCCCCGGCCGCCGTCTGCTGGTCCGGCATGGTCGTGCTCCTTCGGTCCCCTGCTCGTATGCCTGTACGGGGCCAGCCTAGACAGCCGGGAGGAACGTTTTTTCCGGTACGGGGCCCGGGGCTTTCGGCCGCTCGGTGGGGCCGTGGGGAGTGGAGGCGGGGCGGGGGCGGGGCGACCGGGTGGGGGGAGCGCCGGTCGGAACGCCGGCCGCGCCGGTGCCGCGAATATCCGTACGTACGAGGCGTGGGGGCCTCGGGTCGTTCAGAGCCTCAGAGCCTCAGGGCGTCGGAGGGGCCGGTCAGGCGGACGGCACCGTACCCGGGCGGCTCCGCTCCCGGCCGCAGGCGTACGCCAGCGGGCTGATCAGCTCCTCCGCGTCCGGCAGCCAGCGGTTCTCCGGGGTGGGCTTACGGGCCCACTGCACCGGGCCCAGGCCGCCGATCCGGGTCGGCGGGGCCGCGATGTAGTGGCCCTGGCCGCGCGGGACCAGATCGAGGGAGCTGGGGGCCCAGCCGAGGTCGCGGACGAGCGCCGGGGCCTTGGCCGCGCCGCCCGGCAGCACCAGGAAGATCATCCGGCGGTCGGGGGTGGAGATCACCGGACCCAGCGGGAGGTCCATCCGCTCCAGCCGCGCCAGGGCCAGGAACCCGGCCGACTCCGGAACGTCCAGTACGTCGAACGTCCGTCCCGTGGGCAGCAGTACGGCCGCCTTCGGCTGCTTGCCCCACATCCGGCGGGCCCCCGCCGCGCTGCCCGTCGCCTGGTTCCCCCAGTCCGGGCGGGTGGCGTGCGCGCCCGGGGCGGCGCAGCCGGTGTCGCCGCAGGAGCAGTACTCCTTGCCGTCGCCCGCCTCCAGCCACGTACCGGGGAACACGTCCCAGTGCCGTTCCTCCGCATACCGCACGGCATGGTCCATCAGCTGCTCGATCCGCCGCTGCCGGGGGATCTGCGCGGTATCCGTAGTTCCGATGGTCTCTTCCACGACCCTCTCAACTCCCGTGATCACCGGGGGTTACGGGCCCCCTACGGGCCGCCCCCGGGATCATGATCCCGCATATGGGGCGCATCGATGCACATACGGGGGCGCGCCTGTACAGCGGTCCCGGGACCGGGTATCACCCTTGGGAGGGGCGGTCGTGCGGGGGAGCGCGCCCCCGCGGGCGACGATGCCCGGTGACCGTGGACGGGTGCAGCGATCCGGAGTGCTTCATTCCGGTTCGGTCGAGTGCGTCCGGGGGCATCTTTCGGGGGGACTTCCGGATTTCTTGACGTACGGGCCCTCGGATGCCTCCAGCATTCTGGAGAAACCCGACCAACTCGACCAACGCTCTTAAGTCTGCATTCTCCGTATATCCGCCGGGCAGTGATCAGGACCTTCTCGGAACCTTCCCGGGTCTTCTCGGACCGAGGTATTTCCGAATTCAAGGATTCGATCACCCGCGGCGCTTCAGGGGGTTAGGGATCCAATGGCAGCCAGGCCACTCGTCGCCCGCCAGCCGAACGAACGGCTGCAGGCGCTCATTCAGGAAGCCGGGTGCTCCAACGCCGGGCTCGCGCGCCGCGTCAACATGGTCGGCGCGGAACGCGGACTCGATCTGCGGTACGACAAGACATCCGTGGCGCGCTGGCTCCGGGGCCAGCAGCCCCGGGGCCGGGCACCCGGCATCATCGCCGAGGCCCTCGGCCGCAAACTGGGCCGTACGGTCACGATCGACGAGATCGGCATGGCCAACGGCAAGAACCTCGCGTCCGGCGTCGGACTCCAGTTCTCCCCGACCGTGCTCGGCGCCATCGAGCAGGTCTGCGAACTGTGGCGCAGCGACGTCGGCCGCCGCGACTTCCTCTCCGGCACGTCCGTCGCCGCGTCGGCGCTCGTCGAACCCAGCCGCGACTGGCTGATCACCGGCGCCGACACCCAGGTCGCCCGGACCGCCGGAGCCCGGGTCGGCAGCGCCGACGTCGAAGCCGTCCGCGCCATGACCGCCGCCCTCACCGACCTCGACCACCGGTTCGGCAGCGGGCACATCAGGCCCGTCGTCGTCCACTACCTCAACTCCGTCGTCTCCGGACTGCTCTCCGGGTCGTACCGCGAATCCGTCGGCCGCGAACTCTTCGCCGCCGTCGCCCGGCTCACCGAACTCGCCGGATACATGGCCGTCGACACCGGCCAGCCCGGACTCGCCCAGCGCTACTACATCCAGGCCCTCCGGCTCGCCCAGGCCGCCGACGACCGGGGCTACGGCGGATACGTCCTCGCCGCCTCCATGAGCCACCTCGCCGCCCAACTCGGCAACCCGCGCGAGATCGCCCAACTCGCCAGGGCCGCCCAGGAAGGCGCGCGCGGCCAGGTCACACCCCGGGCCCAGGCCATGTTCTACGCCGCCGAAGCCCGCGGCCACGCCCTCCTCGGCGACGCCCGCACCTGCCAGACCGTCGCGGGCAAAGCCCTCGCCGCCCTCGAACGCGCCGAACCCGACAAGGGCGACGACCCCGTCTGGATCGACCACTTCGACGGGGCGTACCTCTCCGACGAACTCGCCCACTGCTACCGCGACCTGGGCCACTCCGAAGCCGCCGCACACCACGCGGCGGGCGCGCTCGAAGGCCACCCCGAGACCCGGGCCAGGCGCCGCGCGATCGGCTACGCGCTGCTGGCGACGGCACAGGTCCAGCAGCGCGAGGTGGAACAGGCATGCCACAGCGGCACCCGCGCCCTCGAACTCCTCGGCACACTCCGCTCCAGCCGGGGCGCGGAGTACCTGGACGACCTCCAACAACGCCTGGAGCCCTACGCGGACGAGCCCCCGGTCCGCGAATTCGGCGCGCGCCTCGAACTCCAGGCGGCGTAGTCGCCTCCCGCTGGGGGTGCGCCGCGTCGGGGCGCCTGGTGCCGGGGCTCCCCGCCTCGTGCGGGGCCGTTCGCGCCTCAGGCGCCGGCGGGGCGGGGGCGCCTCCCGCTGTGGGGTTCCTGGCTCCTCAGGAGCCTGGTGCCGGGGTTGCCTGTGGCCAGGCGGGGCCGTTCGCGCCTCAGGCGCCGGCGGGGCTGAGGGAGATGTGACCGTTGCTCCAGCGGTATG
>NZ_JBEYIS010000111.1:0-5392 GCF_040635975.1 Streptomyces sp. NPDC006798
CGCTGGCGCGGTTGTGGGAGCACTTGGGTGTGGTGCCGGATGCTGTGGTGGGGCATTCGCAGGGGGAGATCGCGGCGGCGCATATCGCGGGTGTGTTGTCTCTGGAGGATTCCGCGCGGGTGGTGGCGCTGCGGTCGCAGACGATTGCCGCGATGGCCGGATCCGGTGGCATGGTCTCCCTGCCTCTGTCGAGGTCTGACGCCTCGGCTCTGATCGAAAGCTGGGCTGGTCGGGTGTTCGTGGCGGCGGTGAACGGTCCGTCGTCGACGGTGGTCGCGGGTGATGCCGACGCCCTGGCCGAACTCCTCGCGCACTGCGAGGGCGTACAGATCAGGGCGCGCCGAGTCCCGGTGGATTACGCCTCCCACACCCCCCACATGGAGGCTTTGAAGGACCGGTTGCTGGAGCTGTTGGCCCCGGTCCGGCCGGGCGTGGCGTCGGTGGCGTTCTACTCCTCCGTTGCCGGTCGTACCGGTGGTCCGATGCCGGACACCACGGTGATGGATGCCGGGTATTGGTATGAAAATCTGGCCACGACCGTCGACTTCCAGCACGCCACCCGAACCCTCTTGGACGACGGCCATGCCCTGTTCATCGAGGCGAGTCCGCATCCGGTCCTGACCCATCCCGTCCAGGAGACCGCCGAGGACCACGTTGGTACGACTGACGTCACCGTCACCGGCACCCTTCGCCGGGACGACGACACCTGGCAGCGCGTCCTCACATCCCTCGCCACCGCCCACACCCACACCGCCATCGACTGGACCCGCTTCTACGCCACCGGCACCGGACCCGTCGACCTCCCCACCTACCCCTTCCAACACCAGCACTACTGGCTCCTCGAAGACCCCACCACGGTCACCGATCCCCAGGCCCTCGGACTGCGCGCCGCCGACCACGGACTGCTCGGGGCCTCCGTAGCCTTGGCGAACGGCGACGGCCGGCTGTTCACCGGGAGTCTGTCCCTGCGGACCCGTCCCTGGCTGGCGGAGCACGCCGTCCACGACACCCCGCTGCTGCCGGGTACCGCGTTCGTCGAACTCGCCCTCCACGCGGGGCGGAGTGTCGACGCCCCTCACCTCCGGGAGCTGATCCTCGAAACACCCCTGACGCTTCCGCCCGTCGGCGGAGTCCATCTCCAACTACTGGTGGAGACAGCCGACGACGACGGCCACCGGGCACTCACCATCCACTCCCGACCCGATGACTCCGCCTCGGACCGGCCCTGGACCCGTCATGCCACCGGCACCCTGACCGCCCGGCCGCCGTCCACCGCCACCGCCACGGACACGGACAGGGACAGGGACACGGACATCACAGCATGGGCGGGGCCGACGGCCTGGCCGCCGACCGGCGCAGTACCCGTGGACATCGAGGAGCTGTACCCGTCCCTGGCCGTCGACGGCTACCAGTACGGGCCCGCCTTCCGGGGCGTCCGCGCCGTATGGAAGGACGGCGCCGAGGTGTACGCCGAAGTGGTGCTGCCGGACGAGGGACACCCGGACAGCTCCGCCTTCGGTATCCACCCCGCCCTTTTCGACGCCGCGCAACACCCGATCGGAGCCGTGGGTACGGAGCGCGGCCCCGGCGAGGTGCCCCTGCCGTTCGCCTGGTCGGACGTCGAACTGTACGCCGTCGGTGCCCGCGAGCTACGGGTTCGGATCACCCCCGCCGACGCGGGAACCTTTCGCCTCCGGCTGGCCGACCCCACCGGGCGTCCCGTCGCCGACGTGGGATCGCTCGCCATGCGGTCGATCACCCCGGGGCAGTTGGCGAAGGCCGTCGCGTCGACCCGGGACGATCAGCTCTTCCGCCTGGCCTGGACCCCCGTTTCCGTCGCGGAGGCCCCGATACTCGGCCGGGTGGCGTTCGCGGGTTCCGTCGTACCCGAGGCGCTGGTGGCGGCGCTGCCCGACGGCGTCGTGGTCGACCACCGTACGGATCCGCTGTCGATACCCGCAGACGACACCGCCCCCGGGCCGGATCTGGTGATCGCCACCGGGCTGCTCAGCCGTCCCGCCGACGCCGACGCCGACGCCGACGCCGACGCCGACGACGTGCCGGGCTCCGCGCGCACGGCCGTGCGGTACGTCCTGGACACGGTCCGGTCATGGCTGGCCGAGGACCGTCCGGCCGCGAGCCGGCTGGTCTTCCTCACCGAGCGAGCCGTCGCCGTCGACCCCGACACCGAATCGCCCCGCCCGGCGGACGCCGCCGCCTGGGGCCTGATCCGTACGGCCCAGAACGAGCATCCCGGCCGTTTCGCCGTGATCGACCTCGCCGGACAGAACGCCGTCCCGGCCGGAGCGTTCCGCGGTGCGCTGGGCAGCGACGAGCCGCAACTGGCCGTCCGCGACGACGACCAACGGCTCTACGTGCCCCGGCTCGTCCGGGAGACCCCGCCCGATGCCGACGCCGCACCGGAACGGCAGACGGGCGACGGCGCGCCCGGGCCGATCGCGGGCGGCACCGTACTGATCACCGGCGGTACGGGCACCCTCGGCGGACTCTTCGCCCGCCGTTACGCGACGGCCCCCGGAGTCGGCCATCTGCTGCTGGCAGGACGACGCGGCCCCGACGCCCCCGGCGCCGCCGAACTCGCCGCCGAACTCACCGAACTGGGAGTGAAGGTCACCGTCGCTGCCTGCGACACCGCCGACCGTGACGCCCTCGCCGCCCTGCTGGCGACCGTACCGGACGAGCATCCGCTGACGGCCGTCGTCCACAGTGCCGGCGTACTCGACGACGGCACACTGACATCCCTGACACCGGATCACATCGAGAACGTGTTCCGTCCGAAGGTCGACGCCGCCTGGCATCTGCACCGGCTCACCCGCGATCACGACCTCACCGAGTTCGTCCTCTTCTCCTCCGTGTCGGGCGTACTGGGCAGCCCCGGACAGGGCAACTACGCCGCGGCGAACGTCTTCCTCGACGCGCTGGCCCAGAGCCGTCGCGCCGAGGGACTGCCCGCCACATCAGTGGTCTGGGGACTCTGGGCCGACAGCAGCGATATGACCGGCCACCTGGCGGCGGCGGATCTCACCAGGATCGCCCGGCTCGGGATCGAGCCCGTCACGGCGGAGGAGGGACTGGCCCTCTTCGAAGCCGCCCGGGCCGCCCGGACGGCCTGCCCCGTCGCCGCGAAAATCATACCGGCCCTGCTCCGTACGCAGTCGGAGACCGGGACGCTGCCCGCAGTTCTCCAGGGGCTCGTACGCGCACCCGTCCGCAGGGCCGCCGCATCGGCGACCACGTCGGCCGACGCCGACGGCCTTCGGACGCGGCTCGCCCGGCTCACGCCCGAGGAGGCGGAGGACACCCTCACCGACCTCGTCCGTACCCATGTGGCACTGGTCCTGGGCCACACCGCGTCCGACGCGGTCAACACCGACCACGCGTTCAAGGACCTCGGCTTCGACTCGCTGACCGCCGTCGAACTGCGCAACCGGATCAACGCCGCCACCGGACTCCGGCTCGCCGCCGGACTCGTCTTCGACCACCCCACCCCGCGACGTCTGGCCCGCCACCTCCACGCCGTACTCGCTCCGACGGCCGGGGCGACCGCCGCCCCGGCCGCTCCGGCCCCGACGGCCGCGGGGACAGTCGCCGCCGACGAGCCCATCGCGATCGTGGCCATCGGCTGCCGGTACCCGGGGGGAGTGCGCTCCGCCGACGACCTGTGGGACCTGGTGGCGAACGGGCGGGACGCCGTGGCCGAGTTCCCCGGCGACCGGGGCTGGGACATCGGGAAGCTGTACGACCCCGATCCCGACCGGCCCGGGACGACGTACGTCCGCGAGGGCGGCTTCCTCTACGACGCCGACGCCTTCGACCCCGCCTTCTTCGGCATCAACCCGCGCGAAGCCCTCGCCATGGACCCCCAGCAACGACTACTGCTGGAAGTCGGCTGGGAGACCCTCGAACGCGCCGGGATCGATCCCACCGCCCTCCGCGCCACCTCCACCGGTGTCTTCACCGGAGTCATGTACGGCGACTACGGCAGCCGGCTCGGCTCGGTCCCCAGGGACCTGGAGGGCTATCTGATCAACGGCAGTGCGGGCAGCGTCGCCTCCGGCCGGCTCTCCTACACCTTCGGATTCGAGGGCCCGGCCGTCACCGTGGACACCGCCTGCTCCTCGTCTCTGGTAGCCGTTCATCTGGCCGCACAGGCGCTGCGCCAGGGGGAGTGCTCCCTCGCTCTGGCCGGTGGTGTCACCGTGATGGCGACACCCGATGTGTTCACCGAGTTCAGCCGGCAGCGGGGGTTGTCCGCCGACGGCCGGTGCAAGGCGTTCGCGGAGGCCGCCGACGGTACGGGCTGGTCGGAGGGTGTGGGGCTGCTATTGCTGGAGCGGCTTTCGGATGCGCGTCGGAATGGTCATCGGGTGTTGGCGGTGGTCCGTGGTTCGGCGGTGAACCAGGACGGTGCGAGTAATGGGTTGACGGCGCCGAATGGTCCTTCGCAGGAGCGGGTGATCCGGCAGGCGTTGGCGAATGCGCGGCTGTCGGCGGACGAGGTCGATGTCGTGGAGGCGCATGGTACGGGGACGACGCTGGGCGACCCGATCGAGGCGCAGGCACTACTCGCCACCTATGGACAGGATCGGTCGGAGGGCCGGCCGTTGTGGCTGGGCTCTTTGAAGTCGAATATTGGTCATGCGCAGGCGGCGGCGGGTGTGGGTGGCGTCATCAAGATGGTGATGGCGATGCGGCACGGGGTGTTGCCGAAGACCCTGCATGTGGATGAGCCGTCGTCGTTCGTGGACTGGTCGGCGGGTTCGGTGGAGTTGCTGACGGAGGGGCGGTCGTGGCCGGAGGCGGGTCGTCCCCGGCGGGCGGGTGTGTCGTCGTTCGGTGTGAGCGGGACGAACGCGCATCTGATTGTGGAGCAGGCGCCGGAGGCGGTGGACACCGATGGCTCGGGCGTGTCCGGGCCGGTGGTGGTGTCGGATGGTGTGTTGCCGTGGGTGGTGTCGGGGAAGTCGGAGCAGGCGTTGCGTGAGCAGGCCCGTCGGCTCCTCGACCATCTTGACCGTCATCCGCAACTCACTCCCGCAGAAATGGGGCATGCTCTGGCGGCGAGTCGGGCGGTGTTCGACCATCGGGCCGTGGTCATCGGCCGAGATCGGTCTGATTATCTGGACGGACTGACGGCGCTGGCGGCTGGTGAGCCTTCTGGCCGGTTGGTGTCCGGTGTGACTCCTGGTGAGGCGGGGCGTACGGTTTTCGTTTTTCCGGGGCAGGGGGCGCAGTGGGTGGGTATGGGTGTGGGTTTGTTGGAGTCCTCGCCGGTCTTCGCCGAACATCTGCGGGCTTGTGCGGGGGCTCTTGAGCCGTTTACCGGTTGGGATCTGGTCGGTGTTCTTCGGGGTGTTGATGGTGTTCCGGG
>NZ_JBEYIS010000112.1:1814-5132 GCF_040635975.1 Streptomyces sp. NPDC006798
GTCGGGCACGCTGTTGGGTGTCTGAGGGCACGGGCGATTTTGTCGTCAGTGTCTTCGGTTGCCGGCCCCGGTGAACTCGCCGCGTTATGCGGTGGGGTGGCGGGTGGCTGGTCGTTGTTTGAGAACTACACAGTGGACGCGAGCATCTGTGGCCAAGTTTTTAAGGGCGCACGGTGGATGCCTTGGCACCAGGAACCGATGAAGGACGTGGGAGGCCGCGATAGTCCCCGGGGAGTCGTCAACCAGGCTTTGATCCGGGGGTTTCCGAATGGGGAAACCCGGCAGTCGTCATGGGCTGTCACCCGCTGCTGAACACATAGGCAGTGTGGAGGGAACGAGGGGAAGTGAAACATCTCAGTACCCTCAGGAAGAGAAAACAACCGTGATTCCGGGAGTAGTGGCGAGCGAAACCGGATGAGGCCAAACCGTATGTGTGTGATACCCGGCAGGGGTTGCGCATGCGGGGTTGTGGGATCTCTTTACTGCGGTCTGCCGGCCGTGGGACGAGTCAGAAACCGTATGGATAGGCGAAGGGCATGCGAAAGGCCCGGCGTAGAGGGTAAGACCCCCGTAGCTGAAATTCATGCGGCTCGTTTAAGAGACACCCAAGTAGCACGGGGCCCGAGAAATCCCGTGTGAATCTGGCGGGACCACCCGTTAAGCCTAAATATTCCCTGGTGACCGATAGCGGATAGTACCGTGAGGGAATGGTGAAAAGTACCGCGGGAGCGGAGTGAAATAGTACCTGAAACCGTGTGCCTACAAGCCGTGGGAGCGTCGGAACATGAGATTCGTCTTGTGTTCTCGTGACTGCGTGCCTTTTGAAGAATGAGCCTGCGAGTTTGCGGTGTGTTGCGAGGTTAACCCGTGTGGGGAAGCCGTAGCGAAAGCGAGTCCGAACAGGGCGGTTTAGTAGCGCGCTCAAGACCCGAAGCGGAGTGATCTAGCCATGGGCAGGTTGAAGCGGCTGTAAGAGGTCGTGGAGGACCGAACCCACCAGGGTTGAAAACCTGGGGGATGACCTGTGGTTAGGGGTGAAAGGCCAATCAAACTCCGTGATAGCTGGTTCTCCCCGAAATGCATTTAGGTGCAGCGTCGTGTGTTTCTTGCCGGAGGTAGAGCACTGGATAGGCGATGGGCCCTACCGGGTTACTGACCTTAGCCAAACTCCGAATGCCGGTAAGTGAGAGCGCGGCAGTGAGACTGTGGGGGATAAGCTCCATGGTCGAGAGGGAAACAGCCCAGAGCATCGACTAAGGCCCCTAAGCGTACGCTAAGTGGGAAAGGATGTGGAGTCGCAGAGACAACCAGGAGGTTGGCTTAGAAGCAGCCACCCTTGAAAGAGTGCGTAATAGCTCACTGGTCAAGTGATTCCGCGCCGACAATGTAGCGGGGCTCAAGCGTACCGCCGAAGTCGTGTCAATCCAGCAATAACTCTAACGGGTGCTGGGTTGGGTAGGGGAGCGTCGTGTGCCGGGTGAAGCCGCGCCGGAAGGCAGTGGTGGACGGTACACGAGTGAGAATGCAGGCATGAGTAGCGATACACACGTGGGAAACGTGTGCGCCGATTGACTAAGGGTTCCTGGGTCAAGCTGATCTGCCCAGGGTAAGTCGGGACCTAAGGCGAGGCCGACAGGCGTAGTCGATGGACAACCGGTTGATATTCCGGTACCCGCTTTGAAGCGCCCAGTATCGAATCCTCTGATGCTAAGGCCGTGAAGCCGCCGGGCGAGTCTTCGGACGAGTTCGGAGTGGTGGAGCCGCTGAACCGAGGTGGTAGTAGGTAAGTGATGGGGTGACGCAGGAAGGTAGTCCAGCCCGGGCGGTGGTTGTCCCGGGGTAAGGGTGTAGCCCGTGTGGTAGGTAAATCCGCCGCACATTGAGGGTGAGACCTGATGCCGAGCCGATTGTGGTGAAGTGGATGATCCTATGCTGTCGAGAAAAGCCTCTAGCGAGTTTCAAGGCGGCCCGTACCCTAAACCGACTCAGGTGGTCAGGTAGAGAATACCGAGGCGTTCGGGTGAACTATGGTTAAGGAACTCGGCAAAATGCCCCCGTAACTTCGGGAGAAGGGGGGCCACATCCGGTGATGGGCTTTACGTCCTGAGCTGGGGGTGGCCGCAGAGACCAGCGAGAAGCGACTGTTTACTAAAAACACAGGTCCGTGCGAAGCCGTAAGGCGATGTATACGGACTGACGCCTGCCCGGTGCTGGAACGTTAAGGGGACCGGTTAGTGACCTTTCGGGGTTGCGAAGCTGAGAACTTAAGCGCCAGTAAACGGCGGTGGTAACTATAACCATCCTAAGGTAGCGAAATTCCTTGTCGGGTAAGTTCCGACCTGCACGAATGGCGTAACGACTTCTCGACTGTCTCAACCATAGGCCCGGTGAAATTGCACTACGAGTAAAGATGCTCGTTTCGCGCAGCAGGACGGAAAGACCCCGGGACCTTTACTACAGTTTGATATTGGTGTTCGGTTCGGCTTGTGTAGGATAGGTGGGAGACTTTGAAGCGGCCACGCCAGTGGTTGTGGAGTCGCTGTTGAAATACCACTCTGGTCGTGCTGGATGTCTAACCTGGGTCCGTGATCCGGATCAGGGACAGTGTCTGATGGGTAGTTTAACTGGGGCGGTTGCCTCCTAAAGGGTAACGGAGGCGCCCAAAGGTTCCCTCAGCCTGGTTGGTAATCAGGTGTTGAGTGTAAGTGCACAAGGGAGCTTGACTGTGAGACCGACGGGTCGAGCAGGGACGAAAGTCGGGACTAGTGATCCGGCGGTGGCTTGTGGAAGCGCCGTCGCTCAACGGATAAAAGGTACCCCGGGGATAACAGGCTGATCTTCCCCAAGAGTCCATATCGACGGGATGGTTTGGCACCTCGATGTCGGCTCGTCGCATCCTGGGGCTGGAGTCGGTCCCAAGGGTTGGGCTGTTCGCCCATTAAAGCGGTACGCGAGCTGGGTTTAGAACGTCGTGAGACAGTTCGGTCCCTATCCGCTGTGCGCGTAGGAGTCTTGAGAAGGGCTGTCCCTAGTACGAGAGGACCGGGACGGACGAACCTCTGGTGTGCCAGTTGTCCTGCCAAGGGCATGGCTGGTTGGCTACGTTCGGAAAGGATAACCGCTGAAAGCATCTAAGCGGGAAGCCTGCTTCGAGATGAGGACTCCCACCCCCTTTGAGGGGTTAAGGCTCCCAGTAGACGACTGGGTTGATAGGCCGGATCTGGAAGCCAGGTAACTGGTGGAGGTGACCGGTACTAATAGGCCGAGGGCTTGTCCATTGATGCTCGCGTCCACTGTGTTAGTTCTGAGGCAACGACC
>NZ_JBEYIS010000113.1:0-3686 GCF_040635975.1 Streptomyces sp. NPDC006798
CCTCACCAACCTCCTCCACACCATCACCCAAAACCCCCACACCCCCATCCACCACATCAACACCCTCACCCCCCAAGAACACCAACAACTCACCCACTGGAACACCACGGAGGTACCGATCCCGGGAACGGGCCGGACGGTCCATCAGCTCTTCGCGGCCCAGGCGTCCCGGACCCCCTCGGCGACCGCCGTCCGCTCGGGTACCGAGAAGCTGACCTACCGGGAGCTCGACCAGCGGGCGGGACGGCTGGCCGCCACGCTGGTCGCGGCCGGGGTACGGCCCGAGGAGACCGTGGGCGTCCTGCTGGACCGCTCCGCCGATCTGCTGGTCGCCCTGCTGGCGGTGCTGAAGACGGGTGCGCACTATCTGCCGCTGGACCTCCGGGATCCCCCGGCACGGCGGCACGACTTCCTCCGGGAGACCGGGACCCGGACGGTGATCACCGATCGGGCCGAGTGCCCAGGCGCCGAACTGCCCGACGGCATCCGGCCGGTCCTCGTCGGCGAGGTCATCGACCACCCGGAGGACGGCCCGGAGCAGATGGCCGTGGCAGGTGACGAGCGACAGCTCGCGTACATCATGTACACCTCCGGATCCACCGGCCGGCCGAAGGGGGTGGCCGTCCCCCACTCGGCGATCGTCGGGCTCGCCGCCGACCGGGTCTGGCGGAACGGGAACCACCGGCGGGTGCTCTTCCACTCCCGGCACTCCTTCGACGCGGCGACCTACGAGATCTGGGTCCCGCTGCTCTCCGGTGGTGAGGTCGTCGTCGCTCCGGCCGGCCAGTTGGGGGCGGCCGAGCTGGCGGAGCTGATCGACCGGTACGGGATCACGGCGCTCTGGCTGACGGCCGGGCTCTTCCAGCTCGTCGCCCAGGAGAATCCGCGCGCCCTGGCGGGGCTGCGCGAACTGTGGTCCGGCGGCGATGTGGTCGACCCGCGGGCGGTGGCCCGGATCCGGGCGGCCTGTCCCGGGCTCGCGGTCGTGGACGGCTACGGCCCGACCGAGAGCACCACCTTCGCCACCTGCTACCGGATTCCGGCGGACGGCCCCGACCCGGCGACGGTCCCGATCGGCCGCCCGCTCGACAACACCCGGGTCCATGTACTCGACGCCGGGCTCCGCCCGGTGCCGCCGGGGGTGGCCGGGGAGCTGTACATCTCCGGTATCGGCCTCGCCCGGGGCTATCTCAACCGTCCGGGGCTCACCGCCGAACGCTTCGTCGCCGACCCCTACGGCCCGCCCGGCACCCGGATGTACCGGACCGGAGACCTGGCCCGCTGGAACCGCGACGGGACCGTCGGCTATCTCGGCCGCGCCGACCAGCAGGTGAAGCTGCGCGGCTTCCGGATCGAGCCGGGCGAGATCGAGTCCGTACTGAGCGGTTGTCCCGGGGTCGCCGGCGCCGCCGTGGTCCCGTACGGCGAGAGCTCGGGGAGTACGAGGCTGGTGGCCTATCTCGTCCCCGGCGCCGGGGCGGTCCCCGACAGCGCCGTACTCCGGGACCGGCTGGGGAGCGTCCTGCCCGACTACATGCTCCCGGCGGCCTTCGTCACCCTGGACGAGCTGCCGCTGACCGCCAACGGAAAGCTGGACCGCCGGGCCCTGCCCGCCCCCGACTTCGGCGCGGGAACCACCGACCGGGCGCCGGGCACCGAGCGGGAGCGGATACTCGCCGAGCTCTTCGCCGACGTCCTCGGCCTGCCCAAGGTCGGTGTCGACGACAATTTCTTCCGGCTCGGCGGGGACAGCATCCTCTCCATCCAGCTGGTGAGCCGGGCACGGGAACGCGGTGTCGTGATCACCCCGGGCGAGGTGTTCCAGCACCAGTCGGTCGCCGGTCTCGCGGCTGCGGCCCGTACCCCGGACGCCCTGCCCGGCGCCGTGTCCGAGGAGGGCGCCGACGGCCTCGGGGACGTACCGCTGACGCCGGTGATGCTCGACTTCGGTGTCGACGGTCCGGGCTTCGGGGAGTTCCACCAGTCGACCGTGGTCCGGACGCCGGCCGGAGCGACCCTGGACGGCCTGGCCCGTACGGTGCAGGCGGTACTCGACCGGCACGACATGCTCAGGGCCCGGCTGGCCGGTACGGGGCCGGAGGCCAGGCTGGTCGTCCCCGAGCCGGGCAGTGTCTCCGCCGGTCCGCTGCTGACCAGGACCGGACTGCCCGGGGCCGCCGAGGGCGACCCCGCCGTCTTCGCGGCGGCCGCGGCCGGGGCACGGCGCGAGCTGGACCCGGTCCGGGGTGTCATGCTGCGGGCCGTCTGGTTCGACGGAGGCCCCGGGGCGCCCGGCGCGCTGCTGATCCTGGTCCACCATCTGGTGGTGGACGGCGTCTCGTGGCGCGTACTACTGGGCGATCTCGAAGCGGCCTGGCGGGCGGTGTCCGCCGGGGACGAGCCCCGGCTGCCCGCCGTGGGGACGTCCTTCCGGCGGTGGTCGCTGCTGCTCTCCGACGCGGCCCGGGACACGGAACGGGTCGGCGAGCTGGACGCGTGGACCGAGGTCCTGGGCGAGCCGGAGCCGCCGCTCGGCGGACGGCCGCTCGATCCGCGCCGGGACACCGTGGGAACCGCGACCACCCGGTCGTGGAACCTGCCGCCCGAGCTGACCCGGGCGGTGCTGGCGGAAGTACCCGCCCGGTTCCGCTGCGGTGTGGACGACGTGCTGCTGACGGCGCTGGGGCTGGCGTACCACGCGTGGCGGCGGGAGTCGGGCGCCGAGGACGACGGATCCCTGCTGGTCGACCTCGAAGGGCACGGCCGTCACGATCTGGTGGCGGGGCTCGATCTGTCCCGTACGGTCGGCTGGTTCACCAGTGTGCGGCCTCGGCGGATCGAGACCGGTACGGCTCCTTGGAACGGCCCGGCGGCGGGTGCGGCGCTGAAGCGGGTGAAGGAGCAGGGCAGCGCCGTTCCCGGGTACGGCCTCGGGCACGGGCTGCTGCGCCGGCTCAACCCGGAGACCGCCGGGCGGCTCGCCGGGGCGCCGCGCCCGCAGATCGCCTTCAACTATCTCGGGCGGTTCCCGGTGCCCGGTGACGCCGACTGGGCTCCGGTGCCGGGGACGGCGGCGGTCGGGGGCGGTGCCCATCCGGATATGCCGCTCACCCACGCCCTCTCGGTCAATGCCGTCGCCCTGGACGGGCCGGACGGGCCCCGGCTGAACTTCGCCTTCGCCTGGCCGGGCGGGCTGCTCGACGAGGACGGCGTACGGGCTCTCGGCGACGGCTGGGTCCGGGCGCTGGAGCTGCTGGCCGAGCACGCGGCGGAGCCGGGCTCAGGCGGGCTGACGCCGTCGGACGTACCGCTGGTCGCCCTGGACCAGGCGGAGATCGACGCGATCGGGGCGGAGGTGGAGGCGGCCGACATCCTGCCGTTGGCGCCGTTGCAGGAAGGCCTGCTCTTCCACGCCCTCTACGACGAGGAAGCACCCGACGTCTACATCGTCCAGATCACCCTCGACCTCGAAGGACCCCTCGACACACCCCGCCTCAAACAAGCCGCCCACACCCTCCTGAAACGACACCCCCACCTCACCGCCGCCTTCCTCACCCGACCCAACAACCCACCCCTCCAAATCATCCCCATCCACACCACCCTCCCCTTCACCGAACACAACCTCACCCACCACAACCCCACCACCCGCCAACACCACACCCAAACCATCCTCCACCACACCCGAA
>NZ_JBEYIS010000114.1:0-3566 GCF_040635975.1 Streptomyces sp. NPDC006798
GGAGCCCCCGTCATAGTCGGCGTCACCGAACGAGCCAGCGGCCCCCCACTCGTTCAGTACGCCTGCCCCACCTGCGCGGCCGAACACGGCGCCGGACCCTCCCCCGACGACGACATCAACTAACCACCACCCCGACTACCGAGTTGCTCGCGCAGTTCCCCGCGCCCCGAAAGTATCTGTTCCCGACATCTGATCCGGCAGATCCGCTCTTCGGGGCGTGCCGAAAGTCGATATCGTGCCGCTGTGGTGTCGTGTCAGACTTCTGCGCATGTCAGTTCGATATCCGCGCCCCCTGCACCCTGGTGACCGCATCGGCGTCACCTCTCCTTCGAGCGGGGTCCCGGAAGAGCTGCGCAGGCGCCTTGACGTGGCGATTCACGATGTAGAGGCCCGGGGATACGAGGTGGTCGTCGGCCGCTGCATGGACGGTGCCGGCCATGTCAGTGCCCCTGCCGCCGATCGCGCGCGAGAGCTGATGTCGATGCTGACGGATCCCGGCATCAGAGCCGTGGTGCCGCCGTGGGGCGGGGAGACGGCGATCGACCTGCTGCCCCTGCTGGACTGGGACCGGCTGCGCGATGCCGAGCCGACTTGGCTTGTCGGGTTCTCCGACATGTCGACCATCATCACACCGCTGACCCTCCTCACCGGGACGGCGACCGTGCACGGCAACAACCTCATGGACACGCCTTACCGGGTGCCGGAAGGACTGTTGTCATGGCTCGACATCGCCGCCGCCCCGCGAGGGCATCGGTACACGCAGACCCCGCCGAACCGCTACCGGGCCACGGGCTGGGACGACTACCGTGCCCAGCCCGAGGTGCGCGAGTACACGCTCGACACGCCCGGCAGATGGACCCGGCTGGACGGTGAGGGGGATGTGGAAGTCGAGGGGCGTCTGATCGGGGGCTGTATCGAGATGCTGTGCAACCTCACGGGAACGGCCTACCTCGATGTCTCGGCCTTCGCACGGGCCGAGTCCCCGGAAGGGCTCCTCGTGTATGTCGAAGCGGGCGGCCACGACGCCTTCGCCATCTCCAGGAACTTGCACGGGATGAGGCTGGCCGGCTTCTTCGACACGGCGAACGCGGTCCTCGTCGCCCGGACGTCGGCACCCGATGCCGACTCGCTCACCCAGCACCAAGCCGTGCTCGACGCACTCGGCCCCTTGAACGTTCCGATCATCGCCGATGTCGAGTGCGGCCACGTCCCGCCGTACCTGCCCATCGTCAACGGAGCACGCGGCCGGGTCGTACACACATCGACTCGCAGCGAACTGACCCAGATACTCGACTGATGCCTCGGGCCAGAGGCCCTGAACGGCTTCGATGTCGACTACATCACGACGACCTGCGGCCAGGTGCCGCCGAGACGCGGGCGAGGAACAGGGTGGCGAACTCCACTTCGTGATGGCAGGTCGGGGTGTTCGTAGCCGTCGCCCCGGGCACGAGGCCGGCCCGCCGTCGGTCGGCGCTGACGCACCCGTCGCTTCCGGATCACCGGACGACTACACGTCTTCCCAGGCCATCGAGCTCATCCGCCAGCCGATGGGGGTCCGTACGAACTGGACCGTCTTGCGGCCCGAGCCCTCGAACCGCTCGCCGTCCCGGATGCCGGACTTCCGGTATTCGCTGAACCGGTGCGCGATGGACCCGAAGACCTCGGTCCGCTCGGCGACCTCCCATTCGGAGAACTCGGTCAGCGTCCCGTCAGTGAGCATCCGCTCCCGGGGAGCGATGAAGGAGTCCAGGTCGTACACCACCGGCCCGGCATCGGCGCCTCCGGAGTTCGAGATGATCGTCCCCCGCGCGATGAACACCTCACGGACGGCACCGAGGTCGGGCCGCCTGCCACCGGTGTTGGTGAAAGCGTCGAAAAAGGTACGCGTCAGCCGGTCGAGTTCGGCCTTGACCTCGGAATCGGGTACGCCTCCCGCGGATGTTTCCGGCGCGGGCGGCCACTCCTCGGCCAGGACCGACCAGACCTCGATGTCGCGACGCTCGCCCCGGTACTCGGTGTGCTTGCGCAGCACACCGTCCCGGGTCATCCCCAGCCGGCGCGCGACCTCGACGCTCCGGGTGTTGCCCGGCCAGACCCACCACTCGGCCCGGCTCATCCCGCGCTCCGCGAAAGCCCAGTCGAGCAGCGCCCGGCACGCCCTGGTCACCAGCCCCCTGCCTTCCCCCGCGGCCTCCAGCCAGCAGCCGATCTCACATACTCCGGAGGTGCTGTCGAAGCGTGCGAACATGACGCCGCCGACGAGTGTGCCGTCCAGCCAGATCCCGTAGATCCGGGCGGTGTCCCCGGCCTGCTTGTCCGCGTAGCGCTGGAGGAGCGCGGCGGCGGAGGCGCGGTCGGTGCTGAAGGTCGCCCAGGGTATCCACGGGTCCACATGGGGTCGCGCGCGGTCGATATGGGCGAGGAACTCCTGTGTGTGCCAGGGCTCCAGAGGACGTAGCTGAGCGGTGTCGCCGAGCGGCAGTGTGAACACGGAATCCCCGTCCCTGGGTACGTAACAAGCGTTCGGTACGTAAGGTAGCAGCATGCCGCCCGCACCCGGAGACCGTGAAGCCCGCCGTGACGACGTGACCCGGGCGGTGTGGCAGGTCCTCGCCGACAAGGGCTTCGGCGGGCTGACCCTGCGCGCCGTCGCAGCCGCGATGGGCGTCTCGACCGGGATGCTCATGCACTACTTCCCGACCAAGCGGTCCCTGATCGCGCACGCGCTGGACCTGCTGGAGAAGCGCACCGCGGAACGCCCTCGCCGCGACCGTCCGGCCGACGGCCTGGCCACCGTGCGGGCCATGCTGCTGGACATCCTGCCGCTGACCGAGGGCGATACCGCCCGCAACCGCATCTGGGTCAGCTCCTGGGACCCGGCCCTCGCCGACGACGGACTCGCCGCGGACCAGGCCGGCCGCTACACCCGGTTGCGCTCGACGTTCCGCCCGCACTTCGAGGCCGCGCGTGGCCTGGGCGAAGTCCCTGAAGCCGCCGACCCGGAGCAACTCGCCGCCACCGCAGTCGCGTTCACCCACGGTCTCGTCGTCCAGGCACTCTTCGACCCCGGACGGTTTCCCGAGGACGTACAGATCGCCATGGTCGACGACTTCCTCGCCTCCATCGGACCGCCCCGGCCCGCACGGCGATGAGCCATCTGTGAAGTGTCGTCGCGGTGCCACCGTGGAGGTGTCATCACCGGACCACTTCTGGTTGGTTGATCCAGGCGCGACCCGATATCACCGGATCAAATCCGCATACCAGGATGAAACAATAGGAGAAAGCGACCTCTGAATGCCCTCCCGGGCGCCCTGAAAGGCGCTCGGCCTTTCGAAGGCCGAGCAGAGGAGCAACCAGGGGCGCGGGGAACTGCGCGACAAGCCACCGACCGGGCGCGGTCGCCCGACAACATTCACCCCGCAGGGCGGAAGGCGCGGACCTCACCCGGAGCGCCGAGGCGCCGGGGCGCGTGGCATCTCTGGGATCCGTCCTGCCAGTGGGATGACCCCGAGGCGGACATTCGGAATGCGAGAGACCGAAACCAGCCGATCGAGCTGCATCGCCAT
>NZ_JBEYIS010000115.1:0-3074 GCF_040635975.1 Streptomyces sp. NPDC006798
GGGCCCCCCCCGGGGGGGGGGGGGGGGGGGGGGGGGGGGGGGGGGGGGGGGGGGGGGGGGGGGGGGGGGGGGGGCGCCCGGGGGCGGGGGGGGCGCCCCCCCCCCGCCCGGGGTCCGGTTGGGCCCCGGGCGCACCCACCCGCCCCGGACGCACCCGCGGCGCCGCGCACCGTCACGCCACCCGCGTCATCGTGGAGTCGTAGCCGCCGCCACCGGGGTAGACCCACGCCCCGGAGAGCGTGTTCCCGTCGGCGCTGAACTCGGCCTTGTAGTAAGCCGGGGAGCCCTTCTCGCCGCCCCAGATGGTGAGGGTGTCGCCGTCGATCTCGTAGACGTAGTCGAAGGTGTTGCCCATGCTGTCGTAGTAGCGGGACCGGATGTCCTGGCCGGGCGCCTCCGCGCCGAACTCCTTGAGGCGTCCGATCATCTCGATTCCGACGACCGGCTGACCGTACTGCTCCAGCGCGATGTCCTGGAGGAGGAAGTAGCCGCCCTCCAGCCAGCGGTAGGTGACCGTGCCCTCCGCTCCGCCGCCGACGCGCCAGGTGCCGACCAGCCGGTCGAGGGCGCGCAGGGCGGCATCGGGCCCGGCGGTCCCGGTCGCGTTCTCGGGCGTCGTCGCGGTCTCGGGCGTCGTGTTCTCGGCCATGGTGGCGCTCCTCGTACTCCTTACGCGGCCCGGTGCCGCGTTCTTGCCCATGTGACGGGCGGCCCGGAGGAAAGGAATCGGTACGGGTTCTGTGACCCGTATCACTCCGCCAGGGTGAGGGCGAGTCCCGGCAGCAGATCGGGGTCGAAGGTGGTGATCTCGGCGATCAGGCCGTCCTCGATCCGCAGGACGTCCACGTTGATCGCGGTGAAGACGGTCTCGCCGGGGCGCCGGAGGTAGTTGACGGCCGCGGGCTGCCGGTTGACGCCGTACGCCACCGAGCGCCATTCGCCCCGGGGCTCGTCGCCCTCCAGGACGGGGCGCCACAGGTCGAGTACGGCCGCGCGTCCGTCGAAGAGCAGGTGGTGCGGGGGCATGGCCTGGCGGACGTCCTCGCGCAGCAGCACGGCGAGGGCCGACAGGTCGGCGTCGCGGGAGGCGGCCATGTACCGCTGGAGTACGGCCCGTTCGGCGGCGCTGGGCTCGGTGGCGGCGCCCCAGTCGGCGCGCCGTTCGGGCAGGTGGTCGCGGAGGGTGGTTCGGGCCCGCTGGAGGGCGCTCTTGACCGAGGCAAGGCTCAGGTCGAGGGCGTCGGCGGTCTCCCGGGCGGGCCATCCGGCGATGTCGCGGAGGATGAGGACGGCCCGCTGGCGGGGCGGCAGATGCTGGATGACGGCGAGGAAGGCGAGTTCGACGGTCTCGCGGGCGACGGCTGCGGCATGGGGTTCGCCGTGGCCGGGGGCGGCGAGGTCGAGCAGCTCGTCGGGGTAGGGCTGGAGCCAGGCGACTTCCGCGAGGGGCGCGGAGACGGGCGATCCGGCGCTGTCGGCGGCGAGGACGACCTCGCGGGTGCGGGCGGGTCCGGCGAGGTGGTCGAGGGCCGTGTTGGTGGCGATGCGGTAGAGCCAGGCCCGGAAGGTGGACCGGCCTTCGAAGCCGTCGCGCCGCCGCCACGCCTTGAGCAGGGTCTCCTGCACCAGGTCCTCGGCGTCGGTGAAGGAGCCGAGCATCCGGTAGAGGTGGACCCGCAGTTCGTGCCGGTAGCGCTCGGCGAGCGCGGAGAAGACGGCCTCGCCGCCGGTACGGATCGTCTCGGCGGAGGGTTCACCGGGTCCGGCGACCGCCACAGGCTGTCCGCCGGATACGCCGTACGCGCCGTCGCTGCTGCTCATGCCCCCTTCGTACCATCCGGACGCCACCGGTCGGGCCATCACCGGCTTCGGCCCCGGGCAGCCGGAGGGGCTCGGTCCGGATTGTCCCGCCCGACCGATTAACATCGGGACGAACGATAGGAAGAAGGTATCAATGGTCACGGCGATCCGGGGCAAGCAGCCCAGTCTGGCGCAATTGCGGGCCTTCGCGGCGGTGGCCGAGCATCTGCACTTCCGGGACGCGGCAGCGGCGATCGGGACGAGCCAGCCCGCGCTCTCCGGCGCCGTATCGGCACTGGAGGAGACGCTGGGCGTACAGCTCGTGGAGCGGACGACCCGCAAGGTGCTGCTCTCCCCCGCCGGTGAGCGTCTGGCGGCCCGGGCCAGGGCGGTGCTGGACGCGGTCGGCGAGCTGATGGAGGAGGCGGCGGCGGTACGGGCCCCGTTCACCGGCGTCCTGCGGCTCGGGGTGATCCCCACGGTCGCGCCCTATCTGCTGCCGAACGTGCTCCGGCTGGTCCACGGCACGTATCCGCAGCTCGATCTCCAGGTCCACGAGGAGCAGACGTCGTCGCTGCTGGAGGGGCTGGCCGCCGGGCGGCTCGATCTGCTGCTGCTCGCGGTGCCGCTGGGGGTGCCGGGGGTGACCGAGATCCCGCTGTTCGACGAGGACTTCGTCCTGGTCGTGCCGGAGGGGCATCCGCTGGGGGACCGCCGGGGCATTCCCCGGGACGAGCTGCGCGAGCTGCCGCTGCTGCTGCTCGACGAGGGGCACTGTCTGCGTGACCAGGCCCTCGACGTGTGCCGGGAGGCGGGCCGGGACGGGCAGACCCCGGTGACGACCACGGCGGCGGGCCTGGCGACCCTGGTCCAGTTGGTCGCGGGCGGTCTCGGGGTGACCCTGCTGCCGCGGACGGCGGTGGAGGTGGAGACCGGCCGGGGCGGTCTGGAGACCGGCTGGTTCGCCGAGCCCGCCCCGGCCCGCCGGATCGCCCTGGCCATGCGGTCGGGCGCGGCCCGCCAGGGCGAGTTCGAGGAGTTCGCCCGTTCGTTGCGGGGGGCGATGGCTTCCCTGCCCGTACGGCTCCGGACCCCGGACACGGAAGACACGACGGACGCGGCGGGGGCGGGGCCCGGCGCGGCGGGACAGCGCAGCTAGTGCTGTGGCCGGAAGGGTTCGCCGGGGCCCGCGGCGTCAGGTGCGGTGCGTCGCGAGGCGGAGGTCCACGGCTCGTACTGGACGTACTCGCGTGGTCCGGCAACGCGGCGCGGGG
>NZ_JBEYIS010000116.1:0-2966 GCF_040635975.1 Streptomyces sp. NPDC006798
CAGACGGGGGTTCCGATGGGCGCCGTAGGCGAGAGCAGTCCGGCCGTCGCGGGTGCGGCGGTGACGTCGACGGCCGCCTCGGTGGGACCGTAGAGATTCGCCAGTACGGCGCTGTGCCCGTTGTGGTCGTGGAAGCGGTCCACCAGATCGGTGGTCAGGGCCTCACCGCTGCACACCACCAGCCGGAGCGACGGGGTGCTGTCGACGGTGTGGTCGGTCAGATAGGCGCCCAGCATCGAGGGCACGAAATGGCAGACCGACACGGCCTCGTCCCTGATGAGGGCATTGAGGTAATCGGGCTCCTTGTGTCCTTCGGGGCGGGCGATGACGAGGGGTATGCCCTGGGTGAGGGGCCAGAAGAGTTCCCAGACGGAGACGTCGAAGCTGGTGGGGGTCTTCTGGAGGACCCGGTCGGTGGCCGTGAGGTCGTAGGCGTGCTGCATCCACTGGAGGCGGTTGACGATCGCCCGGTGTTCGACCAGGACGCCCTTGGGGCGCCCGGTGGAGCCACTGGTGAAGATCAGATACGCGGGGTGGCGCGGCAGCAGGGGAGCGGTCCGGTCCGCGTCCGTCACCGGCCCGTCCGGCAGTACGGCAGTCTCGGCCGCCGTCCGGTCCGAACCGAGCACGATCCTCGGTACCCCGGACACTTCGGGCAGCTCCGCCGCGCCGACGGCATCGGTCAGTACCAGGGCCGGACCGCCCGCCTCCAGCAGATAGCCGAGCCGCTCGGCGGGCAGGGTGAGATCGAGCGGGAGGTAGGCGGCTCCGGCGCGGACGACGGCGTGGAGGGCGATGAGGAGTTCGGGGGAGCGGGGGAGGGCGACGGCGACGACGGTCTCCGGTCCCGCGCCCCGGCCGATGAGTAGTCGGGTGAGCCGGTTGACGGCGGATTCGAAGTCGGTCCGGGAGGTCTCGGTGCCTTCGAAGACGAGGGCCGGGCCCTGGGCGCCCTCAGCCCCGGCGGTGACGAGGTCGGCGAGTGTTGTCGGCCCGTCCAAAGCCACGGTGGTGTCGTTGAAGCCGTGCAGGATCCGGTCCCGTTCGGCGTCGTCGAGGAGGGTGATCTGCGAGAGCCGTACGTTCGGATCGGCGGCCACGGCCGTCAGCAGCCGGATCAGCCGCTCGGCCAGCACCGCCACCGTCGGTGCGTCGAAGCGATCCGCCGCGTAACGGATGCCGCCCTCGACCTCCGTACCGGGCAGCAGGGTGCCGAAGGCCAGCTCCAGATCGAGCTTGGCGCCCCCGGTCTCCACCCAGAACTCCTCGGCGGCGACCCCGAACAGCTCCCCGGCGGACTCCTCCGCCGAGTGATAGGTGACCATCGTCTGGAAGAGCGGGTTCCGGGAGCGGGACCGCTCGTGGTCCACCGCCGCCACGACCGCCTCCAGCGGCAGTTCGGCATGGGCGAACCCGGCCAGCGCCGTATCCCGTACGCGCTCCACCAGCTCCGCGAACGAGGGGTTCCCCGACAGATCGGCCCGCAGGACCAGGGTATTGAGGAAGAACCCGACCAACTCGTCGACCTCGGGCCCCGGGCGGCCCGACACCGGGCTGCCCAGCGGGACGTCGTCGCCCGCGCCCAGCCGGTGCAGCAGCGCCGCCACCGCCGCGTGGGCCACCATGAACGGGGTCGCCCCCGAGCCCCGGGCCAGCCGCAGCAGCCCGTCCGCCGTCTCCGCCGGAACCGTGAACGGCACCACACCGCCCCGGAAGGTGGGCTCCGCCGGGCGGGGCCGGTCGGCGGGCAGGGCGATCTCGGCCGGGAGCCCGGCGAGTGCGTCGCGCCAGTACGCGGTCTCGGCGGCGGCCCGCGAATCCGGGTCATCCGGCTCGCCCAGGGTTTCCCGCTGCCAGAGCGCGTAGTCGGCGTACTGCACCGGCAGCGGACCGAACTCCGGCGCCCCACCCGCCGTACGCGCCGCGTAGGCCCGGGACAGATCCGCCAGCAGCGGGGCGGCGGACGCCTCGTCGGTGGCGATGTGATGGATCAGCACCAGCAGTACCGCGTCGTCCGGGGCCGACCGCAGCAGGGTCACCCGGACCGGGATCTCCCGGGCCAGATCGAAGGCGTGGCCACCGGCGGACTCCGCCTCGGCCCGCAGCCGTCCGGCCGCGACCTCGCGCACCTCGAACGGGACCCCGGCCCCGTCGGCGGGCAGAATCCGCTGATACGGCTCGCCCTCGTACTCGGCGATCACCGTACGCAGCACCTCGTGCCGGGCCACCACATCGCCGACCGCCGCGCGCAGCGCCTCGGCATCGACCGGGCCCCGCAGCCGGACCGCGAGCGGCACGTTGTACACCGTGCCCGTACCGCGGACCGCGTCCAGCAGCCAGAGCCGGTGCTGAGCGTACGACAGCGGCGGACGCGCGGCCCGCCGGGCGGGGAACGCGGTGAGCGCCGGTGCCGTCGGCCCGCCCTCCGGGGCGGACCGCGGGGCGAGCCCCTCGGCCAGCCGGGCCGGGGTCCGCAGCTCGAACACGTCCCGTACGGCGCAGTCGCCGCCCAGGGCCTCCCGCAGCCGGCCCGCGACCCGGGCCGCCAGCAGCGAGTGGCCGCCCAGGACGAAGAAGTCGTCGTCCGCGCCGACCGACCGCAGACCCAGCGCGTCCGCGAACACGCCGACGGCGATCTCCTCACGGGCGTCGCGCGGCGCGCGGCCCGTCTCCCGGTCCGTGAACCTCGGCGCGGGCAGGGCGCGTCGGTCGAGCTTGCCGTTGGGGGTCAGGGGTAGTTCGGTGAGGGTGACGAAGGCGGAGGGGACCATGTACTCCGGCAGCCGGGCCGCCGCCCAGGCCCGCAGTTCGGCGTCGTCGGGCGGGGTCGCGCCGTCCGCCGGGACGACATAGGCCACCAGGTGCTGGACGCCCGGGGTGTCTTCGCGGAGTTGGATGGTGGTGTGGGTGAGGTGGGGGTGGGTGGTGAGGGTGGTTTCGATTTCGGCGGGTTCGATGCGGAGGCC
>NZ_JBEYIS010000117.1:0-2666 GCF_040635975.1 Streptomyces sp. NPDC006798
TCCTCGACCACCAACACCTCCCCCTCACCACCATCACCAACACCACCCCCCACACCCACCTCTTCGACACCACCACCGTCCTCGAAAACTACCCCGTCGATTTCAGCTCCCTCAATGGGCTCGGCGATCTGCGGATCACCGGCTGGCATGCGCACGGAGACGGCATCACGCACTATCCGCTCACGCTTTCCGTGGTACCCGGGGAACGGCTGCGGGTCCGGCTCGCCCATCGCACCGAATACTTCGACCAGGCGACCGCCGAAAGCTATCTCGACCGCTATATCCGGCTGCTCGAAATCTACGCACAGGCACCCGATACCCGGATCCGCGATCTCGATCTCCTCACCCCGGCGGAACGGGACCGGCTGGTGCCCGAACGCTGGCGCGACCGGACACCCCGGCCGGACCACCGGCTCCTCCCGGAGCTCTTCGAGGCCCGGGCCGCGGCGACGCCGGACGCCATCGCCGTCACCTGCGGATCCCGGTCGCTCGGCTACGCCGAACTCAACGAACGGGCCAACCGGCTCGCCCACCACCTCATCGGGCGGGGTGTCGGACCCGAGGACGTGGTCGCCCTGGTACTGCCCCGGTCGGCCGAGACCATCGTCTCCGTACTCGCCGTCCTCAAAGCCGGGGCCGCCTACCTCCCCATCGAACCGGGGGACCCGGCCGACCGGATCGCCTTCGTCGTCGACGACGCCGGGGCCCGCCATCTCCTCACCACCGCGGAGACGGCGACGGACCTGCCCGAACCGGCGGTGCCGCGAACCGTGCTGGACGACCCCGGCACCGTACGCCGACTCGCGGAGCTGCCCGCCACCAATCCGACGGACGCCGACCGAATCGCCCCGCTCCTCGCGGACCACCGCGCCTATGTCATCTACACCTCCGGCTCCACCGGCCGCCCCAAGGGTGTGGTCGTCCCCCATTCCACCGTGCACCGGCTGCTCACCGAGACGGACCACTGGTTCGGCTTCGGCTCCGACGACGTCTGGCTGCTCTTCCACTCCTACGCCTTCGACGTCTCCGTCTGGGAGATCTGGGGCGCCCTGCTGCACGGCGGCCGGATCGTGATCGCCCCGCTCACCACCAGCCGGATCGCGACGGAACTCCGCCGACTGATGGTGGACGAGGGGGTCACGGTCCTCAACCAGACGCCGTCGGCCTTCTACCAGCTGATCCAGGCGGACCGGGAGGCCACGCCCGCCGACGGACGGCTCGCCCTGCGCCGGGTGATCCTGGCGGGCGAGGCCCTCGACCCGACCCGGCTGGCCGACTGGTACGAGCGGCACGCCGATACCGAGCCGGTCCTGGTGAACATGTACGGCCCCACCGAGACCACGGTCTATGTGACCCATCACCACATCACGACCGCCGACACCGGTTCCGCCACCGGCGCCATCGGGGTCGCCGTCCCCGATATCCGGCTGCTCGTCCTCGACAGCGCGCTCCGCCCGGTGCCGCCGGGTGTCGCGGGTGAGCTGTACGTCGCCGGCGCCGGGCTGGCCCGGGGCTATCTCAACCGTCCGGGGCTCACCGCCGAACGCTTCGTCGCCGACCCCTACGGCCCGCCGGGTTCACGGATGTACCGCACCGGGGACCTGGCCCGCTGGAGCCGCGAGGGAATCCTCGACTATCTGGGCCGCGCCGACCAGCAGGTCAAGGTCCGCGGCTACCGGATCGAGCCGGGCGAGATCGAGTCCGTCCTGAGCGGTTGTCCCGGGATCGCCCGGGCCGCCGTCGGAACCCGGCTCGACCAGTCCGAGAACACCCAGCTCATCGCCTATGTCGTCCCGGCCGACGGGGTGACGGTGGATACCGCCGCACTGCGCCGGAACGCACTCCGCCGGCTGCCGGACCATATGGTCCCGGGCGTGTTCGTGGTGCTGTCCGAGCTGCCGCTGACCACCAGCGGAAAGCTGGACCGGCGGGCCCTGCCCGTCCCCGGGCCCGGTACCGGGCCCGGCGACACCGATCCGGACGGCGGCGAGGAGCCGCTGACGGAGCGGGAGCGCGTACTCGCCGGACTCTTCGCCGAGACCCTGGGGCTCGCCTCGGTCGGGGTGGACGACAACTTCTTCGAGCTCGGCGGCCACTCCCTGCTGGCGACCCGGCTCGCCGGGGCCATCCGGGCCGCGCTCGGCAAGGAAGTCACCGTACGGACCCTCTTCGACCACCCCACGGTCGCCCGGCTGATCCATCATCTGGACGACACCACCACCGTACGGCCGCCGCTGGAAGCCGCGATCCGGCCCCGGCTGGTTCCGCTGTCGTCGGCCCAGCGGCGGCTCTGGTTCCTCAACCAGCTCCAGGGCCCGACCCCCACCTACAACATCCCCTTCGTCATCGACCTCGGCGGAACCGTCGATCCGGAAGCCCTCCGCCAGGCGTTCATCGATCTGGTCGAGCGCCATGAAACGCTCCGGACCACCTTCCCCGAGACCGACGGCACCCCCCATCAGCACATCCACACCCCCGAAGAGGCCGAGCCCCGGCTGACACATCGGCGGATCGGCACCGAAGAGCTGCCCGCCGCGGTGGACGAGATCGTTCAGCAGGGCTTCGTGCTGACCGAGGAGTTTCCGCTCCGGGTGGCCCTGCTGACGACGGGTCCGGAGGAACACTCCCTCGTCCTCGTGGTCCATCACATCGCGGCCGACGGCGAA
>NZ_JBEYIS010000118.1:0-2654 GCF_040635975.1 Streptomyces sp. NPDC006798
TGCCCCCCCCGCTCCCGCCCCGCGCGCGCCCCCCCGGGGGGCCGGGCCCCCGACCTCGTACGAAACCCGCGTCAGCCTTCGCGCCGCTCCGCGCCCGGTCCGAACGCCAGGGCCGCCGTCGCGGAGACGAGCCGGTCCAGGGCGCGCCGGGTCCCCGGTCCCGGGCCGGTGCCCCGCACGACGGCGCCCGGGCAGAGACCGTCCAGGCCCGAGAGCGGAAACGCCGCCGGCTCCTCGGGCGGTACCGCGTACTCCCGTCCCCCGCGCCGGGCGATGTTCCGCATCACCCCGGCCGCCACATCGGCCACACCGGTACGGGACCGGAGGCGGCGGAGGCATGGCTGAGCTGTCTGATGGCCGAGGGGCGTTACGTGGAGGACGTCTGGCCCGGGTGAGCGGGGGTACGGGCGCCCCGGGAGACGGGTCCCGGGCCGCCCACGCCGTACAGCCTTCACCTGAATCTGGTATACCGAATACCAGGCATGGCGGTATCGCGGACGAGGGAGCGGGTCATGAGCGACGGCCGGACCGGCGGCGAACCCGGCGCCGACACGATCGGCGGCGCCCATCTGTCCCTGCGGGACCAGGTGTACCGCGAGGTGCGGGAGCGGATCATCGACGGCCGGCTGCCGTCCGGGCGGCGGATCGTGGAGCGCGAGCTGGCGGAGGAGCTGGGGGTGTCCCGGGTCCCGGTCCGCGAGGCCCTCCAGCGGCTGGAGTCGGAGGGTTTCGTCACCGTCTCGGCCCGCCGGGGCGCGTTCGTCGCCCCGTTCGGCCCGGCCGAGGCGGCGGATCTCTTCGACATCCGGGAGCGGCTGGAGGCACTGGCCGCGGCGCTGGCCGCCGACCGGGCCGACACGGCGGGGCTGCGCGTACTCGAAGGGCTGCTCGCCCGGGCCCGGCAGGCCGCCGGAAACCCCCGCCGCACCCGGGAGCTGGCCTCGGTCCACGCCGATTTCCACCGGCAGATCGTCGTCCTGTCGGGCAATCCGCTGCTGCTGGATCTGATGACGCCGCTCGACGGCAGACTGCGGCGGCTCTTCGGCCTCACCACGGAACCGGCCGACGGTACGGCCATGTGCGGGGAGCACGAGCTGCTGTACGCGGCCATCCGGGACGGGAGCGCGGCGGAGGCCGAGCGCATCGCCCGGGAGCATGTGGCCGGGACCCGGGCGGCGGCGATGCGGCTGCTCGCCCCGGCGGACCCGGAGCGCCCCACGGCCGGGTCCGGGCCGTCCGCGCCGTCCGGGCCGGAGCGCCCCCCGGAGTCCTGACCCCTCCCGCGCGGCGGTCGGACGGGCGACGCGCCCGCCGCCTCCGGACCCGTACGCAGTCCCTCAAGGCCCTTGCGTCCCCCCTTGCATTCCCCTGAACCGAGGAGCACCCCGGCCCATGGCCCCGCACACGCCTGTCCTGTTCACCGCCGTCCGGACCCCCGACGGGCGGCTCGTCGACCTGCTGACGGCCGACGGCCGGATCACCGACCTCGGCCCCGCGACCTCGGACGGGCCGCCCGCCGGATACGCCACCGTCGACGCGGGCGGCTCGCTGGCGCTGCCGTCGCCCGTGGACGCCCATATCCATCCGGACAAGACGGCCTGGGGCGGGCCCTGGCTGAGCCGGGAGCCCGCGCGCTCGCTCCGGGACCTGATCGAGGGCGATGTCCGGGCCAGGTCGCGGGTGCCCGGTTCGGTCGCCGAGCGGTCGGGGGCGCTGATGGACACGGCCGTCGCCCACGGGACGCGCGCGATGCGGGCCCATGTCGACGTGGCGCCGGTGTACGGACTCTCCGCCGTGCACGGCGTCCGGGCGGCGGCGGACGCGCGGGCGGATCTGCTCGACGTCCAGGTGGTGGCCTTCCCCCAGCTCGGCCTGGTCAGCAGGCCCGGCACCGCCGAACTGCTGACCCGTTCCCTGGCCGAGGGCGCGGACGTCCTCGGCGGCCTCGATCCGGTGGGGGTCGACGGCGACCGGGACGGCCAGCTCGACTTCCTCTTCCGGACCGCCGCCCGCGCGGGCGTCCCCCTCGACGTCCATCTCCACGACGGCAACCCGGACGGGGTACGGCAGCTCACGGAGATCGCCCGCCGGACGGTCGACGCGGGGCTGGAGGGCCGGGTGGCGGTGAGCCACGCGTTCTGCGTCGCGGATCTCGCCGGGGACGAACTGGCCGCCACGGCCCGGCTGCTCGCGGAGTCCGGGATCGCGCTCACCACCTGCGCCCTGGGGGCCGATCCGGTACTCCCGACGGCGGCGCTGACGGGCCACGGAGTGCTGGTCGCCGCGGGCTCCGACGGGGTGCGCGACGCGTGGTCGCCGTTCGGCGACGGCAATATGATCAACCGCGCGCATCTGCTGGCGTACCGTACCGACGCCCGGACCGACGGCGAACTCGTCGCCTGCTACGACGTGGTGGCACAGGGCGGCGCCGCGCTGCTCGGTCTGGAGCCGTCCCGGCTCGCGGTAGGCGATCCGGCCGACTTCGTCCTGGTGGGCGCGGCCTCGGTACCGGAGGCCGTGGTGGACCGGCCGGTGCCGCGATTCGTGGTCCGCGGCGGCCGGGTGATCGCCCGCGACGGCCGGCTGACGGTCTGACGGACCGGACCGGCGGCGGGGCGCGTACCGGTACCGGTACGCGCCCCGCCGCCGGTCCG
>NZ_JBEYIS010000119.1:0-1900 GCF_040635975.1 Streptomyces sp. NPDC006798
CGTACCCCCACCGCGTGGACTCCCTCCTCCGCCTTGCGATCCACGGCACCAGACCCCGCTCGCTGATCCAGCCTGATCCGTCAGACACGCCCTAGAAGATTGATGAAGATCTTGGGGTTCTGGCCCCGCCGCGTGAGCGGCGGGGCCAGACTCGTTTTCGTGGTGATGGGTGAATGGGCCGGGGAGACCGTCGGGCCGGATGTGTGGGAGACGTGCCGGGAGTTGATACCGGCGGGAAGCCTGTTCGCGTTCCTGGCCGAGCATCGCGGTGCCCTGTTCCCGGCGGAGATGTTCGAGGACATGTACCCCTCAGCGAACGGTCGGCCGAGCATGCCGCCGCAGATCCTCGCCTCGACGGTCACGCTGCAGGCTCTGCACGGGCTGTCGGACTTCGAGACGGTCCAGGAACTGCGGTGTGACCTGCGGTGGAAGGCCGCGTGCGGGCTGGGCCTGCACGACATGGCGTTTGATCCGTCGCTGCTGGCCTACTTCCGCCGCCGGCTGGCCCGCTCTGTCCGGCCGAACCGGGTCTTCGAGGCGGTGCGGGAGGTCGTCAAGGCGACCGGTGTCCTCAAAGGCAGGCACCGGCGGGCGCTGGACTCGACCGTGCTGGACGACGCGGTCGCCACCCAGGACACCGTCACCCAGATCATCGCCGCCGTCCGCGCGGTGATCCGCGAGGTTCCCGGCGCCGCCGACGTCGCGGCAGCACAGTGCACCGCCCACGACTACGCCGACCCCGGCAAACCCCGCATCGCCTGGAACGACGAACAGGCCCGCGCCGACCTCGTCGACGCGCTCGTCACCGATACGCTGCGGCTGCTGGGTCACCTGCCCGACCAGCAGCTCCGTGAGAAGGCCGCGAACGCGGTCGGCCTGCTCGCCCTGGTCGCCGGTCAGGACGTCGAGCCCGCCGGGGACTCCGACGGCCGCGACGGGCGCTGGCGCATCACCCGGGGCACCGCGCCGAACCGGATGGTCTCCACCGTCGATCCCGAAGCCCGCCACGTGCACAAGACCCACACCCACCAGCAGGACGGATACAAGGCCCACCTGGCCGTCGAGCCCGAGACCGGGTTGTACACCGCCGTCGCCCTCACCCCCGGAACCGGGCCCGAGCACCATGAGGCCAGGGTCGGCGTCGGCCTGCTGGCCGACGAGGACGCTTCACTCGATGTTTTCGGTGACACCGCCTACTCCACCGGCGACGCCCGCCAGGCCCTCGAAGAGGCAGGTCACCGGCTGTTCCTGAAACCCGCCCCGCTGCGGGCGGCTGTCCCCCGAGGCTTCACCCTGGACGACTTCGGTATCGACACCGCCGAGGGCACCGTGACCTGTCCTGCCGGACACACCGTCCCCCTCACCGCCCCCGGCGGACAGCATCACCAGCGCAAGGCCGTCTTCAAGGAGCTATGCACCGGATGCTCTCTGCGTGAGCGGTGCACCAAGGCCAGGGCAGGGCGCATCCTGACCATCCGCCCGCACCACGACCTCCAGACAGCAGCCCGCCACCAGGCCGCCGGCGACCCCGAATGGCAGGCCGATTACCGACGCTGGAGACCACCGGTCGAACGCGCCGTCGCCTGGCTCGTCCACCACGGCAACCGCAGACTCCGCTACCGCGGAACCATCGCCAACGACACCTGGCTCCACACCCGAGCAGCCGTCCTCAACCTCCGCCGGCTGATCGACCTCGGACTCACCCGAACCAACGGCACCTGGCACCTCGCCCCTGCCACCGGATGACCAGAGGGGCCGCCCGGCCTCCGGCCGGACAGCACCTCACCAAGATCTTCATCAATCTTCTAGGGCGTGTCCGGAAAGTCCCGCCTGGCCCGCGACGCCCGGCACGCACAATCGCTGTGTTGTCGGGATTCCCAAGTACGTCCAGTACGAGGGA
>NZ_JBEYIS010000120.1:0-1168 GCF_040635975.1 Streptomyces sp. NPDC006798
GCGTGGACGGTGGTGGACGCGGTGGAGGAGCGTCCGGCGCGCAGTGCGGGGACGGTGGTCGTGGACGAGGGTGACGGGGGCCGTGGGGTGGCGGAGTTCCTGGTGTCCCGCAAGTTCGTCTGACCGCTGCTGGGCGGCCCGTTTCTTTCCTTCCTTTTCCCGTCTTCCTGTCTTCGTCTCGTTCTTCTGGAGTGTGTGTCATGGCTGATGTTCTGGTGGTTGTGGATCATGTGGAGGGGTTGGTTCGTAAGCCGTCGCTGGAGTTGTTGACGGTGGCGCGGCGGTTGGGTTCGCCGGTGGCTGTGGTGTTGGGTGCGGGTGCGTCGGAGACCGTGTCCGTGTTGGCGGGTCATGGGGCGGAGCGGGTTTTGGTGTCGGAGGCGGGGGAGTTCTCCGATTTCCTGGTGGTGCCGCGGGTGGACGCGCTGGAGGCGGCGGTGGGGCGGGTGTCGGCGGTGGCGGTGTTGTTGGTGTCGTCGGGGGAGAACAAGGAGGTGGCCGCGCGGCTGGCGTTGCGGTTGGGGTCGGGTGTGATCACGGATGCGGTGGATGTGGAGGTGGGTGAGGGGGGTCCGGTGGTGGTGCAGTCGGCGTTCGCGGCGTCGTTCACGACGCGGTCGCGGGTGTCGCGTGGGGTGCCGGTGATCACGGTGAAGCCGAACAGTGCCGCGGTGGAGGCGGTGGAGGCCGCGGGTGTGGTGGAGGACCTTCCCGTCGAGTTCTCGGAGGGGGCTCGGGGTGTTCGGGTGGTGTCGCGGTCGGCGCGGGCGGTGTCGGGTCGTCCGGAGCTGACGGAGGCGGCTGTGGTGGTGTCGGGTGGTCGTGGTCTGGGTTCGGGTGAGGGGTTCGCGTTGGTGGAGGCGTTGGCGGACGCGTTGGGTGGTGCGGTGGGCGCGTCGCGTGCGGCGGTGGACGCGGGGTGGTATCCGCATGCGCATCAGGTGGGGCAGACGGGGAAGAGTGTGTCGCCGCAGTTGTATGTGGCGTCGGGTATCTCGGGTGCGATTCAGCATCGGGCGGGGATGCAGACGTCGAAGACGATCGTGGTGGTGAACAAGGACCCGGAGGCGCCGATCTTCGAGCTGGCGGACTACGGCGTCGTGGGCGACCTCCACACCGTCCTCCCCCAACTCACCGAGGAGATCAACAAGCGCAAGGGCTGAACCGG
>NZ_JBEYIS010000121.1:0-1080 GCF_040635975.1 Streptomyces sp. NPDC006798
CCGATCCAGTAGCGCTTGCGGTCGAAGGCATACGTCGGCAACTCCACCCGACCCCCACCCGACACCGAACCCGGCGCCACACCCACCACAGCACCCCAGTCCACACCCACACCACCCACCCACGCCTCACCCAACGACCCCACAAACCGACCAGCACCACCCTCACCACGACGCAACGAACCCGACACCCCCACCAACCCACCCACACCCAACCCCTCCGCCACCGACAACACACCCTCCACCATCACCGGATGACACGACACCTCGACAAAATGCACCCGACCCCCCTCACCCAACACCGCACCCACCGCCTCATCAAAACGCACCCGCTCCCGCAAATTCCGATACCAATAACCACCCGACAACTCACCCCCACCCAACAACCCACCCGTCACCGTCGAATAAAACCCCACACCACCCCCATCACGACCCACAACACCCCCCAACACCCGCAACAACCCCTCCTCCACCACCTCCACATGACCACAATGCGACGCATAATCCACCGCCACCCGCCACCACCGAACACCCACCCCCTCACACACCTTCACAAACTCATCCAACGCCCCCACATCACCCGCCACCACCACCGACCCAGGACCATTCACCACCGCCACCGACAACCGACCCCCGAACCCCACCAACAACTCCTCCACACCACCAACCCCCAACCCCACCGACACCATCCCCCCACTCCCCGCCAACACCAACAACTCCCGCGACCGCAACACCACCACCCGCACCGCATCCTCCAACGACAACAACCCCGCCACACACGCCGCGGCAATCTCCCCCTGCGAATGACCCACCACCGCATCCGGCACCACACCACACGCACCCCACAACCCCGCCAACCCCACCATCACACCGAACAACACCGGCTGCACCACATCCACCCGATCCAACCCCGGCGCACCCTCCACCCCCCGCAACACATCAAACAAATCCCAATCCACCAACCCACCCAGAACCTCATTCACCTCAGCCAAACGCTCCGCGAACACCACCGACGAATCCAACAACCCCACAGCCATCCCCACCCACTGATGACCCTGCCCCGGAAACACAAACACCACCCGG
>NZ_JBEYIS010000122.1:0-1077 GCF_040635975.1 Streptomyces sp. NPDC006798
CCGAGGAGTTTCCGCTCCGGGTGGCCCTGCTGACGACGGGTCCGGAGGAACACTCCCTCGTCCTCGTGGTCCATCACATCGCGGCCGACGGCGAATCCATCCGCCCGCTCCTCACCGACCTGCTGCACTTCTACCAGGAGCACGCCGAGGGAACATCCGCGGATGGAACCGCCGGAGAGATGACGGCCACGGAGCCCCGTCCGGTTCTGCCGGTGCAGTACGCCGACTACACCCTCTGGCAGAAAACCCTCCTCGGCGACGAAAAAGACCCCACCAGCCTCGCCGCCCGACAACTCGAATACTGGAAAAACAACCTACGCGACCTCCCCGACACCCTCCCCCTCCCCTACGACCACCCACGCCCCACCACCGCCACCCACCACGGCCAACACATCACCTTCCCCATCACCCCCGAACTCCACCAACAACTCAAAAACCTCGCCCACACCCACAACACCAGCCTCTTCATGGTCCTCCAAGCCGCCGTCGCCACCCTCCTCACCCGCCTCGGCGCCGGAACCGACATCCCCCTCGGCACCCCCACCGCAGGACGCACCGACACCACCCTCCACAACCTCATCGGCTTCTTCGTCAACACCCTCATCCTCCGCATCAACACCAGCGGAAACCCCACCTACCTCGACATCCTCCACCGCACCAAAGAAACCGCCCTCAACGCCTACAACAACCAAGACCTCCCCTTCGAACTCCTCGTAGAACACCTCAACCCCACCCGCACCCTCGCCCACCACCCACTCTTCCAAACCATGCTCACCCTCCAGGAAAACCCCCAACCCACCCACCACACCCCCCACCTCACCGCCCAACTCCACACCACCCCCACCAACATCGCCAAATTCGACCTCACCATCGCCCTCATCGAAAACACCCACCCCAACGGACAACCCAACGGAATCACCGGCTACCTCGAATACGCCACCGACCTCTTCACCCACCACACCGCACAAACCCTCACCACCCGCCTCACCAACCTCCTCCACACCATCACCCAAAACCCCCACACCCCCATCCACCACATCAACACCCTCACCCCCCAAGAACACCAACAACTCACCC